>JAQSYT010000091.1 GCA_029256065.1 Paenibacillaceae bacterium
CATTACCTTCCACCAGTCGTTCCACGGGCGCACCCTGGCGACGCTGACGGCCACCGGACAGGACAAGGTGAAGGAAGGGTTCCATCCTTTGCCTGAGGGCTTTGTCTATGCCCCGTTTAATGATGCGGCGGCGCTCTCCTCTTACATTACGGACAAAACCTGTGCAATTATGCTGGAAATGGTGCAGGCCGAAGGCGGCGTCATTACGGCGGAGCAGGGTTTTATGGATGAGATTGTGAGGCTCTGCAAGGAGCATGACCTGCTGCTGATCGTGGATGAGGTGCAGACAGGCATGGGCCGTACAGGCAAGCTGTTTGCATATGAGCATTACGGCATAGAGCCGGATATCTTCACCCTGGCCAAAGGCATTGCGGCAGGGCTGCCTATGGGCGCGATGCTGGGCAAGGCCAAGCTGCGCGACGCCTTCACGGCGGGAGCCCACGCCTCCACCTTCGGCGGAACGCCGCTGGTTTCGGCTGCTGCTATTGCTACCCTGGAGGTTATTCTGGGCGAGAAGCTGCCGGAGCGCGCTGCCGAGCTGGGCGATTATACCATCGCCAAGCTGACGGAAGGCACAGCAGGCAATCCGCTGGTGAAGGAGGTTCGCGGTCTGGGACTTCTCATCGGCGTAATCTGCACGGAGCCTACAGCAGCGGTGATTGCGGATATTCACGAGGCTGGAGTCCTGGTGGTGCCGGCGGGGCCCAATGTGGTTCGTCTTTTGCCTAATCTGCTGGTGACCAAGGAAGAGCTGGATGAGGGCATTGCCGTCATCTGTCAGGTGCTGGCGCAGCATGGGGCGAGGAAAACGGCAGCCGTAGCGGAATAATATATGCGGGTACGTTAAAGGGTAAGCGCAGAAACATAACCGGCATCGCGGAACGGAGCGGTAAGCGGTGCGCGAGGTTTTTCATTTATGCAGGAGAGGGGCACAATCCATTCATGACGCAGTTTGTGGAGCAAAATGACAAATTACAGCTGAGGGGCAGGGATTTCCTGGACCTGGAGGATTTCACCACGGAGGAATTGCAATACCTTCTGGATTATGCCATTGAGCTGAAGCGCAAGCAGAAGGCAGGCGAGGTTTACCAGCCCCTGAAGGGCAAAACACTGGGTATGATTTTCGAAAAATCCTCTACCCGCACCCGGGTTTCCTTCGAGGTGGGCATGTACCAGCTGGGCGGGCATCCGCTTTTCTTAAGCCGCAATGATCTGCAGATCGGCCGGGGCGAGCCCATTGCTGATACCGCGCAGGTGCTGGCCCGTTATCTGGATGGCATCATGATCCGGACCTTCGCCCATACGACTTTGACGGATCTGGCTAAGTATTCCTCCGTTCCTGTCATTAACGCCCTTACTGACTGGTCCCATCCCTGCCAGGCTATGGCGGATTACCAAACCGTGCTGGAGCAGAAGGGCAAGCTGGCCGGGCTGAAGATTGCCTTTATCGGCGACGGCAACAACATGGCCCATTCCCTGATGATGGGCGCAGCCAAGTTTGGCATGCATTTTGCCATTGCCGCACCGGAGGGCTATCTGCCCGATGCGGAGATGACCGCCCGTTCCATGACGGTGGCTGCGTCTACCGGCGGCAGCGTGCTGGTTACCGGCGACACCCGGGAGGCCATTGCCGATGCGGATATCGTCTACACCGATGTGTGGGCCAGCATGGGCTTTGAGGAGGAGCAGAAGATCCGGGAGAAGGCCTTCGCCGATTACCAGGTCAACGAGGAGCTGGTGAAATACGCCAAGCCCGATTACATGTTCCTGCACTGCCTGCCCGCCCACCGTGGGGAGGAAGTCAGCGCAGGGGTTATCGACGGCCCCAACTCCCTGATCTTCGACGAAGCGGAAAATCGCCTCCACGCTCAAAAAGCCATTATGGCAGCTATCATGTAAGCCGGATAAGATTATGATCTCTTCGAAATTGGCACAGCCAATTTGAGGGCGGAATCATGTACAATAGAGTTTGAATGAGAAATTGAGAGGAGCATCAACTGATTATGGCAAAGCAAAAAATTGTTCTCGCCTACTCCGGCGGTCTGGATACCTCGGTGATCCTGGCATGGCTGAAGCACACCTATGATGCGGAAATCATTACCTTCACCGCCGACATCGGACAGAAGGACGAACTGGATGGCCTGGAGGCCAAAGCTCTGGCCACAGGCGCCTCCAAGGTTTACATCGATGACCTGCGCGAAGAGTTCGCCCAGGACTTCATCTATCCCATGTTCCAATCGGGAGCCCTGTATGAGGGCCAATATCTCCTGGGCACCAGCATCGCCCGCCCGCTGATCGCGAAGCGGATGGTAGAGATCGCCCGGGCAGAAGGCGCTACTGCCATTGCCCACGGTGCTACAGGCAAGGGTAATGACCAGGTCCGCTTCGAGCTGACCGCTGCTGCACTGGCTCCGGAGCTGGACGTGATTGCTCCCTGGCGGCTGGAGCAGTTCCGCGACCAGTTCCCGGGTCGTGCGGAAATGATCGCTTATGCCGAGTCCCACGGAATCCCCGTGCAGGCCTCCGCAGCCAAGCCGTATTCCACTGACCGCAACCTGCTGCACATCAGCTTCGAAAGCGGCATTTTGGAGGATCCTTGGTTTGATCCCAGCGCCGATTCCAACAAGGGCATGTTCGTGCTGAGTGTAGCTCCTGAGGATGCGCCGGATCAGGCGGAATATGTGGAGCTGGGTTTCACCCAAGGCGATTGTACCGCTATTAACGGAGTACCCGTTTCCCCGTTTGAAGCCATGGAGAAGCTCAATGAGCTGGGCGGCAAACACGGCATCGGCCGGGTGGACATGGTGGAGAACCGCTTCGTGGGCATGAAGAGCCGCGGCGTGTACGAAACTCCCGGCGGTACCATTCTGTTTACTGCCCACCGGAAGATGGAGTCCATCACCATGGACCGGGATGTGATGCATCTGCGGGATTCCCTGATCTCCAAGTACGCCTCCCTGGTGTACAACGGCTTCTGGTTTGCGCCGGAACGTCTGGCGCTGCAAGCGCTGGTCACCGAAAGCCAGAAGAACGTCACCGGAACGGTGCGTTTGAAGCTGTACAAGGGCAATGTCATCGGCGCCGGCGTGAAGAGCCCGGTCAGCCTGTACAACCCCAATATCGCCACCATGGAAGCTGATCCGACCCAAGCCTACAACCAGAACGATGCCACAGGCTTTATCCGCCTGAACGCGCTGCGTTTGAAGGTAGCGTCCGGGGTGGACCAAACCAAGTAAGGGTATTATGACATTTTGACAAAGAAGACGGGCTGCCGGAGGGTTCGGCAGTCCGTTTGTTGCAAAGAAAACAGGCTTGTGGAGGGCCAGTAGATGGTGGGGAACCGGTGCAAGCCTCTTGTCGGACATTATCCCCTTGGCTCAGGCAAAGCGGCGGAAAGGATTCAGTTGAGCTGCCTAATAGGTCTGAATTTCCCGTTCTTCATAAGCCGCCTGAGCGGAGGGGATAGTATGCGAAGGTGGGAACGAAGTAAATATCCATGCCTAAAACTTACAAAAATTAGAAATTATAGAGCAATAATTTGCTTGGCGGCCGGAAAAACCATGGAATTTTGTGTATAATAGACGAAGATTGCAAGTGCGATTAGACAGAGGAGGGCAAGCGCGTGTCAAAATTGTGGGGCGGGCGGTTTACCAAACAAACGGATCAGCTGGTAGAGGAATATACAGCCTCCATTACCTTTGACAAGGAGCTGGCGGAGGAGGATATTCAAGGCAGTCTGGCTCATGTGGCCATGCTGGGCAAATGCGGAATTCTTCCTCTGGAGGACGTAGAGAAGATCACCGACGGCCTTCACCTGGTCTCCAACCGGATCAAGCGGGGGGAGCAAGAGTTTTCCATCGGCGACGAGGATATTCATATGAATATCGAAAAGGCGCTGATCGATGAAATCGGACCGGTGGGCGGCAAGCTTCATACGGGCCGCAGCCGGAACGACCAGGTCGCCACAGATATGCATTTGTATCTGCGCAAGCGGGTAGTGCATTTCGCCGGGCTTCTGGCCAAGCTGCAGGAAGCGCTGATCGGACAGGCCAAGGCCAATCTGGACACCATTGTTCCCGGCTACACCCATCTTCAACGGGCTCAGCCCATCCTGTTTGCCCATCATCTTATGGCCTACGTCTCCATGTTCCAACGGGATGCGGAGCGGCTGACGGACAGCTACAAGCGGGTGAACATGCTGCCTTTGGGCGCAGGCGCTCTGGCAGGGACCACCTTCCCCATCGACCGGCATTTTGTGGCCGGACGCCTGGGCTTCGAGCGGGTTTACGAGAACAGTCTGGATGCGGTAAGCGACCGGGATTTCATTCTGGAATTCCTGAGCAATGCTTCTCTCATCATGATGCATCTCTCCCGGCTCAGCGAGGAACTGATCCTCTGGTCCAGCAACGAATTTGCCTTTGTTGAGCTGGACGATGCCTTCTGCACCGGCTCCAGCATCATGCCGCAGAAGAAAAACCCCGATGTGCCTGAGCTTGTCCGCGGCAAAACAGGACGGGTGTATGGGAATCTGATAGGTCTTCTTACCGTCCTGAAATCCCTGCCCCTGGCATATAACAAGGACATGCAGGAGGATAAGGAAGGGATGCTGGACACGGTAAAAACTTTGGACGGCGCGCTTCAGCTCTTCGCTCCCATGATCTCCACCATGAAGGTAAATAAGGAACGGATGCGCCAAGCGGTGAACCAGGACTTCTCCAATGCCACGGACATTGCCGATTACTTGGTCAACAAAGGCATGCCCTTCCGCCAAGCGCATGAGGTTATTGGCAAGCTGGTGCTCTACAGCATAGAGCACAAGAAATATTTGCTGGATCTGGAGCTCTCCGAGTTCCACAGCTTCTCCAAGCTGTTCGGCGACGACATTTACACCGTGCTTCAGCCGGAGCATGTGGTCAACGCCCGCAATGTATACGGCGGCACTGCCTCCGTACAGGTGGCGGCAGCCGTGGAGCGGGCCGAGGCAGCCCTGCTGGAGCTTCAAGCCTGGCACAAGGAATATGCAGAGAAAAGCAAATAATGCCAAATCCCCGGACTCCGTAAGGGAGCGCCGGGGATTCTTTTGTTTTTTTTCTGTATCTGATAAAAACGCATCGACTATTTTACAACAAGCTCCACATCTCCTGTATCCGTACTGGCCTGCAGCAGCGGGCCTCCGCCGGACAGCTGACCTTCCAGCCTGCGCTTTTCCATCTTCTTGGCAGTAAAATCCTCCGGGGAGGGAAGCTGTATGATGGTCCGGCCGGTATCGGTGGAGAAATCCACCACAGCAGGGAAGAGCTTCTCCATGGTCAACCGGATGTCTCCTGTGTCGGTTTCCACATCGGCAGGTGCCGAGAAGTTATCCAGTCCTGCAATAATATGACCGGTATCCGTCCGTAACGACAGTTTGGCGGACAAATGGTCCAGCCGAAGGGTGCCGGTATCGCTTCTGGCTTTAAGATTGGTACCGGTAAAGCCCTTCAGCAGAATGTCAGCGGTATCGGTGGTCACCTCAAGCGTATCCGCTTTGAGGGCAGGCAGGGAAATCCGTCCTGTATCCGTGGTGAAGGACAGGCTGCGGTATACCTTCTCCGGCAGCTCTACGGTTACTTCCAGCTTGCTGGTGACGAGCTGGAATATCTGAGTCACGTCAATGCCGATGTTAATGCGTTTGGTGGTCCGCGCCACAGCTCTCACATCGCCGCCGTTTTGGTCCAGCTCGATGTCCGCATATTCCGCAACGGATGTGCGGACCTTGCCGCTCAGCTTTATAATCATTTGATTTCCGGTGGTCGGGACAACTGTAATATGGGCTGTATCCGTCTGCAGTGAGAAGGATTGGACAGATGAGGCGTCCAGCTCCTTTTGGACATTCAGGGTTACGGTGGAACGGTCAATCACTCCCTGCCGGTACAGCAGCAACAAACCTCCGATGCCGATTAGCGTACAGGCTAATGCGGTCATGACAATTTGCTTCAAGCTCCATCTGAAATTCATCTTAATCCCCCCTGACCAGTCTGAGGTTAAGGGCCACATAGCGTTTGACCACAGACCAGAAGGCAATATTTAATTTCCACATTGCAGCCCCCAGCAGAATTCCCAGTCCGCTCAATGTCATGGTAGTGAAAATCTCCAGCAGTAGTATCTCGAGAGTCGGTGGAATTCCCGTTCCGATAACAACCCAAAAAAGGCTGAAGGCAAACAATACGGCCACGAGGGAAAACGAGAACAGCAGCAAGGCAATGGTTAAAAAGGGCGCCAGCGCAAAAATCAGGTTAAACAGCAGCAGAGCGCATGCTGCCGAGAAGGACCGTAAACCGCTTTTGCCGGCGGAATAGGATCTATGGATATGCGGCTGGGGTGATTGATCAACGGGAACCGGTATAAAACCCAACGAGCGGATAATCTCCTCTTCACTTTTGCCGCCGACCTCAGCCTGACGGAACAAATCTTCATAAACGCCAAGAATATTCTCTTGCTCTTCCGGAGGCAATCCGCGGAGACGGGCCCGGAGCTGCAGGAAAAAATCGGCCTTTGACATATGCATCCCCTGCTTCTTTTCTTGATGAAGAACTTGATTCTTAGTATAGCAGGCAATATGTAGAGGACGAAGTAACCGCAGTCATGTGACCTGTCACATTCTCCAAAACGTCTTAGGCGGAGTAATATGACGGGAGTGAAGATCTTAGCGGAAGCGGGGGCCTTCCACGCCATCCTCCAGCACACCTTCCTTGCCCTCTCCGCTAAGGCCGGTTCCTTCCCCGGCCTTGCCACCCACCGCTATCAGCGCGGGCTGGGGCTGGTACCGGTCACGGGAGATGAGCTCCCGGGAGAGAATGGTGCCGTTCTCCCGCTTGGTGCGGTAGGTCTCCACCACGTAGCCGGGTTTTCCCTTCTGCAGCACCTCCCGCTGGCCTGTGCGCAGAGTGGGGTTGATCACCGTTTTGACCGGCGCCTCCAGCTCCTCCACAGTGACCGACTGGATGTCGAAGGACTGGCCCTGGGGCAGCTTGCCGAACAGCTTGACCGTCAGCTTCGTTTGCTCGGTGACGGTACGGATCAGGAGATGGGCACCGGTATTGTTGCGGAACCGGAAGTTGATGTAGCCTTCCGAGAAGGTGGCATCCTGCCCCAGCGGAACATAGCTCACCGGCAGGGAATGGTTGCGCCGCTCCACAATTTCCAGTCCTGCCCGCAGCACGGCATTGTACAGCGTAGAGGATACCTGGCAGATGCCGCCGCCCACGCCGGGAACCAGCTTGCCGTTGTATATAACCGGCGCTTCCTGGAAGCCGAAGCGGTTCTTGGTTTCTTCGATTACCGGCGCATAGTCGAATATGTCCCCTGGCGCCAGGACCCGGTCGTGAATGGTTTTGGCCGCGGAAACAACATTGTGCAGCCGCCCTTCGCTGCCGGGCAGGATGGTAGTGGCGAATTCGCTGATTTTGCGTTCTATGCCCTGTCCGGTTAGCGTGTCATAGGTTATCTGGGCGCGGATCTCTGTGAGAGGCATAGGGATAACCACGGGCTCGGTGTCTGCCGCCTTCTGGTCTGGAACCAACCCGCGCCACATGGAAAGCCAATCTGTGGCCAGGAGACTGTCCAGCAGCTTTTTTTCATCCACCCGGTAGACCGGAATATCCGGAATGATCTCAACCCAGTCCTGTCCGGTAATCATCCGTTTGGCGGCGATAGGCTGTTTGGCGTTGAGCTCTGCCCAGGTTTGCTTTAAGAAGCCTGTATAGACGCTCTCATCGTATAAAATGCCCATGGGCAGATCGGTTTTGCGGAGCTGCCATTTGCGCCAGGCACGGAGATAGGGGCTGCCTTCCTTAAGCTCTGCAACGGCCTGCTTCGGTGCTGAAGCATCCCAGCGGAGACCGGTGCTGCCAAAAACCGACGATTGCTCTGCACCGGGCACATCCGAAGCGAAACGAAGCCGCCAGCCTGCCGTTTCTTTCAGATGGGCGTCCAAGAGCCCCTCCGCCTGGACAAGCGGCAAGCCGCCAACCGGGATACCGCCGAAGGCGAGCCCCTCCGGAAGTTTGGCATCCAATCCGTACAGTCTGATTCCCCATAAGCCGGCCGCTGCCAGAAGCACCAGCAGACCCGCGGCGGCAACGCGCTTGTGTTTGTCCGCTAACATGGGGGCACCCCCCTAAGAGTTTTGTAGGAGCGAAGCTTGTTTGGCAAGCATTATCTCGGAGTCATGTCCAAGCATCCTCTCCTTCCACTATATGAGCGTGTCCCGGGAAATAGTTCACCCTGTCTATCCGCGGCTGCTGCTGTATTTCTGGCACGAGCGGCTATTAACGGCGGATTTTCACCAGAAAAATGGACATTTCATGGAATCTTACGGAAAATCGCTCCTGCGATAAAGGAATAACGGTTTTTCTGTCGAAGTTTAATAAGCTGACTGTGTTTTCAGGCTATTTGCGTTACCTGCGCGCTGTCCGATCATTATGAAAGAGTGGATGTGATACTGTGATCGAAATGCAAGACGTCTGGAAAACGTATCCGGACGGAACACACGCCATACGGGGCATCAACCTCAAAGTGGACCGCAATGAATTCGTATACGTGGTAGGGCCTTCCGGCGCAGGCAAATCGACTTTCATGAAGATGATTTACCGCGAGGAGAAGCCCACTAAGGGGCATATTTTTGTCAACGGATTTAATCTCGCTAAACTGAAACCGCGGAAAATCCCTTTTTTGCGGCGGAATATCGGCGTTATCTTCCAGGACTTTCGGCTCCTGCCTAAGATGACAGTGTCGGAAAATATTGCGTTTGCCATGGAAGTCATTGAAACGCCCAAGAAGCTGATCAGAAAACGCACTCTGGAGGTGCTGGAGCTGGTCAAGCTGCGGGATAAGGCAGATTCGCTGCCGACCCAGCTGTCCGGTGGAGAGCAGCAGCGTGTAGCCATTGCCAGAGCCATTGTTAACAGCCCTTCGGTTATCATCGCCGACGAGCCAACGGGCAATCTGGACCCGGATACCTCCTGGGACATTATGAAGCTGATGGAAGAGATCAATTACCGGGGCACGACCATCATTATGGCCACCCACAACAAAGAGATCGTGAACTCCATGCGCAAGCGCGTTATCGCTGTGGAGAAGGGCCTCATCGCCCGCGACCAGGCGAGAGGGGATTACGGTTATGAAGATTAGTACCCTGGGCAGACATATCCGGGAAGGCGGCAGAAGCCTCATCCGCAATGGCTGGATGACCTTTGCCTCGATCAGTTCCATCGCCATTTCCCTGTTTATCCTGGGCATCTTCCTGCTGCTGGCGGTCAATGTCGACCACATGTCCGAGCAAATCGAATCCAAGGTTGAAATCAAAGTCTTCCTTGATGTGAATATTCCCCAGGAAAATGTCGCCAAGCTCCGTTCCGAGCTGGAGGCGCTGGAGGGAGTGGCGCAGGTGGATTACATCTCCAAGGATGAGGGACTTGCTCTGATGCGGGAGCGGATGGGTGAAACAGGCAAGCAGTACCTGGAGGGTATGGACGGGGAGAACAATCCGTTGAATGATGCTTTTACGGTGACGGTCAAGGAGCCGCGGGAGGTCGGGGATGTAACTGCCCGGATCGTGGCCTTGAATGAGTCCAAAAACCCGAAGCCGATGGTAAAGGTGGACTACGGCAAATCCACGGTAGACACCCTCTTTAGAATTACAGGAATTGTACGCAACATCGGTCTGATCCTTGTCGCCTGTCTGGCTTTAACGGCGATGTTCCTTATTTCCAATACTATTAAGCTGACCATAATGGCCCGCGACCGGGAAATCAAGATTATGAAGCTGGTTGGCGCCACCAACGGCTTCATCCGCTGGCCTTTCTTTATAGAAGGGGCACTCTTGGGCGTGATCGGTTCGGTCATTCCCGCAGGGGTGCTTCTGTACGGATACTACCGCCTGGTGGATTCCAGCCGTTCCGGCCTGGAGACCATGATGATGGAGTTAAAGTCATTTGATGACGTTCATCTGCAATTGTCCGCAATCCTCCTGGCCATCGGCATCGGGATCGGGATTTGGGGAAGTCTCTTGTCCGTCCGCAAATATTTGAAGGCATAAATAATCTTTAGTTTCAGGAGGAAAACGGTCGGTGAAAAAATGTGTACTTGTCCCCTTCATAGCCGTTGTGGCGGCCGCCAGCCTTGTGTTTGTACCTGTGAGCGGGCATGCCGGAGTGCTGGAAATTCAGAAGCAGATTGATCAGATTGCCCAGCAGGAGAAGGTCCGCCAGAAGGAAAAAGAGGATGCCGAGAAAAAGCAGGGCGTCATCAGCGGGCAGATTAAGCAGGAACAAAAAGGAATGGACCAGCTCCAAAAGGAGATTGACGAGCAGAGCAATCAGGTGATGGCATTAGAACAGCAGATTGCCCAGACCAACCTTAATCTGGCTGAAACCGGCAAGCAAAAGGCAGAGGCGGAGGAGCGGGTGGCCTCCCGCAAAAGCCTGCTGGAATCCAGAGTCCGGCTGATGTATATGAATGGCTCCGTATCTTATCTGGATGTGCTGCTCAGCTCCACCAGCTTCAGTGATTTCATTGACCGGTTCCAAAACCTCAGAACGATTGTAGGCAAGGATACGGAGATACTCCATGCCAATGAGCTGGACAAGGAAGCGATCACCCAGAAGGAATCGGAGATCAAAACGCAGCTGGCCCAGGTAACCGATATGCACGGACAGAAGTCGGCGATTTATGCCACCCTTCAGAAAAACCTGAAGCAAAAAGAAGTGACTATCGCCAGTCTGACGAAAGAAGAGCAGAAGCAGGAGCATATCAGCGAGGAGGCGGAAGCAGCTGCCGAGAAGCTGGTGAAGGACAAGCAGGCTCTATATGCCAAGCTGGCAGAAGAGAAACGCAAGGAAGAGGCGAAGAAGAAGGGGACGGCTGCCGCTGCCAAGCCTGTTTATACCGGAGGCAAGCTGCAATGGCCGTTGACCATTAACGGCACCATCAGCTCGGAGTTCGGCTACCGGATTGATCCCATCAAGAAGGTCAACAAGCTGCATAAGGGATTGGATATTGCCGCTCCCAAGGGCACACCGGTGCTGTCGGCAGATGAGGGAACCGTTATCCTGGCCAGCTGGGTCAACGGGTACGGCAATGCGGTGGTCGTAGACCATAATAATGGTCTGGTGACCTGGTATGGGCACATGTCCGCCATTAGTGTGAGCGAAGGAGACTCCGTGAAACGCGGGGGGAAGGTGGGGGAAGTGGGCTCCACCGGCGATTCCACCGGGAACCATCTGCATTTTGAGGTGCGCAAGGATAACGGGGACACTCCGACTAATCCGAGATCATACTTGGGAATATAGCCCATCATTCATAAATCTGTATTACCCCAAAAGCCTGCATACGATGCAGGCTTTTGCAGACTTTTTTTCCAGAGAAGGCCGTTGTTTTCCGGAAGAGGCTTTATATTCCGGGTGCGCTTGTCATATACTAGCCAAAGCAAGGCAAGACATTCATGACGCCCATGGGGAGAGATAGCGCTCCATAACTCCATTCAGCCGGTGGCATGGATCTTTTGACATTTGAGTAGAGAGCAAAAAGGTGGTGGCTTTGTTTTGATGTTTCGCGGACGGGCAGTACTAACATTTGTGCTTCTGGGCATGTTTGCCAGCAGCATTCTCACGCTTACCATCGTCGGCTCTCCGGAGGGAGGTGCGCAGGCGACTTCGGCTGCGGTGTCTTCAGCCGCCCCAAGCAGCGGCTTGTCGAAGGATGATCTGAAGAAGCTCTCCACTACCTATGATCTGATCAGCTCCAAATATCTCAGCCAGGTGGATCACAACAAGCTGATGAACGGCGCCATCCATGGAATGGTGAATGCCTTGGAGGATCCGTTTACCAGCTATATGGATGCGGAAGAGGCCAAGCAGTTTGATGATACCATCCATTCCTCGTTCCAGGGGATCGGCGCTGAGGTGTCGTTGGAGAACGGCAAGGTAACCATTGTGTCACCGATTAAGGGCTCCCCGGCGGAAAAAGCCGGCCTGCGGGCCAACGATGTGATTCTTACCGTCAATGGAGAATCTCTGGATGGGCTGACCCTGACCCAGGCAGTTGTCAAAATCCGCGGTCCCAAGGGAACCCAGGCCAAGCTGGGTGTGGTGCGTTCCGGGTTAACGGAAGCCGTTGAGATGATTGTGGTACGGGATGATATTCCCGTGGAGACCGTGTATGGAGAGATGGTGAACGATACCGTCGGGAAAATCGAGCTCCGGCAGTTTTCCACCAATACGGCTGTCCGCTTCAAGGAAGAGCTAAACCGCCTGGAGACGAAGGGGATGAAGTCTCTCATCATCGACGTGCGGAACAATCCGGGGGGCCTTCTGCCTGTGGTGGTAGAAATCTCGGAGAACTTCGTCGCCAAGGGCAAACCGATTCTGCAGATTGAAGACCGGGACGGCAAACGTGCGCCGACGTTGTCCAATGGAGCCGCGGGGGCCAAGCAGCTTCCGGTGGTGGTGCTGATCAACAACGGCAGCGCCAGCGCCTCGGAAATTCTTGCCGGGGTGTTTAAGGATACGGGATTAGGCAAGCTGGTGGGTGAAAAAACCTTCGGTAAGGGAACCGTCCAGATGACCTTCGAGAAGGAGATGGGCGACGGCAGCAATATTAAGATGACCACCTACAAGTGGCTCACTCCCAAAGGCACTTGGGTTCACAAAACGGGTATTGAGCCGGATGTGAAGGTGGACCAGCCGGCCTACTTCCACGTGGTGCCGTTCTCGAAGAAGAATGAGCTGTCGGCTGATGCCAATAATGATGAGGTCAAATCGCTGCAGGTGATGCTGGAGGGTCTGGGCTTTAAGCCGGGCCGTTCGGACGGGTACTTCAGCCAGCAAACAGCGGATGCACTCAAGCAATACCAGACCAGCCGCAGCCTTCCATCTACCGGTGTTGCCAGCGTTGCGACAATGGAGAGTCTGGAGAATGACATCATCACTCTTCTGAAGAGCCCCGCCAATGATTTTCAACTGCAAGAGGCGATCCGGATGTTGAGCAAGTAAGCTCCGGGTTGATGGAATATATAGGAAAATTAGTGCGCCTGGCAGGAAAAGGCGGCTCGCGTGTAGAATGAAGAGAAGGTTAGGGTGCGTCTTTAAACTCCGAGGGGAGCAGATTTTGCCGGATTTTCGTCCCAAGGGGCGAAAAGATGGTGAAAGCTGCCCTTAAGCGGGTTTGAAGACAGGCCCTGGAGAATGAGTTTCCCCGCCTTCTCTTTTTTTGCTGAAAAGGAGCTGATGAACGGTCATGGACCTGGCTTTGAATCTGTTGTCCGCGTGGGGAAGAGCACTGCTGGGGCTCTTGGTGAATCCCTTTTACTACCTGGGGCTGGTGGTGATTCTGCTTCAATACAGACGGCAGATCCGGCTGGAGCGCAAGCTGTTCCATTCACGCTTTCATTATATGGGCAGGGTGTCCTGGCGGCTGGTGGTATGGGGCTTGGCAGCCGGTTTAGGCGCCTCCCTGGTACTGGCGGTTTTGGGCTCTGCCTTTACTACAGAGGCTATGGTGCTGCTGTGGTCGTTGTCGGCGGTGCTGATTTTGTTCCGTATCCGGTTCCTGTGTTTGGCATATGCCGCTGGAATTCTGGCTTTGGTTGATGCGGTTCTAGGCTGGGTGCCCCAAGGGGCGGATACGGGGGCGCTGGGCTGGCTGTACCGCTGGATGGAGGGCGTAGAGACGCCGGCGCTTCTGGCATTGGCCGGGGTGCTTCATTTGGCGGAGGCGCTGCTTGTCCGCTATCAGGGAAGCCAGACCCGGACTCCGTTGTTTACCGAGAGCAAGCGGGGCCGTGTGATGGGCGGTTTTCAATTGTATGCGTTTTGGCCGGTGGCATTGTTTCTCCTGGTTCCGGCCCAGTCAGGCGGCTTCCAGCTGCCGTGGACGCCCTTGTTCGGCTCCGGCATGGCTTCATCAGGCTGGACCATTCTGGCGCTGCCGGTTGCCATGGGCTTTATGGAGTCCACCTGGACCCAATTGCCGGAGGACAAGGCCCGGAAAACCTCAAGTCGTCTCCTACTCTACGGGCTGGCGGTAACCGGCTTCGCTCTCCTGTCCCACTGGGTGGGCGCGTTCCTTCCAGTGGCTGCGGTGCTGACCATTGCCCTCCACGAAGGAATTCTGTGGTGGGGACGCTGGGAGGAATCTAAGGAAATGCCGCGTTTTGTCCATGACAGCCGCGGGCTTAAGATTCTGGCGGTGCTCCCGGACAGTCCTGCAGAGGGGCTGGACATCCGTACCGGGGAGATTCTTGCTAAGGTGAACGGACAGCCTGTGCATACGAAGGATGAGCTCCATGCCGCCCTTCAGGTTAATCCGGCTTACTGCAAGCTGGAGATTCTCAACCTGCAGGGAGAGAGCCGTTTTGCCGGCAGGGCGATGTTCGCAGGTGAGCATCATCAGCTGGGCATTCTTATCTGCCCGGACGAGGATACCCGCTATGTGGTGGAGGAACGCCGCCAGCATGGGCTGGTGTCGGTGCTCGCCCGGTCCCTGGGCGGATTATTCGATAAGCACGGCAGCAGGGATGAAGCGATGTAATGATGATTCGGTTACATGCATGACGATACAGATACAGGAAAGGACGCCTGCGGATTTCGATCCGCAGACGTCCTTTTTTCAGCTGGAGAGAAGCTTATACGTCCAGCACAACCATTTGGTGATTCTCCAGCAGCGGCAGGGTGAAGCTTACCGATTGACCGGTGCTGTCGGCGGTGAAGGGCAGCTCCGTCCCTTGCGGAGCCAGATAGACACGCTTCACGGGCTTTGGCAGGCGGAGGGTGACTGCAGTATTATGCAGCGGCACAATATCCTCGATAACCTCCACGCGGCCTTTTTTCACCGGCGTATTATAGAGCAGATGCTGGACATAGCGCTGTTCCTTCTCCTGGCGCTGGAGAGTCACAATCCCTCTGGCCGGCAGACTGGTTTCCACCATCGGCTTGGGCAGCAGGCGCTTCAGGGCGTAATGGGCCATTTCCTTCAGAATCAGATGGCCATTATCGGCATAATCGGAGAACAGCTTCCAGGCAATGTAGATGCCTGCGTCACTCTCCACCATCCCCGGCCCGCTGTCTTCATCGTTGGTAGGGGTGTGCTGGTGGGAGCAGAAGGCGAAGACATCCCGGTTGAAATAAGGATTCTCCCGCCTTCCCAGCTGCCGTCCGCCCGGTGCCAGCTCTACCTGCTGGCCTTCCGCATACATGACGAAGGCGGCAGGCTTCAGAGGGCCGGGCACAAAATCCGGCCGGAAATAATCCGGGCAATAGGGGTTAGTGCCTATATGCTTCACCCCAAGCTCCAGGGCAAAGGCGGACTCCGTCTCATCCAGTCCGGACCGCCCGGTGGCCAGCAGCTTGCCGCCTCCGGCAATAAAGGTGCGTATCCGGTCCGCCAGCACCGGCCACAGCACAGCCTCATCAGGCAGCACCAGCACCTTGTAGGCGCTGAAATCGGCCTGGATATCCACCACATCAAACAGATAATGGCATTCGGTCAAAATCCGCACAACCCCGGGATCAGCCAGTTTATTGCGCTCCGGCTTCTTCAACACAGGCGGAGCCGCCTCCTGCACCGCCTCCAGGGACAG
>JAQSYT010000467.1 GCA_029256065.1 Paenibacillaceae bacterium
ACCTCATTTTTTCGATAATCAACTATACCTTTCTCGCCATACTCAGTCTCCTCTGCATGATGCCGGTGGTCCATATTTTGGCGGTTTCCCTCAGTTCAAGAGCAGCCGCTACCGCTAATATTGTCAATTTTTGGCCTGTAGGCTTCACGTTAGACGCTTATAGCCAGACCCTGTCCAACCAGCATTTCTTACGGGCACTCGCTATCGGAGTGGAGCGGACGGCGCTGGGCACGCTTCTGGCTATGGCAGTGATGTGCTTTGCCGCTTATTCCCTCTCCAAGTCGGACCATAAGTTTGCCGGAAGAAGCGCCTATGCCTGGTTTTTCGTCTTTCAAATTCTCTTTAGCGGCGGTCTGATTCCCACCTATCTGGTGGTGAACGGAACTGGGCTGATGAATACCATTTGGGCGCTCATCATACCCGGCGCTGTGGGCGGCTTTAACCTTATCCTGCTGTTGAACTTCTTCCGGTCTGTACCGCCTGAGCTGGAGGATGCAGCCCTGATCGACGGAGCCGGGCATTTCACTACCCTCTTCAGAGTATTCATCCCGATCTCCATGGCGGGGATTGCCACCATTGGTCTGTTCACGATGGTAGGTCACTGGAACTCATGGTTCGATGGCATGATCTATCTGAAGAAGCCCGTGGATTATCCGCTGGCTACATTCCTGCAATCGGTAGTTGCCAAGGAGAACTTCAACGAGGCGGGATTGACGGCGGAGGATGTGAAGAATATATCCAGCCGGACTGTGAAGGCCTCGCAGATTTTTATCGGGGCACTGCCCATTTTGCTCGTGTATCCTTTTCTTCAGAGATTTTTTGTCAAAGGCATTGTATTGGGCTCCGTCAAAGGATAAGATGTGGGCAAACGGGTACAAGGAGTCGATGCCATGTCAAGCAGAATGAGCATTTTTGCCAAGGTCATGATCATCATCCTCTTGCTATTGGTGCCCATCATTTGTTCATATACCTATTCCAACCGGGTTAGTACCCGGGTCGTGGAGCAGGAGCTGCTGAAGTCCAATGAAAACCGTCTGTCGTTTTTTGTCCATCAAATGGATACCACTGCGGATCAGCTTTGGAAAGCCGCCTTCAGTATCATGAATGATCCGGATGCCATAAAGCTGCAGTTCAAATCTATTCTGGACGACTCCTATGAGGTGATTGAAACCAAGGATATCATTGCCTCAAAAATCGCCCTGCAAAGCAATACCATCAACTGGGAAAATGACCTTGCTGTGTATGCTCCCGGCACCCGCCAGGCGGTGTCCACGGACCCGCTTTTTGTTCCCGATTGGGGGGGATTATCCTCCTACGGCACGGAAGGCTGGTACGGGATACGTGGTGTTAACGGGGAAGCCGGGAGATTTTCCCGTTTCCTCACACAGCCCTATATGAGCATGCTGGAAATTTCCAAAGCCAGCACGATTGTGGAGGTATCCTTCTCCGCTGAGAACCTTTCGCTGATGTTGAAACAGCTGCAGCAGGGCACCGACGGAGAGTCGTTTCTGTTTTCCCCTGGTTATCCAACTATTGCCGGGACCGGGGAGAGCGCTGCCGGCGGCGGAAGCAGTTGGCTCGTTTCCCAGGCGGCGGATGCCCTTGCCCATATGCCGCTTGAAGATTTGGGCAGCCGAACCCTGGAGCTGGAGGGAAAAAGCTATATTCTGACCTACAAACGTTCTCTTTCCTTAGGCTGGTATGTGGTGGATGTGATGCCCCTTGCGGCTATGCTTCAGCCTATTGCGGAGACCAAGCTTATCTTCTATTTATCCATGGGGCTGTTGGTGCTGATGAGTCTGCTGGCTGCATCCATACTCTACCGTAATGTGCAGGTTCCGGTAAGAGAATTGATTTATGGCGTACGCCGCCTGAAGAAGGGGGACTATTCCATTCGTATGCCCTCCAAAACCAACAATGAGTTTCAGTTCCTGTTCCTCCAGTTCAATGATATGGCTGATGAAATCGGAACGCTGATCGAAAAGGTCTACAAGGAGGAAATTCGTGTCCGGGAAGCGAATCTAAAGCAGCTTCAATCCCAGATTAATCCCCATTTTCTTTATAACAGCTTTGCCTTCATCCAGAGCTTGGCCCAACTGGACAACCGGGAAGCGATTATTGCCGTATCTCAGCATTTAAGCGGGTACTACCGGTATACCACACGGCTGGAAAAGCCCTTGGCCACGTTGGAGGAGGAGCTGGGGCTGGTCCGGGATTATCTTGAAATTCACCAGATGCAGATGCACCGGCTCCGCTATGAAATCCATGTACCAGACAAGCTGCTGCAGGAGCCAATGCCCAGGCTGATGCTTCAACCCCTGGCGGAGAATGCCGTTATTCACGGCATTGAAGAAAAGCCGGGCCAGGGAGTGATCCGGATTACAGGAGAAGACCGGGGAGAATACTGGAGTATTGCCATCGAAGACAACGGGGCGGGTCTTGAACCTCTTCAGCTTGCGGAGCTGGTAAGCAGGCTGGAGGCCTGTCAGGTGGAGGACAAGGGAGGCTGCGGATTGTGGAATGTCCGGCAGCGCCTGCTGCACCGGTACGGCTCTGCCGCCTCCATGTCATTGGAGCGTTCCGCACAGTGGGGCGGCTTGAAGGCTGTTTTAACCATTCCGAGGGGGAGCGATCATGATACAGCTATTGGTGGTTGACGATTATCCCGATCAGGTAGAGGCGATTCTCTCTATCCTGCCCTTAGAGGAGCTGGGGATTGGAGAGGCGTTTCGGGCATACTCCGGTATGGAAGCCCTTGAGGTGCTGCGCAGAACGCCAGTGGATATTGTCATCACGGACATCAAAATGCCGGGTATGAGCGGTCTGGAGCTTATCTCCCGCATCCGGGAAACCTCCGGGTCCACCAAGTGTATCCTGCTTTCCGGCTATGCGGAGTTTGAATACGCGAAACAGGCCATTACGCTGCAGACTTCTTATTATTTGACCAAACCGGTGTTGACGGCAGAGCTCATCAGCATTATGAGAAGTGTCATTGCCTCCTTGAAGGCAGAATGGGAGGAGATCAGCTCCCGGCAGCGTGCTCTGCGCACCTTCCAGGAGCATCTTCCTCTTCTAAGAGGAGAACTTCTGAACCAGCTGCTGCTGGACAAGAGGATTCCGCCTGCTATTCTGGAGGAAAAGCTCCACATGCTGGAGCTTCCCTTTGCTTTACAGGATCGGGTGTATCTGCTCCTTGTTCGATTGGAGGAGGATTTTGCCGAACTGGACGACTATGATTTG
>JAQSYT010000092.1:0-15526 GCA_029256065.1 Paenibacillaceae bacterium
TCGCTTGAACGCACCCACCGGGATGCGCTTATGAACACCGTCTCGCTTCTGGCCGCATATGTGCTGGAGACGGAAGAAGAGCCCGCAAAGGAGCCGAATGCCTAAATGAATGTCCTTACTGCAGAAAATCTGACCAAATCATATGGCGTGAAGGTGCTGTTTGACCGTATTTCCTTCAGCGTGGCGGAACGCCAGCGCATTGGGCTTATCGGGGTTAACGGCACGGGCAAATCCTCTCTGCTGCGGATTCTGGCCGGGCTGGAGGCGCCGGATGAGGGAAAAGTGATCCAGCCAGGCGGCTTCCGGATTGCTTATCTGGATCAGGCTCCCGAATTTACCGAGGCTGTCTCCGTGCTGGACTATATCTTCCAGGGTGATCTGCCTGCTATGCGGATTATCCGCGATTATGAAGCTGCATTAGCAGCCTTAGGCGCTGATTCCGAAAATCCGGAAAAGCAGAAGCGCCTGTTTGCAGCCCAGCAAGCCATGGACGCCTCATCCGCGTGGGAAGCGGAGACCCAGGCCAAGACCATCCTGTCCCGGCTTGGCATCCATGACTACTCCCAGCAGGTCAACCAGCTCTCCGGGGGCCAGAAGAAGCGTGTGGCCTTAGCCGCCGCGCTGATTCATCCGGCCGATCTGCTGATTCTGGATGAGCCCACCAACCATATTGATAACGAAACAGCGGAATGGCTGGAGGGACAGCTGTCCCGGTATAGAGGCGCCCTTCTCTTAGTTACCCATGACCGGTATTTCCTTGACCGGGTGGCCAACCGGATATTGGAGCTGTACAAGGGCGGTATCTATCCGTATGAAGGCAACTACGCCGTTTACCTGGAGAAAAAAGCCGAACGGGAGGAAATGCAGGCGGCGTCCGAGGACAAGCGGCGCAATCTGCTCCGCAGAGAGCTGGAATGGCTCCGCCGCGGCGCTCAGGCCCGGTCCACCAAGCAGAAGGCACGTATTGATCGGGCTGAAGCCTTGCAGAAGCAGGCGCCGGATGCCCCCCAGGAGGCTATGGAAATCCATGTCACTGCAAGCCGTTTGGGCAAAAAGGTACTGGAGCTGGAGAACGTCACCAAAATCTACGGGCCAAGACCCCTGGTCAAGAACCTGAGCGCCTTGATTCAACCCGGAGACCGGATCGGCATTATCGGACCCAACGGCAGCGGCAAAACCACACTGCTCCGGATGCTGGCCGGCCAGCTTCAGCCGGATGGTGGCAGCATCGAAACGGGGAGCACTGTCCGGATGGCTTATTATACCCAGGAGAACGAGGAGCTGGATCCCAATAAGCGGGTGCTGGAATATATCCGGGACGCCGCCGAGACCATCAAGCTGGATGACGGCATTACCGTAACCGCCTCCCAGATGCTGGAGCGGTTTATGTTTCCCCAAGAGCAGCAATGGACCTATATCGGCCGGCTGTCCGGCGGAGAAAAGCGCAGATTGTATCTCCTGCGCACCCTGATGGGTGAACCCAATGTGCTGCTGCTGGACGAGCCCACCAATGATTTGGACATCCAGACGCTGACCATTCTGGAGGATTATCTGGAGCATTTCCCCGGCACAGTCATCGCTGTATCCCATGACCGGTATTTCCTTGACCGGGTGGCGGACAAGCTGCTGGCCTTCGAGGGGGAGGGCAGCGTAAACCCATTCCTGGGCAGCTATTCCGAATATCTGGAAACCCGTAAGGATAGAGAAACGTCCGACAAAGATGCATCGTCCACCCCGGCCAAAAAAAGTGCAGCGGAAGCCCCGGCAACAGCGGCAAATGGGACCCAGTCCACTTTAACCCGTCCGCGGAAGCTTTCTTATAAGGACCAGAAGGAATGGGATGGCATCGAAGAACGGATCGCACAGCTTGAAGAAGATCTGGAGCGCATCCGCAGAGAGCTGGCCGCATCAGGCAGCGATTCCGTGAAGGTGCAGGAGCTTTTTGACGAGCAATCGGCCAAAGAAGTGGAGCTGGATGAAGCCATGACCCGCTGGACGGAGCTATCTGAGCTGATAGAGGCTATTGAGCGGGAAAAACGGGGCTAGGGCCTGTCTTCAAACCCGCTTAAGGGCAGCTTTTACCGTCTTTTCGCTCCGGGCTAGCGTTACTTTCGCTTGACGTACCCTCCGGTACGCCTGCACCAAAGTGCCTTGCCTGGAACGAAAATCCAGCCAAATCTGCTCCCCTCGGAGTTTGAAGACACACCCTAATCCGTAAAATTTCTTTTTTTCAGGCCAATTTTATGCTACAATAACGTTTTGAATATATGACTAATCCTTCATGGATGAAAAGGCGGTTACGGACGGATGATTACAGTAAGCAATGTATCACTTAGATATGGCAGCCGCGCGCTGTTCGATGAGGTAAATATTAAGTTCACCCCCGGAAATTGCTACGGGCTTATTGGCGCCAACGGCGCAGGCAAATCCACTTTCCTGAAGATTCTCTCCGGCGAAATTGATTCTTCCACCGGTGAAGTGTCCATCGGTCCCGGCGAACGGATGGCTGTCCTGAAGCAAAATCACTACGAGTATGATGACGTTCAAGTGTTGAAGACCGTAATCATGGGCCATGCCCGGCTTTATGAAATTATGGTTGAGAAGGACGCCATCTATATGAAGGAGAACTTCTCCGACGAGGACGGTATGCGTGCAGCGGAGCTGGAGGGCGACTTCGCCGAGCTGAACGGCTGGGAAGCGGAATCCGATGCGGCCGAGCTTTTGATGGGTCTGGGCATTACCAAGGATAAGCATGACCTGCTGATGCGTGATTTGGACGGCAATGAGAAGGTCCGTGTCCTGTTGGCGCAGGCACTGTTCGGCTCCCCGAACATCCTTCTTCTGGACGAACCGACGAACCACTTGAATTTGGAATCCATCACCTGGCTGGAGAACTTCCTGGCCAAATTTGACGGCACCGTTATTGTGGTATCCCATGACCGGCATTTCCTGAACCAGGTATGTACCCATATCGCCGACATCGACTTCGGCAAAATTCAGATGTATGTAGGCAACTATGACTTCTGGTACGAGTCCAGCCAGCTGGCCCAGAAGCTTATGTCCGATAAGAATAAGAAGGTAGACGAAAAGCGCAAGGAGCTGGAGGAATTTATCCGCCGCTTCAGCGCCAATGCCTCCAAGTCCAAACAAGCCACCTCCCGGAAGAAGCAGCTGGAGAAGCTGACTTTGGATGACATCCGTCCATCCAACCGGAAATATCCATACTGCCATTTCAAGGCAGAGCGCGAAGCAGGCAAGCAGCTCTTGGCGGTTGAAGGACTCACCAAAACCATCGGCGACGAGAAGGTGCTGGACAATATCACCTTTACTGTAAACAAGGGAGACAAGATCGCTTTTGTCGGCCCGCATGGTCTTTCCAAAACCACTCTGTTCCAAATTATAACAGGCGAGCTTGAAGCTGACGCCGGTACCTTCAGCTGGGGCGTAACTACCTCCCAGGCTTATTTCCCGAAGGATAACTCCCAATATTTCGACGGCTGCGACCTGACTCTTGTGGATTGGCTGCGCCAATATTCCAAGGAACAGGACGAAGGCTTTATCCGCGGCTTCCTGGGCCGGATGCTGTTCTCCGGCGAAGAAGCGGTAAAGAAGGCCGATGTCCTCTCAGGTGGCGAAAAGGTGCGCTGCATGCTGTCCCGGATGATGCTGCAGTCAGCCAACGTTCTGATTCTTGATGAGCCTACCAACCACTTGGACCTGGAATCCATTACAGCGCTGAACAACGGCTTGGGGGATTTCGACGGCACCATGTTGTTCGTATCCCATGACCATCAGTTCATTCAAACCATCGCCAACCGGATCATCGAAATTACTCCTGACGGCATGATTGACAAGATGATGACCACCTTCGATGAATACCTGGAAAATGATGATGTGAAACGCCAGCGGGAGAAGCTGTATTCATAATGTTTGATCCCACCATGTTTGATAATGTAAAGGTGGTGCTGGAGGGGCAGGTCTACGACCATGACCTGGCAGGCGAGCTCCAGGTAACGGCCAGAGAGGATCTGGTGGATCTGGCGTCGCTCTCCCGAACCTTCCGGATCGCCTTCCGCTTGAAGCAGGAAACCGCCGGCCGGTACATGGCGTGGATGGAGATATCGTCCACACTGCGTAATATAGCCGCTGAGCTTTTGGAGCAATCTGCTAAAGAAGCCGGCTGTTCTCTCGATATTTCGTTTACCGCCACCCTTCCTCAAGATAGCTCAGGACTGGAATCGAAGGCAGCCTGTGAAAAAGCGGAAAAAGCCGTTAAAGCCATCTGGGGTGGTCAGTATCCGATTGAGCAGCAGATTACACATACCTGCGTGGCTGAATCCGAAGAGGTCCGGCATCGGATCCGGCTGTTGTTCGGAAGAACGTTCACCGAAGCGGTAATTGACGATCTTCCGTCGCTTGTGGAGCATGCGTCCCTGACCCTGGAGCAATTGGGTTAAGGAGCAGTATCTAACATGAATATCCACTGCCGCAATTGAGGGAGGATAAATGTATGGTTCAGGTGTTGTTTGTTTGTCTGGGCAATATCTGCCGGTCCCCCATGGCCGAGGCTGTGTTCCGCCATAAGGTGGAGGCGGCGGGCTTAGGGGACAAGATCCGGGTGGACTCCGCCGGAACCGGCAATTGGCATACCGGCAAAGCGCCCCATGAGGGAACCCGCGGAATCCTCAAGGAATTCGGCATTTCCGACGAGGGCATTGCCGCCCGCCAGGTGAATGGACAGGACTTTGGTCTACACCATTACATTGTACCCATGGATGCCGCAAATGTGGCGGATTTGAAGCAGTTTGCACCGGAGGATCATGCTGCCCAGGTGCTTCCGTTGATGGATTATGTACAGGGACGGGAGCACACGGATGTGCCCGACCCGTATTATACCGGTAATTTTCAAGAGGTTTACGAAATGGTCGATGCGGGATGCGAAGCCCTGCTCAACCATATCCGCCAAAGGCTATAAAACAAAACTCAACCTGGACTTCATTGGAGGTAGCCAACCTTTATGCTCCGCAAAGCGTCCGCATTCATGATCGTCTCCTTGCTCGGCATCCTTTCAACCGCCTCGGTCCGAGGGGTATCTTATGAGATTGTGATCTATGGAGGCGGTCCGCAAGCGGTTTCCGCCGCGTTGACTGCGGTGTCGTCCAGCCCCCATGCGGATGTCCTGATGATTGTGCCGGAACGCCAATTGGGATCTACTATGACTGCCGGCAGGCAGAATCTGTTCGATTTGAACTATCACAAACCCTCCAGCCTTCCACCGGGATTGCCTGCCGATTACACAGGCTCCCAGGGAGGCTCTTTGTTCCGGTTTGTAAAGGCGTTGGGAGCGGTTTTTGCACCATCGGAGATGGAGGACTATTTCGTCCGTGAAACCAACGCTTCAGGCCGTATCCGCATTCTGTATGAAACGGATATTACCCAGGCAGACCTTAGCGAAAATACCTCATCGATTAAAGAACTCCATTTCCGTAAGATCCGCAAGGATCCCAAGGATGGCCGTTACCGGTTCAGCGGCACAGGCGGTTCTTCTGTGCAGGCGGAGGTCTTCATTGACGCCTCCGAATCCGGGCGGCTGCTGCGGCTCACAGGAGCGGACTACACCACGGGCCGGGAGGATACAGGCAAGGATCAACTGCAGATGGTGGCTACCCTTATGTACAAGGTGAAGGGAGTGGATGCGTATGCAGCTATTGCCCCCAACAAAACAGCCAACGGCGTTGCCTATTCTACCAGGGGCTCCTTCCAATTCTGGGGAGGCCGGGAGGTTTATACCATTCCCGACATTCTCAGCTTTGACCGGAACAGCCCTTACTTCAGGCTGAAGGCGTACAATGCCGGGGAGGACGGGTATTCTCATGTAGGCGCAGATACCGGAAAAACCCCTTTTTGGATGAATCATATGATCATTTATAAAGTGGACGGCCGCAAGATGTGGCGGGATAAAGAACTGGACAACGGCCTGTACCCCGACTCCCGGGAGCTGGACCCGGAGGAAGCCCGGGAATTGGCGGTGCAGGAGCTGAACAAGCCGGAGTATTGGGAGATGATCCGAAAGCTTCCGGGTTTTGCCAATGTGGAGCCGGTACTGGAAAATGGGGAGCCTGCAGTAGGTGAAATTCTGTATCTGAGGGAGACCATCCATGCCCGCAATAAGCCGGGAGCCGCGAAGGCACATGCGCTGACGGAATCCGATGTGATGAAGGGCGGTCAGGAATTTTACGACAGGCGGATCGGCGTGGGCTTCTACAACTTTGATTCCAATACCTATCAGAAGCAAGAAACTCTGACCAATCCGCTGCATGAGCCTTGGTATGTCCCATATGAGGTGCTGCAAACTCCGTATGTGGACAATCTCCTGCTGCCCGGCTATGCTGCCAATATCGATTCCTATTCCTGGTCTGCCATGCGGGTCTATCCCAACCTGATTATGCTGGGGGACGCGGCGGGAGCCTCCGCGGCGCTTGCTGCCGACGGCCGGATGAAGCTGGGCCAGCCGGATATAAAGCTCTTGCAGGAGGTGCTTGTGCACCAACAGGCGGTATTGGAGAAGTGACGGATTGCATTCGGATAAATATATGTTATAATGGTTATAGAAATCATATATGTGACATGCAATGATATCGTTTTCCACCAACAAGGAGGGAATCACCATGATGAACCTGTTTGTGAAGGAAAAGGAAGCAGCACCGGAACAGATCCAGAACCTGGAAAAACCTGCCGGAGCCCGCGACGAAATCCAACGGATTCTGAAGGAAGACAGCAAGGACGTATGGATGGACACGCCGCCCAGCTTGTTCAATCTGTTCCCGCCGAAATATTAAGCGGACCCCATAAAAAGATGACGCCCTTTTACTCCGGTAAAAGGGTTTTTTTCATTGTCAAAAAGGCGCTGATAGGACGTTTATCCCCGTTTCCGTAGGAAAGTATCCCTTAAAAGCAGATTTGCCCCCGTTTATTCCGCCCGTTTAAGCTTATACTCATACTGGGAGCGCTGCGTTGCAAACGTTGTAAATAAAGCGCATCCGTTCCATAATCAAGGCATGTGCCGCTTCACTTAAGCGGCAACTTTCCCTAGCGGAGGATGCACGCATGACCTTCATAAGCAAAGCCCCCTTCCGGCAGAAGCTGATTGCCGCGTTTACAGCGGTTACGCTTCTTTCCATTCTGATTACCTCTTATTTTTCCTATTCCATAACCTCCAAGATATTGGAGGAAAATGCCTTGAAGCTGACCCAGGATACGGTGGCCAAAACGGCCCAAACGCTGGATGAAAAGCTGAGCAAGCTGACCGTCGTCATGATGACCTTCATGATCAGCCAGCAATTCCAAAGCATGCTGAAGGATGTATCCCTGGGCAACCATAATGAGTATTATACCCACTGGACGAATCTGGACAATGTGTTCTCCCAGGCGCGGATCGCCGAGCCGTTGATCCAAGGCATCTTCGTTTCCACACCCATGGGAGAATTCTATTCTCTATCCATGAACCGCAACAGGCAAACAGCCTTTGAGGACACGGATTTGTACAAGCGGGTAGCCAGCGAAAAACGGACGTTATGGATCGAGGAGCATGAGGATCCGCTTTTTTACGGCAAGCAGCGGGTCGTCTCTCTGGTGCTGGAGCCTATTGCGGATTTCCCCCTGAAGGATGTGTATGTAGTAGTCAATATCCGGGAGGATGGACTGCGCAAGCTGGCCGGTACCGAGACGGGGAGCGGCGGTTCTCTGCGTTTTCTAATGAGCACGGAGGGCGTTTTGGTTTACAACGAAACCGATCCGCTTATCACTGAGGCAGCCGAAAGCGGACTGGTCCGGGAGATTGCTGCCAGCGGCCAGACCGGCTATACCTCTATGGATAGAAACGGCACCACCTATTTGCTTAATTATGCCCGTATGCATGTTAATGATTGGACCATTCTGGCCATTCAGTCCAAGGACTATGTGCTGAAGGATATGACCTATGTCAAATGGATGATCCTGCTTATTACCCTGGCCAGCTTTATTCTCACCCTGTTTGTGTCCGGTGCGTTCACCCGGTATCTGCTGAAGCCGCTGCACAAGCTCCAGAGAGTAATGAAGCGGGTGGAAAGCAATGACCTCACCGCCCGGTTTGAAAGCCTTCAGGAGGACGACCTGGCCCAGTTGGGCTTCCGCTTCAACCGGATGCTTGACCAGATCGTAGTGCTTATCGATGAGGTCAAGGAGGCGGAGGCCAGCAAGCGGAGCACCGAAATTAAAGCCTTGTCCGCCCAGATGGATCCCCATTTTCTCTATAACACGCTGAATGTCATCTACTGGAAGCTGAAGCTCAAGCAGGTGGACCAATCTCAAACCATGGTGGTATCTCTGTCGCGGCTGTTCCAGCTGGGGTTGAACAAGGGCAAGGAGATCACGACTCTGGAGAAGGAGCTGGAGCATGTCCGTCTGTATCTCGAGCTGCAGGCCTCCTGCTACGAGAATTTGTTCGAATACAGCATTCTGGTGAAGGACCCGTCTCTGCCAGCTCTAATGGTGCCGCGGATCATTCTTCAGCCGTTGGTGGAGAACAGCATCCTCCACGGCTTTTCCAGCATGGAAAGCGGGGGGCGCATCAGCATTGAGCTGGATTCCGATCCATCCAGGGAAAGCTGGAGCATCCGGGTGGAGGATAACGGCTGCGGCATGGAGGAGGAGGCTGTCCGGGGTATGCTCCGGGACCCGCAGGGCAAGGGGTATGCCATCGGCAATCTGATCGAGCGGCTGCAGCTGTATTATGGCGGGAAGGCTGAATTCCATCTGGAGAGCCGTCCCGACCGCGGTACTGTTGTATACATGTCCATACCGGTGAAGGGGGCAGGAACTAATGTTTAAGTGGAAAGAAATCAGCATTTGCGTGGTGGATGACACACGCACCGTAGTGGAGGGCCTGAAGGCAATGGAGTGGCAGGCGGAGGGAATCCGCTTCGCCGGCACGGCTGCCAACGGGGAGGATGGTCTGGAGCTGATCAAGGAAAAAAAGCCGGACATCGTTATTACCGATATCCGTATGCCGCGGATGGACGGGCTGACCATGCTCAGGGCTATTCTTGAACTCCAGTATGCCTGCAAGGTAATCCTGATCAGCGGCTACACAGACTTTGAATATGCCAAGGAAGCCGTCCAGCTGGGGGCCTTTGATTTTGTAGTGAAGCCGTTTACGGAGGAGGATATTCTGGAGACTGTACACCGGGCCAAGGAGCAAATTGAGGAGGAGCGTTCGCGGCTGTTGTCCGTCCGGGAGATGGAAGGTAAGCTGCGGGAGAGTATTCCCCTGCTGCAGCAGGAGTATCTGGGGCTGCTGGTCCGCCACCGCACCACTTGGGAGCGTACTGTCAAGCGGTGGGAATTTCTGAACATTCCCCTTGACCCCGAGGGCTTCTGTGTTATGGCCATGGAGATTGACCGGATTCAGGAGCTTTCGGCGGATATGACCGTGAACGAAGTGGAGCTTATGCGCTTCTCGCTCCAGAATATTGCGGAAGAGACATTGCGGGAATATACCAAATGTATTGTTTTCCGGTCAAGCATGAACCGGTTTGTTGCCGTGCTGAATACCGCTCCGGAGGATAATCCGGCTCCATGGGCGGAAGCCATCTGCAAAAACATCGAACGCTTCACCAAATTCACCGTTTCTGTGGGTGTGGGTGGATACGCTTCTGATATCGGAGGGCTCCCGGATTCCTACGTTCAGGCGGTGCAGGCTCTTTCCTGCCACATGTTTACGGAGGGCAACGGGGCCTTGTGCTATTCCCAGATGCCCCGCACAGACCGGCAGACGCCTCTGGCTTTGGAGCAAAAGGACGAGCTGCTGTTGATGCTGCGCTCCGGCAACGGGGAGCGTGCCGCCGTCCTGCTGACGGATATGGCCGATTCCCTCCAGCGGATGACGCCCAAGCCCAATCCGGATTATGTGCAGAGCCTGTATGAGGAGCTGGCTGCCGCAGCAATCCGGACCTTCTATGAGCTGGTGCCGGTGCCCGAGCTACAGCCTCTGATTGACCGCTACAAAACCCGCCGCCCGGAATTGCCCCTTGCCGGACTGGAGCAGCTGCTCCAAACCTTTTGCAGGGAGGGGGCGGAGCTGGTCAAGCGGCATCATGTGTCCGAGGGGCAGGCGCTGATTTATAAAAGTGTGGATTTTATCAAAAACCATCTGGACCGGGAGGTGCGGGTCAGCGAATGTGCCGCCTGGGTCCATTTGAGCCCCAGCTATTATTCCGGCTTATTCAAGAAGGTGACAGGCATGACCGTTACCCAATTTGTGACCGCGGAGCGGATCGCCAAGGCCAAGGAAATGCTTATCGGCGGCTTCCAGGTGCAGGAGGTGGCCAATGCCTTGGGCTATGAGGAGCGGCGTTATTTCAGCGAGGTGTTCAAGAAAATCACCGGCAAAACCCCCTCGGAATTCCGCGAGAGCTATCACCCGGAGGGAACGGATGGACGGGATTAGACAAATTTGCCCGTCTAAAGACGACAGTGGAATCGTATCCCTGCACAGTAGGTTTACCCCACTCCTTTCTTTTGAGAAGGGCCGTATAATCAAGTTGTAAAGAACGCTATTCGACAAAAAAGGGGATATGCACATGTGGAAAAAAGCCATCGGTTTAAGCCTCGGCGTTGCCTTGGCGGCAGGAGGACTGGCCGGATGTGGAGGAAATGACACGAAGGATTCGGCTGCCAGCACCGCTCCCACAGCCGGCCCGAAGAAAATCATTAAATACTGGACCGATGACCGTCATGACCAGGAGTACATCAAGGAGTTGATTACCAAGTTTAATTCCACCAACAAAGAAAATATTGAGGTGGAGCTGACCGTTCTTTCGGAAAACTTCGGCCAAAGCGTGGATGTTGCCTTTGCAGGCAACCAGGCTCCCGATGTGCTCCGGCTGAAAAGCGGCAATGCTGAAACCTTCTACAAAAAAGGCTACCTTGCCCCGTTGGACTCTTACATGACCGATGACCTGAAGGCAAAGTTCAAGGAATTGCTGATCGATAAGGTTAATATCTTCGACGGCAAGCTGGTGTCCCTGCCTAATACGGGCCTGACCCTGCGGCTGGTATACAACCAGGAGCTGTTCGAAAAAGCGGGCATCGCTAAACCTCCGGCTTCCCTGCAGGAAATGGTGGACGACGCCAAGAAAATTACCGAGATGGGCAAGAAGGACGGCATCTACGGCTTCGCCCTGAATTTTAAAAGCCCCAAAAGCGCCTTCGACCGTTCTGTCCGGGAAATCCTTTCTCTGAGCGGCTATCAAGGCCTGGGCTATGATTTGAAAACTGCCCAGTTCGATTTCGGACCTTACTCGGAGGTCATGAAGTACTTTAAGCAAATGAACGACAACGGCAGCATTTTGCCCGGCGCCGCCACCCTGGATATCGACCCCATGCGCGCACAGTTCGCCGCAGGCAAAATCGGTATGTACCTGAGCTTCTCCACTGAGCCTGGCGTGTACACCGATCAATTCCCGACCAAAATCAAATGGGCAGGAGCCCTTGCACCGACACTGGACGGCACCATCAAAGGCACCTCAGAGATCGTTTCCGCCGGCACCTGGCTGGGCATCACCAGCAAATCACCCAACCCGGATGCAGCCTGGACGTTCCTCAAGTCCATGTATGCCGATGATATCCTGACCACTTATCATGAGAAGGGCTTTGGCATTGCTATCGTACCGAGCATTGCAGCCAAGGCGAAGAAGCCTGAAATCACTGGTATGGACGGCTTCCTGGTAGGCAAGTATGACTCCATGTGGCCGGTATCCCCCAATGTGACTCCAGAGGGCGCCAACTATGCGGACACCTTCTTCAAGTACATGCTGACCGGAGGGGATCTGGCAGCCATCACCAAGGATCTGAACACCCGTTATAACGCAGCATTGACCAAAGCGGCCGAAAAGGGTGATGTGAAGGTCAGCCCCAACCCGTCCTTCGATCCTGCCAAGCTGCAAAGCAAATAATACAATCCCCCAAAAGTGACGTGATACGCTGTAACCCACCTTTTGGGGGAGTCCCCTAGAAAAATCATTCGTGAAACATGCATTTAAAACGGTTCAAAAAGGGGCGGTCGGCGCACTTGTGGACGAACGCTCCTTTTTTGCACCCTAATAACGCCATACAAGACCAAGCGAAGCTATCAAAGCCAGTTTTCGCCAACGCAGCTTCGCTTAGCGTTTAACTCAAAACTCAGCCTATGCTTACGAAGCCAGTTTTTCGCCAACGCAGCTTCGCTTAGCGTTTAACTCAAAACTCTTAGGAGGAAAAGAAGATGTCCAAATGGACCCGCCTTCGGGAAAACACCCTGTTTCTTTTCCCCAGCGTCATCCTGACTCTGGTTCTCGGCATCTACCCGTTGTTCTGGGTACTGCGGTTTATGTTCTACGATTATCCGGGCTACGGCGATGCCCTGTTTGTCGGTTTTGAGAATTTCGCGCGTCTCTTCCGGGATATGGAGTTCTGGCAGTCCGTCAAAAACACCTTTGTCTACGCTGGCGGCAAGCTTATTATCACCATTCCATTGTCCCTGCTGCTGGCGGTTATCCTGAACGGCAAGCTCCGCGGCCGTGGTTTTCTGAGAGCTGTCTACTTCATGCCTACTGTAATTAGTACCGCCGTTATCTCCGTCGTCTTCTACATCATTTTTAATTCCTACAACGGCATGGTCAACCAGCTTTTGCTGAAATACCACTTTATTGACGCTCCTGTGGATTGGCTCGGCCCCAAATTTGCCATGGTTACAGTGATTATCCTGGCCGTATGGGGAGCGGTAGGCAACTACATGCTGCTGTTCCTGGCCGGACTGCAAAACATTCCTGCCGATCTGTACGAAAGTGCCTCCATTGATGGCGCCAATGGACCTCAGAAATTCTGGTACATCACGGTTCCCATGCTGGGGCCGGTTATGCAGATGATTATTATGCTGGCCATTATAGCATCGCTGAAGGGCTACGAAAGCATCATGGTTATGACGGAAGGCGGCCCTATCGGCAAAACCGAGGTTATGTACCTGTACTTGTATAAGCTGCTGTTCCCGGTATCCACCGGCTCCGTCGTTACCCAGCAGATCGGCTACGGCAGCGCTGTCGCGTTTGCAACCGCCATTATCGTCGGTGCGATAACAATGCTTTATTCCTACCTTAGCAAGAGAATGAACAACGTGTTCTAGAAGGGAGCGGGTTTAACATGAATACGAAGCAAAACTCGGCTCCGAAGGTTCCCGGAGCGCTCCGGCTGCTTGGCCATCTTCTTAAGTGGGTGTTTTTGCTGGCTACGTTGCTGTTGACAGTATTTCCTGTGTTGATGACGATCTTTGGTTCGCTGAAAACAAATGCCGAGCTGATGGGTGGAGGCAGTCTGCTGCCCCAGACGTGGCAATTCCATAACTATATTGAGGCTTGGCAGCAAACAAACTTTGCCCGTTATACGTGGAACAGTGTATTCTTAAGCATCACCTCTACCATCGGAACACTTTTGGTGGCCGCGATGGGCGCATACGTTGTGGACCGGAGAGAGTTTAAGGGAAAAGCCTTGTATGTGGGCATGCAGGCTGCCACTATGTTTATTTCCGTTGGTGCTGTTGTGCTGCGTCCCCAGTTTGATTTGATGGTAATGCTGCATTTGAACAAAACCTTATGGGGCGTGGTGCTTATTCTGATCAGCGCCCATGCCGGCACCTTCTTTATCCTGCTGAGCTTTCTTAAATCCATTCCCAAGGAGCTGGACGAAGCAGCCATGATCGATGGCTCCACCTTTACCCGCAGCTTCTTCAAGATTATTCTGCCCTTGCTTACCCCGGGTTTGGGTGTCTCCGGCTTGTTCGCCTTCCGCCATGCCTGGAACGAATATATCCTGCCGCTGGTATTTACCATGACCAATCCCCAGATGCAAACATTGACAGTAGGTCTTGCCAACCTGCGGTACGGCTCATCCGCCGCTATGCAGATCCATCTGATGATGGCAGGTGCCTGTCTGTCCATTCTGCCTATGCTTCTGGTTTACATTCTGGCGAACAAATCCTTTATGCAAATGAATGCAGGCTCCATTAAAGGATAAATGAATAGCTGCAACGCTGCGGCAAACAACAGGAAGACTGCCTGAAGGCGGTCTTTTTGGCGTTATGGCCAATAGCTGGTCCGGCAGGATAGTTAAGAAAAGCGCTGAAAGTAAAAAATATGGCTCTATATTTATGGTGAAGGTGAGGGTACGATTTTTGTGGGGAACTGTTATCGGCAAGGTCCGGCGGACAATGACCGGACATAAAGGGGGGGATGTCTTTCAGACTGCAGTACGGCAGTAAAAGGAGTGAATTTTTTTCAGCTCCACGGAAAACGATTACATTACTTATGGGAAGGAAGAGATTACATGGCAATCAAAAGAAGGAACTCTATATCCCTTCGCAGAACAGTGTGTTTATCCTTGTGCGTACTATTGATCCTGTCGTTTCTGCCGGTTTATGCGCGGGCCGATGATTCGAAAACCATTCTGGTGGAAGGTGAATCAAGCAGCACGACGAATTTTTTGCCTGGCATCCATACAGATGCCGTATACAGCGGAGGGAAGTTTCTCCAATTATTTACGAACAACGAACCCCCAGCGGACGGATATCTGGCGCAGTACCAGGTGGTTGCTCCGGCAGCGGGCACTTATCAGCTTGATGTCGCTTCAACCCCGCCCAATGCGTCCTGGACTTCCCCGTTTGAAGTGAAGATCAATGACGATAGCTTTGAGAAGGTAAAGAATGAGGTCGAATTTGGCCAGATCAACAGTACGGTACGCAAATATCATTTGAATGCCGTTGCACTTAAGGAAGGAGTCAATACCTTAACGTTCCGGGTCAAGGAGCGTCGGGTACAGCCGGATACCAAGTATACGATGTTTATCGACTATTTTCAGTTGACTCCCATTCCCTTAAAAATGAAAGCGATTACTTCCGATGCGCCTCTGAATGTTTTCCAATCCGGATCGGCTGAGAATCTTGTGATGAGCCTGAATGATCCGGCTAATCGGGGGACTGAGGTTGCATACTCGATTCAGGATTACTGGTCAAATGAGGTTTCCCGGAATACGGCGGTTGTCTCTGAGGGCAGCACGACTGTGAATGCCGACATAACGGGACTTCCGGTCGGGCACTACCGGGTCACGGCGCAGCTGGCTGGAGATAGCCAGAGTGTTTCCGGCTATTTTTCCATTGCAACACCTCTCTCCCAACGACCTGCTCTGGATGATTCTCCCTTTGCAATGGATACGGCTGCATCCTGGCTGGTTCCGTCTGACAAGATGAATGATTTTGCGACTGTTATTCAGTTGTCCGGCGTGAAATGGGTCCGGGACCGCTTTAGGTGGAATGATAACGTCAATCCGGCGCCAGGGGCGTTCAACTTTGCTGCTGATCCTGCGGACTCCTTTATTCCGGCTCTATCGGCTAAAGGAATCAAGATTCTGGATGTTTATCATAGCTCCCCGAGTTGGAGCCGTGAAAGCAACACCAAGCTGC
>JAQSYT010000092.1:15534-19012 GCA_029256065.1 Paenibacillaceae bacterium
ATGGAACGAGCCGGATTACGGCAGCGGATTTACAACCAATGATGAAACAGCTGACCGCTATGCGGCAGTTCTGAAGGCGGCGTCAATCGGCTACAACGATTCTGCTGCCAAACCGCTTGTATCTGTTTCAGGCTTTGCCACGCTGCCGGGAAATTACGAGAATACACTTATGGCGAACGACATTCTCCCTTATATCGATATTTATAACTTCCATAGACACACGACGTATCAGGCTGACAAACCGATCACGCCTTTTCCGAATGGTCCGGTCACGCATCAGCAGTTCCTGGATCAAAATGGTGGTTCGGATAAACCGATGTGGCTCACGGAAGCAGGGATTGCCATTAGCTCTACCCCGCCTAATGAATTGACGTGGGAGGAACAAAAGGCGCAAGCCCGCTATATGGTTACCTCGACGGTAACCTCTCTCTCTCAGGGGACAGATAAGCAATTCTACTTCGTGACCGCACCTTACCAGGAAGGAAGCAACTCTTGGGGTGTGCTCAGCCGGGCGTTTACCCCTTATGCGTCTTACTCGGCTCAGGCTGCTATGACCGAAGCGTTAGGGAAAGGACAGTATGCCGGCGCCTGGCAGGGACTTCCTGCCTTGGTCAAGGGATATGTGTTCCGGGACGGCTCCGATTCCGTGCTTGTTCTTTGGTCTTCGTCTACGGAGACTGTAGCATTGCCTGTACAGGAATCATCCATCGAAATAACGGATATTATGGGGCGTAAACAAACGGTGATAAGCGGGACGTATTCGATTGGGACCGGTCCGGATCCGGTATATGTGCGGATTCATGGAGATTTTGCCGGCATAACGGTTGACAACGTACAGGATACGCCCATTGACACCGCGGTATCGTCAGTGCGCTCCTTGAATGCGGCGCAGCATATTGTGATGACGCAGAAGTACCCGCTTGAAGCACGTTTGGATAGCAAAAAATATGGTTATACGTTGAACGCTGACCAACCAACTACGTTGACGCTGCAAATATATAACCTGAATGATACTCCGATGAGCGGAACTATTGAGGGGCATGCGGAGGGAGGCTGGAGCCTGAGCGACCCGATAAGAAGCGTATCGATTCAACCGTATGGCAAGACAGAGCTGCAGTTCATGGTTGCCAGCACTCCGAATGTCGTGCAGAACGTCGCATCGGCCGTATCCTTCTCGGGAACGTTCGACGGTCATCAGGCAAGCCGGACCACTGCTTACGTGCGCGTAGTAGGGGAGGTGCAGATCAGCGAACGAATCCCTGAAGCCGGCAACCCGGCAGCATGGAGGTTAAATTTGCCCAACGCCATTTCCAATGTCGGAACCGGACAGATATCGGCCGGCATCGAATCCGGGTCCGTTCAATTTCAATATCATTTCGTCGATGGGGGAGACCGTTGGGCGTATCCGTACCTGCTTCTGCCGGAGAATACGGACTACTCTGCTTACTCAGGGATGGCGTTCGAGCTTTATGCGCCTCAGGATATGGCGAATACGATACTGCGGTTAATTGTAAAAGAAACGAGCGGCGCCAGATACTTTACGCCGAACGGATTCTTGATCAAGCAAGGGTGGAATCAGATTCGTGTGCCCTTCGAGGAGTTCACGTTCTTTGATGGAACGGACACGAATTTTGTGCTTGATCAGGATCAACTCGTGAGCATTCAACTGGGGATTAATACAAAGACGAATGACTTGCCGCCCTTTAAAGTAAAAGACTTCGGTGTGTACAAGAATGAAGCGCCGGATACCACGGCGCCCGTCACAATCGCGGCAGTGCTGCCCGAGCAGCCGGACGGACAAAACGGTTGGTACCGCCACCCGGTTACCGTAAGCTTTAACGCACAAGATAATCAATCGGGGGTTGCCTCGACCACTTATTCCGTGGACGGCGGTACACCGGTTGCCGGGACTTTCGTAACGCTGTCAACAGAAGGAGTTCATACACTATCCTATTGGAGCGAAGACAAGGCGGGAAATGTGGAACAGATCCGATCAGTCGAGTTCAAAATCGACATGACAGCACCATTACTATCTGTTCAGTTAGATAAAACATCGATATGGCCGCCTAATTTTGGAATGGTCATTATCCATGCTGCTCTGGATTCGAGTGATGCTGCTTCGGGCGTCGAATCGGTAGTGTTAACCTCCATTACGAGCAATGAAGGCAGTCCAGGTGACATTGCGGCCAATATCGGTACATCGGACACTGTATTTCGTTTGCGTGCTGCAAGATCAGGCAGTGGGTCGGGACGTATCTATACGATAACCTACACGGCAACCGATAAAGCAGGCAACAAAAGGGATGCTACCGCAACTGTCACAGTCCCCCATGATCAATCCTGAAATCAGAACCAGACAGGCCATACGCTGTAGACAGATCCGTTGTACCGTGGTTTGAGAAGACGGGGGCTAGCCGCCCCCTCTTACTTGCTTGTATCTATCGTTCACACTCGGGTCCTGATCATAACGAAATGGTTAAGAATGTTGCTTAAAGTAAAGATTGTAGTTCTATCAAATAAAATTCTGGATGTGTAAAATGAAACGTAAGAAGGGAAAACAGCGCAAACCCGTCCCATCATCACAATAGAAAAGGAAGTGAACGATATGAACAAAGTGGCGGCGATATCCTTCCAAACCTACAGCCGCAGGAAGCGGATGCTCCGCTCCAATCTGGGACTGTTGGTGCTGACAGCTCCGGCAATCGTGTATTTCATCATCTGGCATTATCTGCCAATGGCAGGCTTGGTACTGGCTTTCAAGCAATACAACGTAAGCAAGGGGATTTTTCATTCCAAATGGGTCGGGTTCGATAATTTTCGGTTTTTCTTCCAATCCCAGGATGCTTTCAAGGTGACCTTGCATACCATTGGCTACGGGTTGGTGTTTATGGTTACCAATCTATTGGTGGCGCTGTTCATTGCCTTGCTGATGTTCGAGCTTCGCAACAAGCTGTTCATTAAGTTTTATCAAACATGTCTCATTATGCCTCGTTTTTTATCGTGGGTTGTAATCGGTTACATCGGCTATGTATTTATGAATCCGGTGTTCGGTTTGTTGAATCAGGCGCTGGACGCGCTGGGGCTGCAGCCGGTGGATTGGTATTCAGATACCCGCTTCTGGCCTTTTATTTTGGTGCTCGTGAATAACTGGAAGGTGATCGGATTGAAAAGCGTCATGTTTTTCTCCTTCCTGGTGGGTATTGACAATGAGCTGTATGAAGCGGCCACGATCGATGGCGCGAACCGGTGGAAACAGACGCTGCATATTTCGATCCCGTCGCTGGTGCCGCTGATGGTGATTCTCGGCATCCTGTCCCTAGGGCAGCTGTTCCACGGCGATTTCGGGTTGTTCTATCAGCTGCCGCGAGACAGCGGAGCGTTGTATCCCGTAACCGACATCATTGATACCTATGTGTTCCGAGGACTGCGCGGCGGCAATTTCTCGATCGTGACCGCAGTCGGCTTCTTCCAATCCGTC
>JAQSYT010000093.1 GCA_029256065.1 Paenibacillaceae bacterium
CGTTCCCGCTCCTCCCCAATACTGCCGAAGGAATACACCAGACAGGCGGCACTGACCACTGCCGTGCTGAGCACCAGCAGGGCGGCCAGCATATCCGCGGTAAACGCTATGCCGTATGGGGGCAGCCAGCCGCCCATGAACAGGGACTGGATTCCTTTTTGCTGAACCTGGTATACCAATCCCGCAGAAACCGCAATATTCGCCAATGCGCTTACGAGGCTGATTGTCCGCTGAAGGTTGATCCGTTCCTTGAGGAAAACTAGAATGACTGCTGTGAACAGAGGTAGCAGCAAGGGTAATACAAGCCAATTATTCATCCTTATCCCCCCTCAGCTCTTCCATGTTGTCGGTTCCCAGGGTTTGGTAGGAGCGGTATGCAAGAACAAAGAAGAAGGCAGTGACCCCAAAGCTAATCACGATGGAGGTCAGTATCAAGGCCTGGGGCAATGGGTCGGTATAGGCTTCGGCCGCTTGGCCCAGAAAAGGCGCAGCCCCTGTTTTCAGGCCGGACATGGTCAAAAGCAGAAGATGGACCCCGTGAGTTAGCAGTGCCGTGCCCAGGATAATGCGCAGAAGACTTTTGGAGAGAAGCTGATAAACGCCAACGGCAAACAGAATGCCGATGGTTACCGACATGAGGACCTCCATGGTTAGCTGTCCCTCCCTATTGTGAATAGAATGGTCATGGTTACGCCCACGACGGCCATATAGACTCCCAGGTCAAATAGCACTGCCGTGGCCAGCTCTGTTTTTCCCAATATGGGCAAATTGAAATATCCGAAGGCATGGCTCATAAAGGGTACGTCAAACAAGAAGGAGCCGGACCCTGTTAAGAAAGCGATCAGCAGGCCGGCTGCCATCACTTTGCGGAAATCCAGCGGCACCGTCCGGGCGACATTCTTCATTCCGAAGGCAATGGCCAGCAAGACCAGGGCGGCCGATGTCATCAATCCGCCGATGAAGCCGCCTCCCGGATTGTTGTGTCCGGCGAGGAACAGGAACAAGGAAAAGGTAAGGATGATATAAACCACCGTTTTGGATACGGTTTGGAGAATGACATCATTGCTTTTGACCAGCGGGAGCTTGGAACGGACAAGCTCCACCGTCTTCTTGACTATCCCGGGCTGCAGCCGGAGCTTAATGAGCGCATATATACCCAGGGAGGCAATACCCAGCACCGAAATTTCCAGCATAGTATCGAAGCCTCTGAAGTCCACCAGAATAACGTTGACCACATTGTCGCCGCCGCCCAAATCATGGCTTTCCTTCAAATAATACTCCGCAATGGACGGGAAGGGGCTGCTCCCGCCTGCTGCCAGGGCAACCAGCGTGACCACAGTGCCTACTCCCAGTGAAATCAGGAGATTGGTCAGCTTGAAGGGAAGCTTGAAGGCTTCCTTTTTCAGATCCGGCAAATGGTAGAAGCAGAGCAGGAACAAGGTGACGGACACCGTCTCTACAATGATTTGGGTCAAGGCCAGATCCGGCGCCCGGAACAAAACGAAGAACAGCGTGGCCAGATATCCTACCCCTCCGGTGAAGATAATGGCCGACATGCGGGAGCGGGCTAAGGGAACGGCAATGGCTGCCGTCAGCATGGCCAGCACCAGCAGCACCTCATATAGCGATACCTCTGCCAGATTAGGAATACGGAAGTCGATCGAATCCGAGGTGAAGAGGGCTAAGCTTGAGGCGGCAATCAAAAAGGCGAATATATAAATCAGGTAATGACGGACGGAGCCGGTCATGTAGAATTGGGTCAGCCGGTTGGAATAGCGGTCCAGGCCGTTCAGCCCGCTGTCGTAGAGCTGATTCAACGAAAAACGCGGGGAACCGGAAGACTCCCAATGTTTCATAGATCTGTGCAGCAGGTAGACCGCCGTTCCGGCAGCGATGACACCCAAGGTCATGAATACCTCCGGCGTCCACCCGTGCCAGAAGGAGATATGCACATGGTAGCTGCCCCGAGAAGCCGGCAGTATGGAGGCAAGCGCAGGTTCGATCAGGTGCCGGGACAGCAGATTCGGGAAAAAGCCGAAAATCACGGTGCAGGATGCCAGGATAACCGGCGGAAGCAGCAATCCCAGGGGCGCCTCATGAGGCGCCTTCTCCAGCTTTTCCCTTTGCAGCTTGCCGCCGAAGCTTTTAAACACCACGATCATGCTGTACACAAAGGTGAAGATGCTGGCCAGCCAGGCAAGCACGGGGAAGAGCATTCCCCATTGGGCAAGCCCGAGCATATTCATTTCGCGGATGTCCAGCACCGCCGTAAAAAACATTTCCTTGCTCAGGAAGCCGCTGAACGGCGGCAGCCCCGCCATGGAAAAGGCACCGATGGCCGCCACGGTGAAGGTGATAGGCATAACCTTCATAAGCCCGCCCAGACTGCGGATATCCCGGGTTCCGGTTTCGTGGTCAATAATCCCCACCACCATAAACAATGCGCCCTTGAACATGGCGTGATTCAACAGATGGAATACAGCGGCAACGGCCGCTTTGGAGAAAAAAGCCGCTTGGTCCGGGTCGGAATAGAAGGCGGAGGCGGAGCCCAAACCCAAGAGGCACATGATCAGCCCCAGCTGGCTAATGGTGGAATAAGCCAACAGCGCCTTCAGATCGGTTTGCCGGATGGCCTTCACAGCCCCATACAATAGGGTGATGAGCCCCACCGAGGCCACAATCCATAACCACGCCCCCTGCCCGGCAAACACAGGAGTGAAGCGGGCCACCAGATACAGCCCTGCCTTCACCATCGTGGCGGAATGCAGATAAGCGCTGACTGGAGTAGGCGCCTCCATGGCATCGGGAAGCCAGATATGGAAGGGGAATTGGGCGGACTTGGTGAACGCCCCCAGCAGGATCAGAATCATGGCGGGAATAAAGAGACTGTGGCTTGAGATAACACTCACCTGGCTGATCACGTCCCGGATGCTGAAGGTTCCGGTCATCACATACAGCAGGAGAAATCCCCCGAACATGGCGAATCCGCCAAATACGGTGATCAGCAGGGACTTTTGCGCGCCGTACACAGATTTTCCCCGGTGATTCCAGAAGGCGATAAGCAGGAAGGAGGAGATGCTGGTCAGCTCCCAAAATCCATAGAGCACCATCAGGTTGTCAGACAGCACAACGCCCAGCATGGCGCCCATAAACAAAAGCAGATACACATAGAAAAGGTGCAGGACTTCTTTGGTTTTATTCAAATAAAAAATGGAATACAGCGTCACAAGCGTTCCCACACCTGTGATGAGAAGCGCAAATAACAATGCTAAACCGTCCAGGTAAAGCTGAAGATGGATACCCAGAGACGGCATCCAGGGTACAGAGGCAGAAACCGGTTCACCCCGCTGAATGCCGGGAAGCTCCAGAAGGAAGAAGACAAACAAAAACAATGGAACGGGCAGCACGGCCCAGCCCGTATGCAGCCGGGGCGCCAAACGGTGAACCAGCAGCACAAGAACACAGAATACAAACGGAATGAGAATTGCAGCGTGCAGGAAAGACAAGCCATAACCTCCTTTGCGTAATGCCTTGCTTATAGCTTCCCCCATATCCTTCTAAACCTATGCCTTTTTCTGGAAGCTGAAAAAAAGACAAAAAGAGCCCGCGTTTGGCAGGCTCCTCCGAGTTCATCCATATAAAATTCCTTGTTTATTATAGCCCCTCCTTTCTGTTATGTAAAGACATTCCCGGCAGGCCAGGCGTATAAGCCTCCGCCGATCTGGAGATCACTTCATGTATAAGAAGGAGGGGGTTTCATGCTCAAATATAAGATCGCCGTTTGCGCAGGCGTGTTTTTGGCCGGGCTGGCCACAGGATGGTTGTTGAACTCCAGGCTGCTCCCGGAGACTGGCCGGAATGCGGGAAGACCATCTTCCGGCGATACTCTCCAAAGCCGTGCCTTGCACACGGATCATATGCAAGATTTCTTTAAGCCGCGGGAATATATCAAGATCAACTGGAGCTATCAGGACGATAGGCCTCCGAGTCAGCCTTAGGTCTGTGACAGAAATTCCAGCAGCTCAGGATAAAGGGCCTCCGAGCCTTTCCCCAGCCATATCAGATGGCCCCAGGTGTCAAGCAAACAAAGCCTGGAGCCGGATATATGCCGTTGCGCGCGCCGGGCATGTTCAACAGGAACGGCTTGATCGTTTTGACTGTGCTGGATGAGTGCAGGGCACCGGATGTTCATCAGATCAGACTCCGTTATGGAGTTTATCTGGGATAAATCCAGCAGAAATCCGTGGCCGGACCGCTGCCTGTTATTCATTTTGCGGAATTCCTGGATGTCCTCCTCGCTCGTGCGTGCAAGAACTTCGGAATAAGGAAGTAAGCTGAAGGAGGGGGCCATTTGCTTGAACATAAAACGGGGGAATTGATTGCTCATGAACCTGACGGCAGCCCATGTATATTTTTCAAAGGAAGGACCGAATAAGATTTGTGCGGCTTTGTAGGTTTTATCCTGAGGAGTATGCCATTGTCCGGAAACAGCGCTTTGCAGAGTAAGGCTTCTGACCCGCTCGGGATAATGCGCGGCAAAATAAATCCCGCTTGCACCTCCGGCAGAGATGGCGATGATGTCTGCTTTTTCAATACCCAAGTGATCCAGCAGCTCCGAATAGGCTTGGCAGGCTGTTCCCAGGCTTTGTCCCGTTTCTATTGAAGTTTGTCCATATCCGGCCCTGGAGGGAGTAAGAATCGCATAACCGTTCAGAAGAAGCTCGCGGTAGCCGAATTCCTCCTGGCAATTGGAATGCCCGCCATGGAAAACGAGGATGGGCCTTCCCGCTCCCCGTATGGAGTATTCAATCATTAACCGGTCCTTGGTTTGAAAGACACGTGTTTCCACGGGTTAAACCCTCCTGTACGTTACATATTTGTCTATAATCTAGCACATGCCAATAAAAAACGAAACCGATGGCCATCCCGTTCCGTAAGACGTATTGGTATGCCTTTGTAAGAAAGGAGTGACGGACATGAACTGTTCGGAGGCCATAACTGTCATGCATGAGTATTTTGACGGGGAGGCGGATGCTGCAGCTGCTTCTGCCCTCAAAAAGCATCTGGAAACCTGCCCGTCCTGCCGGCGGCTGTTTAAACAGATGGAAAGCACAGAGGCGATGCTCAGGGTTCCGGTCAGGAGCACCCCTCCGGTTGGACTGACAGAGAGCATCATGAGCTCATTGCCACAGCCTGCAAAACGAAGCCGTTGGGGGCAAATGCTGAAGCAGCACCCCATCGCCGTCATAGCCTGTGCCATTTTGGTGATTATGCTGGCTCATTATACGTCACGCGTTTATTCGGACCGGGATATGGTGGTTCAGGGAGCCCTGGATCAATTATTCATCAGCGGCGATACGCTTGTTGTTCCCGAGGGAGTAACCGTGTATGGCAACCTGAAGGTGAAACGGGGAAAAATCCAGATCGACGGGAATGTGGAGGGGGATGTCACCGTTATTAACGGCAGCTACAATTTGGCCTCCACCGCTTATATCTCCGGCCAGGTGACTATGATTGATGCTGCTGTGGATAGGCTATGGTACAGGATCAAGAATATGTTCAGGCGGTTTCCCAAAAAAGATGCCTTAGAGAGCCCCTCGTTTCCGAGGAGGCTCTTTCTTAAGCTTCAGATAGATTAGCAATAGGATTTCCGTGTTGTGTTTATCACGGAAGATTGTATAATGGCGGAAGTAGAAAATCATGAATATCACGTATCCGGGAGTTCAAATACCATGCTCACGAAAAAGGTGCTACAGCATTCCATCAAGCATTTTACCCTCAGCTCCTCCAGAATCATTCTTCTGGGTTTTGCTTGTCTAATCTTACTTGGCTCGATCCTGCTTGCTTCGCCCATCGCCTCCACAGGAAACGACATTTCTTGGCTGGACGCCTTGTTCACCTCCACCTCCGCCGTCTGTGTGACCGGTCTGGCCGTCGTCGACACAGGTGCGGACTTCTCCTTGTTTGGACAAATGGTCATCTTGCTTCTCATTCAAGTGGGCGGTTTGGGCTTCATGACCTTCGGCGTGTTGATTGCAGTGGTCATGGGCAAGAAAATAGGCTTAAAAGAGCGGCTGCTTATACAGGAATCCTCCAACTCGTTATCCACGCAAGGGGTAGTGAGGCTGTCGCTGAGCATTTTTCTGATCGCATTTATTGTGGAAATACTCGGCGCTGCTTTGCTGACGTTGCGTTGGGCATCGGATCTCGGGCTTAAGCAAGCCATCTATTATGGAGTCTTCCATTCCATATCCGCCTTCAACAATGCAGGCTTCGGGCTATGGCCGGATAATTTAAGCCGTTATGTCGGGGATCCGCTGGTCAACCTGGTCATCACACTGCTTTTTATCATTGGCGGAATCGGGTTCACGGTTATTCTGGATATTTTCCGAAAACGCGGCTGGAAACGCTTGTCACTCCATTCCAAACTGGTGCTCCTGACCTCGGGTGTATTGTGTATGCTCGGTTTTATTGGCATCTTTCTGATTGAAATATTCAATTCAAGCACCTTCGGTGCTCTCTCCTGGCCAGAGCGTCTCTGGGCTTCATATTTCCAGGGTGTAGTCACCCGGACAGCCGGCTTCAATACCATTGACATTACCCATATGCTTCCGGCTTCCCAATTTTTTATGATCATCCTCATGTTTATTGGGGCGTCTCCGGGCTCTACGGGCGGCGGCATCAAAACCAGCACCTTTATGGTGTTGGCCCTGACTATTGCTGCCATCGTCAAGGGGAAGCAGGATACGGAATTAATGGGCCGCAGAGTTCCGCAAAGCATTATTTTACGCTCCCTTGCCATTATGGTTGTTTCGGTGATCGTTGTCATAACGGCTACATTCCTCTTAACTATAACGGAGCATAATTTGAACAGAGACTTTCTTGCATTATTATTCGAAGTTGTCTCCGCGTTTGGAACGGTGGGCCTTTCCATGGCGCTGACCCCGGAGCTGTCGGTTTGGGGGAAGGTCATCATTACCGTAGTGATGTATATCGGCCGGCTGGGGCCGCTTACTCTGGTCCTTGCTCTAGCCCATAAGAACGACAAACAAAAATACCGCTATCCGGAAGAGAAAATTATGATTGGGTGAAAATGCAGAAAAAATCGTTGTTTTGTTGCCGCGGCAGCAGCACAACGATTTTTTGCATGATTCCTTGGTTTTATCTCCATTTCTGGGCACACAGCTCTCTCCATCGCATCTGCCAGCGGTGCTGCTCCTCGAAGAAGCGGAGGGAGACACTCCCCAACCCTTGGCAGCCCACGATTCTGGCTGTAATCTGATAGTGCCGCACGGCAATCCAATCCGGCACTGCCCCGCACTCCTCATCAGTTAAGCTGCAAACCCGGCTGTATCCCCGATAAAAGCATTCGAACTGCTTCATGGTTGCATCATACATGGAAGCATGGAAATGATTAAAATGGGTGGCATCCGAAAGATAGGCCACATCCATGCTTGGGTAATCTCCGGATGCATCGTCAAAATCCAGGAGAACGTATTTCCCATTCCGTTTGATCATGTTGCCCGTATGCAGGTCGCCGTGGCAGAAGCTTCTGGGCAGCAGGGTGATGCGGTTCCACAGCTCATTGCCGTATTGCTCCAGATCGAGGATGGCTCCGGCTTCACAGTCCTTCTGCCTCATGATGGAGATGAAGTCACCGATATATTCCGCTTTCGTTCTGTTCATAAGTGTGCCGGTGTACCTGCGCATCAGCTTATGGAGCTGCCCGGTTTGCTCACCGATGGGCTCTGCCTCCAGGCTCCCATCTGGGTCAGTACCATCCACATATTCAAACATAACGGCCACGCGGCCATCACCGGGAAGAATGGTGTGGCTGGTTTGCTCCTGTGTGCGCACAACGGAAACCACCGGATATTCCTGCTCTGCCAGAAATTCGAGTATGCCCAGAGCGTGCAAGGCGTCCGCTGTTTTGTGGCGGGGGAACAGCTTGAGGGCATATCTTTGCTGCCCGGACTCCAATATGTACACCTGGCCGATGAATTCACGGTGCATTTCAATTTGCCGGATAGGGATGGCATAAGCTTCATTTATGTGCCGGACAAGATTCTCCACAGGTTGATTGGCTCCTTAAATGTTGGTTGTTTATCCACATTGTAGCAGCAGGAGCTGCGCACCTCCATATACAGTTTGATTAAAATCAACTGACCTTTTGTTGAAAATCGTGGTATTCTTTTTTAAAAGGTCAAACGATAGATCAGGAGAGGCGGCACAGGTATGAATCTTATCTTTTCAAAGGTAGACACGGTTGGGGAAATGACGGAGCTTGCAGAGCTGGCGGCCAATATTTGGCGCGAATATTATATTTCCATTATCACTATGGATCAGATTGAATACATGATCGGCAAATTCCAATCCGCTTCCGCAGTCCGTAACCAGATCGAGGAGCAGGGCTACGAATATTACGCCATGCGAGAAGATGGTCACACTGTCGGGTACCTGTCCGTCAAGGAAGACGGCGGAAAGCTGTTCCTGAGCAAGTTTTATGTCGCCAAGGAGCACCGGGGTAAGGGTTATGCCAGCCAAGCCATGACGTTTTTGGAACAGCTGTGCAAGGACCGGGGACTGGGCCATATTTGGCTTACGGTGAACCGTCATAACGAATCCAGCATCGGGGTTTATCAGAAAAAGGGCTTCCGGACCGTACGCGAACAGGTTGCGGATATCGGGAATGGTTATGTCATGGATGACTATGTGATGGAAAAAGTAATTCCGGTTTCCTGAGAAGGGGTGTTGGGATATGCAGGTGATCGATTACAAAACGGCGGCTGAGCTTTTGACGATGGAAGCGTGTATTCCGGTAATGGAGGAGGTTTTGGCGGATTTGTCGGCGGGCCGAGCAGAGATGAGCCTGCGGCAGGTGGTGCCTTTGGACAAGGCTAATCTGCTGGGACTGATGCCGGGTTATTTGCGGAATAACGGGGTGGCGGGGGCCAAGCTGATCAGCGTGTTTCCCCATAACCATGCGTCAGGACGGCCGTCCCATCAAGGAGCGGTGGCGCTGTTTGATACCCAAACAGGGGTGTTATTGGCGGTGGTGGACGGCCGTGCCATTACCGCAGTCCGTACGGCGGCGGTCAGCGCTGTGGCAACCCGGGCGTTGGCAAGGGAAGAAAGTGCTGTTCTGGCTATTCTCGGCACAGGGGAGCAGGCAGCCAGCCACCTGGAGGCCATGCTGCAAGTCCGTCCAATCCGTCAGGTCCGGGTATGGAGCCGCAAACCCGGCAAGGCTCAACGCTTCATAGAAGAGCAGGCGGGAGCCTTGCAGGGTGTAGAAGCATCGGCTGCTGTCTCTGTCCGGGAAGCAGTGGAGAATGCGGATATAATCTGTACCGTAACGGCCAGCACAGAGCCGGTTCTGCAAGGGGAATGGGTGAAGGCCGGGGCTCATATTAATGCTGTCGGCGCATGCCGTGCGCCTGACCGGGAGCTGGATTCAGCGCTGGTTGCTGCCTCCAGACTATATGTGGACCGGGTGGAATCCGCCCGGAACGAAGCTGGAGACTACTTGATCCCGTTTCAGGAAGGGGTTATCCCGGATACCCATATTGCCGGCGAATTGGGTGAACTGCTGGAGGGAAGGGTCGAAGGCAGGACAGGCAGCGGGGAGATTACTCTTTTCAAAAGCCTGGGCTTGGCCATTGAGGATCTGGCGGCGGCTCATTACATATACAACCAGGCGGTGCTGCGGCAAAAGGGTGTGGACATCCCATGGTAACGGAAGGGGCAGGCGGTATGGAAGAAAAACGGCAAGAGGAACGGTATGAGTTTCATCTGACCGAGGAGCAGGAGCTGCGTGCGGCCCGGCTGCATGAGGAGAACATCAACATCGACCTGCTGTTTCAGGGGCCTTTGTCTCCCAAGGCCATTCCCGATGCGGTGGCTCAGCGGCTGAAGGAGCTTTGTGAGCCATACAAGGACGAGCCCATGGTGTACAGCCATATGCCCGCCAAGCTGCTGGTCAAGATGGCGGCAGCCGGAGAGCTGCCCCAATACAAGGAGGAGTGGTACCGGTCCGGCATTACGGCGGGCAACCGGGAGCTTCACCTGAATGATATGGAGACCATTCTGGACAGCATGGGCCAGGTGCAGCTTCAGTTTGACACTGCAGCGGACTGGCTCGTTAAAGCCAGAAAGGCAGAGGATATCCGTGAGGCCAAACGGAGCGGCCGGAAAGCCGGGATTGTCACCGCACAGGAAACGGACGGGCTGGGCCGGAATCTGGGGCTGCTGGAGACGCTGCACCAGTTTGGGCTGCGGGTGCTGCAGCTTACGTACAACAGTCAGAATCTCGTGGGCTCCGGCTGTGCGGAGGCGGGAAGCGGCGGCTTGTCTAATTACGGGGTCCGGTTTGTGGAGCGGCTGAACCAATTGGGGATTGTAGTGGATACGGGCCATTGCGGCAAACAAACCACTCTGGATGCCTGCCGGGTATCCTCTGCACCCGTGATCGCCTCCCATACGGGAGTGGAGCGCCTGTACCCTCATATGCGCTGCAAAAGCGACGAAGAGATTCTGGCGGTGGCCGGAACCGGAGGTGTGGTGGGGATTTTTGCCATGCCGTGGTTTGTCCATGGAGACCCCGCGAACACGACTCTCGATCATGTGCTGGATCATATGGATTATGTGGTCCGGCTGGCCGGAGTGGAGCATGTGGGCATCGGCACGGACTGGCCCATGAGCGACGTGGAATGGTCTCTTATCTACTTCAAGGAGCATATTGCGCCGCGGCTGGGTTTTGCCAAAGGGGACGGCCCCTCCACCGAAACGGTGAAGGGTTTGGAAACCTACGGCCGTTTCGGCAATTTTACCAGAGGGCTGGTGGCCCGGGGCTACAGCGATGCTGACATTGCCAAGATCATGGGCGGGAACTGGCTGCGGGTATTCGAGCAGGTTTGGGGATAAGGGGGAGATAAATTTGACGGCTTATCTGTATCACACGGTCTTTCATTTCTATTGTGCGGGAATATATAGCGGCAAAATCCGGTTTACGGAAAAAGGGGTGCTTCACGCCAAGGTGGAACCCCGCAGACGGACACAGATGCAGGAGCATGTTTTGGACCCTCAAGCCAAGTATGCTCTGCCGCTGGCCCGTATAGGGGAACAGCTGGAGGCTTATGCCCGGGCGGAGTGGACGGGAGAAGAGGTTGTCCTGGAGGATGGCACCGTGTATCAGCGGCATATTGAATATACAGCGGCGGATGCGGCCGGTACGGAGCGGATCTCCCAGGTGTGGGCCATGCGCGGCGGTACAGCGGTGGATGTGGTTACCTTGGACGGTGAGGTGATCGCCTTTGCGGCCCCTAACCGATACGGCCTGGAGCTGATCGTCAAGGCGGGCTGCGAGAGGCTGACTCCCCTGCGGGTATACGAGGACCCGCTGTTATCCAAGCCGGAATACGGCATCAATGACTTGGGGACGTACATGGTGCGCATGCGGGATGGCGTCAGGCTGGCCACGGATGTGTACCTGCCGGAGGGAGTGGAGCCGGGGGCTAAGCTGCCTGCCATTCTGGTGCGGACCTGTTATGACCGCAACGGCCGCAAGGAGCTGTTCAAACGCTGGGCCAACAAGGGCTACGCCGTAGTCAACCAGGACGTGAGGGGACGGGCGGATTCGGAAGGGGAGCTGGTGCCTTTTTACTACGAGCGGGACGACGGCTCCGACACCATCGACTGGATCATTGCCCAGGAGTGGAGCAACGGTAAGGTCGGCATGTGGGGCGCCTCCTATCTGGGTTATGTGGTGACAGCCGCCGCCACCAGCGGGCATCCCAATCTGCTGGCTGTAGTGGATGAGGTGAATGTGGGCTCACCCTTTACGGATACGGCCCGCAAGGGCGGAACCCTCTGCTCCTGGCCGCTTCTCTCCTGGACCCTGGCCCAATCGGTGGGCACCCGGACGGATTTTGATATTTTCGGCGGGGTGACCGTGAACCCCGAAGCGGCGGTGGATGCCCGGCCTATCCGGGATATCCCAAGGCAGATGATCGGCAAGGCGTCAGGGCCCTGGGAGCTGTGGAGCCAACATCCGGATTATGATGATTTTTGGAAAAATTGCACCTACAGCGAGCTGGGCCATCAGGTCAAGGCACCGGTGTACGTGATCTCGGGGTGGTACGACGGTGACAGCCCGGGGGTATCGGAGACCTGGCGGATGCTGACGGAGCATGATGTCCCCCACCGCAAAATCCGGCTGGGCGCCTGGGAGCATAACCCCAACCGGGCCCGGGACTTGGCCAATGTGGCCTTGGGCAACGATGCCGTGGTCTATGACTATGACGTATCTGTGCTGCGCTGGTTTGACCTCTTCCTGAAGGACATTCCCAACGGCATCGACAAGGAGCCGCGGGCTTCTTATTATGTAGTGGGCGAAAACCGCTGGCGGACCTCGGCGGATTGGACTCCGGCGGAGGCGGTGGTGACGCCGTTTTATTTTGGCGGGGATGGGCGGGCTAACTCTTCTCTGGGGGACGGCAGGCTAGCGGCAGCGCCGGAGGAATTTTCGTCAGCTGACAGCTACATCTACAATCCCGCCGACCCGGTGGCGGACAAGGGTGAGCGGGAGCCGGAGAATATGCGCAGACATGAGCTGCGCAGCGATATCCTGGCATATACCGGCGAACCTTTGGCGGAGGAGCTGACGGTGGCGGGAGAGCTGTCGGCGGTGCTGTATGCAGCCAGTACAGGCAAGGACACGGACTGGGTGGTGACCCTGAGCGATGTCCACCCCAACGGAGACTCCATTCGGCTGTCCAACTACATCGTCAGAGCCAGATACCGCAACGGTCTGGAGCATCCGCAGCTGCTGGAACCGGGCAAGGTGGAGAAGTACGATATTTTCCTGCAAAATATTGCCCACACCTTCCCGGCTGGACACCGGGTCAGAGTCACGGTCACCTCTTCCAGCAAGTTTGTGGCCTTCCCCAACACCAATACAGGCAATAAACCGTATGAGGATGAGGAGCCGGTGATTGTGCGCCAAACGGTGTACCACAACCGGGAGTATCCCAGCCATATCAAGCTGCCAGTTTTGAACCGTTAAAATCGATTAACAAGTATCCCGTTCTACATTGAATTGTGACCCTCAAGGAGTGCAATCTATTGCCTCTGTACGGGTCACGGTTCATTTGCTGGAACGGGATTATTTGCTCTGCTTCATGACTATTATACCTGCGGGTATTTCTTGTACTTTGCAGGAGATTGCCCTGTCCTTTTTTTGAACACCTTGCTGAAATGAAATTCATCCGTGTACCCGCATACCTCGGCGATCATCCGCAGGGAAAGTTCGGAGTGCAGCAGCAGCCGGAGCGCATTCTCATGCCGGACCGTCTCCAGATATTGCTTGGGCGAGCAGTCTTCATACGCATGAAACAGCTTCCGCAAATAAACAGGTGAGATACCATAGGCTCTGGCTAAGCCCTCAACGCTCAGATTACTGACATACCGGAGCTGCATAGCCTCTTTGATTCTTTCGAAAAGGGTAAAACGCGTTTCTTGCTTCATTCCGGTAAGATGCTTGCCGGCATACAGCAGCATCCCGCTGAGTGCGGCCTTGGAGGCCACCTCTCCTCCTGTGGCAGACGGGTTCCAGCCGCGGATGATACGATCCATCAACCCGCTTACCTCCAGCCGGTCCATATTGGCGGCAGGCATACAGAAGGGCAGGGGCAAACGCACAACCGGACTGGTGCTCCAGCTGTCTTCTTGGCGTTCCACCGTCATACATTCAAACCGGATGATGGTAAAGTCCAGCGGGCGGCGCTCACTCGACTGGTATTGGACCTCCAGGTCCGGGTGGGCATAGAGCAGGCTGCCCGCGGTAACCTCCAGTTTTTCCCCGGCTATGAATGTGCCTTCCCCTTCATGGATCCAATAGAGGGTATGCCCGGAGAGATGCTTCCGGCTTCCGCTCCAGCCTCCTGCCGTCGGTCTCCGCAGGATAAAGTAAATATGCAAATACAATTGGTTATAATCGGTTTGGTCCACCATTTAACCGTCACATCCGTTTCGATTTTTACATAAATCCATGTTGGTTTCTACATTAACATAAAAGCCCAAAAAGTTTAAGGTTGGGATATGTGTATGGAAGGAGGGAAAAGCTTGCAGAAGCCCAATATTGTATTCATCATGTGCGACCAGATGCGCCATGACGCCTTGGGGTGCAACGGCAATTCGATTGTGTCCACACCGAATCTCGACAAGCTTGCCGAAAGCGGCATCAACTTCGGGAATTCCTTTACGCCGGATCCTATCTGCGTGCCTGCAAGGGCGAGCCTGACAACGGCACTTTATCCGCATAAGTGTACGGGGCTGAAGGATAATTCTGGAGAGGTTAAGGAGGGCCTGCCCACGCTTGGGGAGGAGCTAAGCAAGCGCGGGTATGAAACCTACTCCATGGGGAAGCTCCACTATAATCCCTACCGGGGTCCCGGCGAAGCGAGAACCACACATGGCATCCGGACCACGGAGTTTGCGGAATCCGGCAGAATCCTGAGTAAGTATGACCCCGAGAATCAGCTTACCGGGCTGGAGGATTACCATGACTATCTCCAAGCCGTTGGCTGGGGAGGGTATACCCGCGGCCATGGTCTGGGCAACAATGATGTGTATCCGGCGCCAAGTCCGGTTCCGCAGGAGCATTATGTGGACAGCTGGGTGGCTGACCGGGCAATTGCCCATATGCGCAAGCATGTGGAGACGGACAAAGAAACCCCGTTCTTTATGTGGATTTCCTTCCCGAAGCCGCATTCCGCATTCGATCCGCCCCGGCCTTATGACAGCATGTATGATCCCCGGGAGATGCCTGAGCCGTCCGGCAGCATTGGCATGCTGAAGGACCGCGGCCTTGATAATGAGGTCAAAACCCATTACGGCCATATGTGGGATCTTCTGTCGCCGGAGGCCAAAAAGGTGATTAAGGCCTACTATTACGGCCTGATTTCCCATCAGGACAAGCAAATCGGCAGGGTTATGGATTTTCTCGAGGCAAAAGGCCTCCGGGAGAACACCATCATTGTGTATACGGCTGACCATGGGGAGATGCTGGGAGACTTCGGGCTGTACTTCAAGAAAAACTTCTATAACGGCTCTGTCCGCGTGCCCCTTATGATCAGTTATCCTGCGAAGCTTCCGGCGGGAAGAGTATCCGGGCAGCTTGTTGGGCTGCAGGATCTGATGCCGACCCTGCTCTCTCTTGCCGGGGCACCGCTGGAGGTCCCGGTTGACGGCATGGATTTATCTCCGGTGTTATTGGAGGATAAGCCGGTCAGGAGCTATTACATCGGGCAATGCGGCGATGATCCGAACCAGCAGTATATGATCATCTCGCTGCGTTATAAGTACATCTATCACCAGCTTGGCGGTGTGGAAGAGCTGTATGACCAGCTGCTTGATCTTGCGGAATTGCTTAATTTGGCAGAAAGCAATGAACCCGGCATCCGGAGCGTCATAGAGACTATGCGGACAGAGCTGAT
>JAQSYT010000094.1 GCA_029256065.1 Paenibacillaceae bacterium
ATCTGAAAATGAAACGAGCATGATGTTTAATAAACTCTGTTCAGATTTTCCTATTAGCAGTTGGGGAAGAGTTGATTGGAGTAAAATCAATTCTAAGCAAAGAATCGAAAACAGCTCCGAAATAGTGCCGTTTCTAGAGGACAAGATAGGAATCAGCCCTGATTCAGAGATTTACTTGCTTTGGAATTACAGCGACGCCCCTTCAATAATTGCAAAATTGACTAAGACTATTGCTGTTATAGACGATGTTACAGCTGTGGGATCAGATACTTGGCTTTATGATCCAGACCTTGGGTATGTAGTTGAATTTTTTCATGAAGGTGAAATCACTACAGGCTTAAAGGTTTCAAAACCATAAAATAATTCTCGGAGTTGATTTTAAATAATGAATAAGGAACTTTTGTTGGAATTATCTAAGACGTTAAATACAGAATACGAAATAGTATAAATCAACATTCTACATCTGGGATGATGTGGGGGATTTTTTCGAAGTCTACCTGCTTTCTTCAACTGACAGTAAAAAAGCATTCTTGTTTCATATTGTCTTTCAATAAACGAAGACCTTGAGGGCGCAAATCCTCGAGGTTTTTCTTTTTCCAACCAGTCAACCGGAATGAGGCTCTTAAATCTTTTCTGGAAAAATTAAAACAAAATCCAATATTGGCGAAACATTTCTAGGGGTATAAGCGTCTATGGAATTAGTGGATATAAAAGGAAGTAATTTTGAAATTAATTGAAGGAGTGGGAGTGTGATTGAAAAGGGTTGGTTTAAACGGGTTAGTCTGGTGATGGCGGCTGTTTTTTTGCTTGTTGCCACTGCAATACCTGCTGTTTCAAAAGCAGCTGCTTCTAATGAACTGCCGCATATTGTCCAAATCGCGAGCCCCAATTTGCTATTGGCCCTGGATGACGAGGGAAATGTCTGGTGCAGAGGGATTCATTTAATTTCTGTAAAAGATCATTTTTATCCGAAACCGATGGTCAAAGTTAAGGGTCTGGATAAGGTGAAAAGCTTGTCCACTGATGGAATGTTTGCTTTAAAGGAAGACGGTACTGTATGGGAATTAGAAAAGTACACCTCTGCTCAGGATAATGATGCGAGTGTGCTTCAAACCAGATTTGTCGGCCAGCATATTTCATATCTGAAGGATATTGTTAAGGTTGGCTTTGCTAGTGGATTGGCAGCCCTTGCAGTTGATAAAGACGGGAAGGCGTGGGTTTTTGAACCGGCTGATTATTGGGAAAAACGAGATCCCCACCTGAATCTGCATGACTATGCAAGTGAGGTTGAAGGTATTGCCGATATCCAGGATTTTGCGTCCGGACGTTCGGGTATTTTGTTTTTGAAAAAAGATGGCACAGTCTGGGTAAAGGAAACCGCGAAGATGGATGGCAGTTTGAATTATGAGAATATCCGGTCTGCTGTGCCGAAGCAAATAAAAGAATTAACGGACATTGTCAAACTGGGAAACGACATGGCTCTCAAGAAAGATGGAACGGTTTGGGTTTGGGGAGCTAACGCCTTTGCCAAAAATGGTGAGCAATGGGCAACCGTTGCAGCGGATCCCTTCCAGGTAGCCGAACTTACAGATATCGTTGATTTCTCCAATGATTCTTTGCACGCTCTGTTTGTGAAAAAGGATGGAACCGTATGGAGTTGGGGATACATGCCTGAGAAATCCGAGAAACTGGGCTATAACCCGAACTTGGTTTGGAAAGAGCTTTCCAAGATAGATGGAGTAGAAGAGGCAATTTCTGTGTCAACCCAATCTGAATACAATAACATGTGGGCAGACGTTGTGTTGAAGAAAGACGGGACAGTGTGGTTGCAGGATCCGAAATCTCACAATGAATTTTATGAGGAGCTGCTTCAGATGGATTTTCGTAAAAATTAAACGAAAGCTGTCTTGATTGCGCGGCAGAGCAGGTCAACGGTGGAAACGATATAAATAAAATGTGAAGGGCCACATGCAAGAATTTCTTGCGTGTGGTCTTTTTCGCATACCGGAAAGGACAATTCTCTACCGAAATTCGTCAGCATGTACCTTTTTTATGCGACATGTACCCTTTTTATGCGGTATCAAATAACTTTTATTGGTATAATCCACTTGATGATGGGAATGGTCTTTTGTTGATTATAAAAGTTGGGAGGGATGTTTCATTGAAGTTGGAGCTGCCGGTTACATTGGTTGGTTCCTGTCCGTTCACATTACCTGTAAATATCGTCCAGGGAGAGTATTTGCTCCTATACCCCAACAGTCAGGAAATGCAGTTTCGTTATGGGGAAATGGAGATCAGGATGAACCGGGATCAGGCAGTCCTTGTTCCACCAGCTTCTCAGAAAGTACCTATTCTGCATGTGCAAAACGAAGGAAGGATGATCCGTTTCCGTGCCGCCCCTTTTCTGTGGAGGGCGCTTAATGAGCTCCGCCAACCGGTCGTTATTCCTCCGGCTTCCACCATCCGGCGTACACTGGAAATCTTTCAGGCGGATATGGATGAGCCTCATGACCTGCATGGGCAATTATTTTATTCGTCCGCACTCTATGCCTTGATTACGGAAATTCTTTATGTCCTGCATAAGGACCGTTCTGAGCAGCCCGAACCGGAGCGTGAAGCCTCCACAGATATTAAAGGAAGGCCTATTATTTATGCAGTCCGCTATATGACAGCGCACTTATCCAATGCGGACCTGGACCTTGCTTCGATTGCGGCGGCGGTGAGCTATCATCCGAATTACTTCTGCGAGGAATTCAAGATCATCATGGGCGTTACCCCTATGCGCTATCTGAAGCTGCTTCGTTTGAAGGCTGCCGTCCGGCTTTTGGAAACCACTGCGTGCACGGTTAAGGAAATCTGCCGTCAAGTGGGAATTAACAAGCCTGATGCGTTGGCTTTGCATATCAGGCAATCCACTGGGCTTACACCGGTGCAATACAGACAGAAGCACCAGATGCCGCAGGCGTATACAGCCAGGAAAATAAATGCGCTGCAGAACGCTTAGGTAAAATCTTAATAATAAGGGTTAATATTAAAAATAAGGTATATATAGACATTTTATTTTGTTTTATAATAATAAAAAAGCGGACAGAGGAGCGTGAATAATGATACGGATCAATGATGAGTTGATCACAAGGGCAGATGCACTTGCCTGTATACGTCCTATGGTTCAAGGCTTCGACGGTTGTTTGATGGCAGTTGGCAGCAATGATCCCATGGTTTATTTAGGCGCTGTTTTGCATGCGATGTCCACGGATGGCTCTGTTCTTCTCTTGCCTTCGGATACTCCCAATCCTACGGCGCTGATGCAGGCTCAGAATGCAGGAGCCCATCTGCTCCTGACAGGCGGAACACCGGAGATTGTTCCACTAAAGAGTGACAGGCCACGGGGGGAAGCCTCTCTCTACCAGTTCACCTCAGGGACAACAGGCACACCCAAGCTGATCCGCAGAACCTGGCAGGGTGTACAGGAGGAGATCGTTCATTACAATGCCGCACTGAACACAAGCCCGGAGGAAACGCCTATTGTGCTGGTTCCCTTGTCCCATTCCTTCGGACTGATTACAGGCGTTCTTGCCGCATTGGAGCGGGGGACCGATCCCATTATCATCACCGGCCAGAATCCCAAGCTTGCCATTGGCGTCATTAAATCCACTCCACAAAGCATTGTGTATGCTGTTCCGTTTATGCTTCAGCTGCTCCTTACTCTGTCGGGAGAGAAGCTTGCCTTCCAACGGGTGGTCGCATCCGGCGCACCGCTTACCCAGGGTTTGCTAGAGAGTTTAAAGCGAAACTCTGTCCAAGTGCTTCAGCAGTACGGCTCCACGGAAACCGGAGCCTTGTCCTTGTCCTTCAATCCATCTGCCACAACGGATGTAGGGAGTCCCTTAAAGCATGTTTATTTAAGCGTTTCCAAAACAGGGGAGGACCCTGGAGAGGTAGCCGCCTTTATTGGCGGACAGTGGTTCCGGACCCATGATTGCGGGTATTGGGATGAAGCCAACCGTCTTCATATACTCGGCAGGGCGGACGAGCTTATTAATGTTTCCGGGTATAAGGTTATTCCTGCGGAGGTGGAGGAGGTCATTCTCTCCTGTCCGGGCGTAAAGGAGGTGGTGGTATACCGGTCCAGACATCCGGTCTGGGGCGAAGCGGTAAAGGCCCTGATTGTGGCAGAGGAGATCGTGATGACGCCTGAAGCGGTCAAAAGCTGGTGCGCCGATAAGCTGGCACCCTACAAGGTTCCGCGGCATATTGAGTTCGCAGCGGAGATTCCCAAGAACGAGCGGGGGAAGATCAGCCGGACTTTATTAGAAAATAAGGAGCGTGTGTGACAATGACAAGAGAGCAAATTTTGAACAGACTATGCGAACTGATGCAGCAAAATCTGGAGGTTAAGCTTCCTGAGAATGTGACGGAGTCAAGCCGGGTCTATCAGGACCTGTTCATTGACTCGATTATGGTTTTACAGCTGATTGTATATGTGGAGGAGGAGTTCGGCATCAGTGTTCCGGAGGAGGATGTGGACCCTGCGGTATTCCAGACCCTGGGCTCCCTCGTTACCTTCATAGAAGAACTCCGCCAGCAAAAGATTGCCTAGGGAATGCCCATGAGCGATGTGATCCGTTTAGGAATTGTCGGATTCGGGCGTATTGTGGAGCTGATTCATCTTCCCATTATTAAGAAAATGACCGGCATCAGCGTGGCCGGTGTCTATGATATCACGCCGGAGCGGGCCGCATTGGCTGCCAGGAGAGGGCTGCCGGTATTTCCCTCCCTGCCGGAGCTTCTGGAGGAGGAATTGGACGCCGTGCTTGTGGCTACCCCTCCGGTATCCCATTATGAGACGGCCCGGCTTGCCCTGCTGGCGGGGGCCCATGTGCTTATGGAGAAGCCCGTTACAGTAAGAACGGATGAGGCGGTGGAGCTAAAGCGGTTGGCCGACAGTGCGGGGCGGGTCGTCAGTGTATTTCATAACCGCCGGTTCGATGCGGACTTCAGGTTTGTGCTCCGCGCCTTGGAGGAGAAGCTGGCGGGGGAGACGCTGTTTGTTGAAAGGCGGCACCATATGTTCGGCTCCGGGGCTTCGTTCGGTGTGAAATCCTACGATCCCGAATGGCGGAACCGTCAATCCTCCGGCGGCGGCGCCATTCTGGACTGGGGTGTGCATTTGGCCGACCAGCTCCTTATGCTGCCCCTGGGAAGAGTGAAGTCAGTGCGCTCCTTTTCGCAACGCCTCTCCTGGAATCAGGGGGATACGGAGGATTATGTCCATGGGGAGCTGATGTTCGATAGCGGAATTACAGCCTTCATGGAGGTGAATTTTGCCTCCCAGGCCAAGCTTCCTCTGTGGGTCATTGGTGGAGACCGTGCCACCATCCAGGTAAACAGCGATAAGGAGGCTGTTCTCCTGGAGAAGGGGCACGAGCCGGTTGTCCTTCCTCTGGAGAGCAACAGCCGCTCCGCAGGCGAGCGGATCTATACCTCCTTCGTGCAAGCCATCAGGGGAGAAGGTGTTCCTGAGGTGACGTTGGAGCAGGCGATTCAAGTGATGGATGTATTGGAACAGATCAGGCAGGGCGGCACGGAGCAAACGACCGTGGAGACTCCTGCCGGAACAAGAGGGAGCTGAGAAGCCAGATGAGAGTAACCTTTTCTTCGCCACAGGCGGAGTTTGCGCTAATCCGGGATGAATGGCTGCGGGAGGTAGAGGAGATTGCAGCCCGGGGCGTATTCGTCGGGGGAGTACCGGTTACCCGGTTTGAGGAGGCCTTTGCCAGCTACTCCGGAGCGCAGTATGGGATCGGCGTTGCCAATGGGACAGACGCCATTTATCTGACACTGAAAGCGTTGAACATCGGCCCCGGGGACGAGGTCATTACGGCGGCTAACACCTTTATCGCTACTGTTGAGGCTATTCACCATACGGGTGCTCTTCCGGTTCTGGCCGATTGTGACCTGGATACGTTCCTGATTGATCTGGAGCAGGTGAAGCGCCTGGTTACACCAAGGACCAAAGCGATTATTCCCGTCCATCTGTACGGACAAATGGTAGACCTGACCGAGCTTCTCCCTTGGGCGGAGGAGCGGGGCATTGCCGTGGTGGAGGACAGCGCACAGGCAGCCGGCGCATCCTTCTTGGGCAGGAAAGCAGGAAGTGCCGGGACAGCAGGCTGCTTCAGCTTTTATCCCGATAAGAATCTGGGAGCCCTTGGTGACGGCGGGGCTGTCATTACCTCGGATCCTCAGCTTGCCACCGGCTTGCGGAAATGGCGCAACCACGGGGGAGAGGTTCGTTACCAGCATGAGTTTCCCGGTGTGAACAGCCGGTTGGACCCTATTCAGGCAGCGGCCCTTCAGCTGAAGCTGGCTTACTTGGACGAATGGTCCCGGAAGCGCCGGGAGGTTGCGGGCATGTACGAGTCCTACCTGGGGAACTGCTCCGGGGTTAAGCTTCCCGGAAGCCGGGGCGATGAAAGCCATGTTTACCACCTGTACGTGATCCGTATAGAAGCTGAGAGGCGGGATACTCTCCGCAAGCAGCTGCAGAAGCACGGGGTTCTTACAGCCATCCAGTACCCGGAGCCGATTCACCGGATGAAGGCCTTTTCGCATCTCGGATATCAGGCAGGAGACTTCCCGGCATCAGAGGAGCTTGCAGGGGAAATCTTATCCTTGCCCATGAATATTGCCTTGACAGAAGAGGATGTAGCGGGAATCTCAGCTGTTGTCCGGGATGTGCTGGGGAAGGTGCAAATCTAGGAGCGGGTGGGGGAAACGCATATGAGTTCTTCAAATACAACGCTTAAGCAAATAACGGAGGAGATTCAGGAGCTGATTGCCGAGCTGGTGGAAGGAACGGAGGTTTCTCCAGCAGCTGATCTGAAGGAGCTGGGGGTGGATTCCGTGCTGATGATCAACCTGATTGTCCAGTTGGAGCAAAAGTATGGCATCTGCTTTGATGATGAGGAACTGGACCACTCCTATTTCTCCACGATTGCCACCTTGGCTGAGCTTGTGTCCCATAAATACCGGGAGAAGACAGGATGAGGGGGATGAAGCGGCAGCGCATCGGATGCGTAGGCGGCCAATCCGGCAGAATCAACGAGCGGGCCATTGATACACAGTGGATCGAATATTTAGGGAGTTATGCAGATGTGGTAAAAATCCCTCCCATCCGTTGGATCAAGCTGATGGGGGGAGCGCCTGATACATGGCCGGATATGTCGGCAGCAAGGCTGGGAGAGGCGGTGAAGGGGCTGACGGAGCTGGTTCGGGCTTATGAGTTGGATGCCATCTATGCCAATTTGCCTGCTTTGACCCCCTACCTGCTGGCAGCGCGGAGTTTGGCCGGACTTCCAACGGGCTTTCTGATGATTGCCCATTCCGTCGGATCGGAGCACTGGCTCCGGCATTGGCTGAGTATTACCCCTCTTCTATGCAGCAGGGATGTGGTGCTGACTGCCACCCATTCAGCCAAGCAGGCGTTGACAAATCTGTCCCCGGTTTATGAGGCATCACCTGTCATTCCACTGTGCATCCGGGTGGAGGAGGACAGTCCGGTGACTGCTGCGGAAGAGCCGGGTAGGAGAAGGTGGAATGATCCGGCCTTTCATATGCTGTCCATCGGACGGCTGGAGCAGGTGAAGAATATCGACAAGCAGCTTCTGATGCTTCATGAGGTGAGGCAGCACATTCCATCCGCCCGCCTGCTGATCGCAGGGGATTATACCGGCACCGATCATACGGAAATCACGGCGTACCGCCTGAAGCTCGAGAGCCTTGTTCACGAGCTGGGGCTAGAAGAAGCGGTTTCCTTTACAGGACCGGTTATGAGAGAGGAAAAGGAAGAGCTGTTCCGGAAGGCGGATGTGTTGATCAATTTGTCCACCGATCCGGGGGAAACCTTCGGCTTTAATCTTATTGAAGCCAAGGTATGGGGCATTCCCGTGGTGTGTACAGGCTGGGATGGGATACGGGAGGTGGTGGAGCATGAGAAAGATGGATTGCTTATCAGCTGCCGGTGGTCCGCAGACACACCTGTCTTTAATTACATGGAAGCAGCCAAGCAGGTTGTCCGGCTGTACCAGGACGCGGAGCTGGCCCGCTCTATGTCAGCCCGGGCGCAATGGAATGCCAAGAGCTACAGCTACAAGCTGATTATGCCCAAGGTGGTGGAGGCTCTCGACAGGGCTTTAACCACTGGCAATCCCGCTGTCCTGCCATCTGCAAGAGATACGGAGCACCTTCTTACCCGGCCTATCGGAGAACAGCCGCACATGTACCGCCTTTCGGAGCTTCGGGCGCCGGAGCTATTGAACCGCAATCCTTTGACCGTGCTGCGCAGCACCCGGATGGACCGGGAGCGTTGGGCTGCTGCGGCGAAGCCGATCATCCATCATTTTCCGGGGAGCTATGATAATGTCTCTGTATACCATGATTAAAGCGATTAAGCCGCTGATTGCCTCCCGACCCAGGCACCGGATCGCCGGATTCGCCTGTATGCTGGGAGATCTGGGCTTCAGCTTGATACAGCCGCTTATATTCGCCCGGTTTATCGACAGAGTCCTGATTCAGGGCCATCACAATGAGATGTGGCCGCTGCTTATCCTGTCACTGGTGCTGGCTGCCGCTTCCGCCGGGTCCTCTGTAGGAAGGTGGAGCCTGTTCAGCTACCTGGACATCCGCAATACGCTGGATATCCGGGAGACGCTTACCCGCCATATCCGGCAAATTCCGATCCGCCATATTGAGAAGGACGGGTCGGGCCGTTATCTGGCCCTTCTTGGGTTCGATTCCGCCTCACTCTCCTTTTTCCTGAACAAAACTATGGTGGACATGACATCCCATATTCTTATGATGGCGATGGCATTAGGGATTCTGTGCCTGATGGATTGGAGATTGGCCTTGATGGCCGGAATAAGCACCGTTCTTATTATGACCGTTCCCCGTGTATTCCGTTCCCTGATCCGGAGGTACGCCGAACAGGTGCGCAACCACAACGAAACCATAGGCGGGCATTTGGTGGAATGTATTGACGGCTCCAAGGAAATCCGCTTATTCGGGCTGGAGAACTGGGAGGCAGAGCGCAATCGGCGGATGTACAAAGGGCTGGTCAGCAGCAGCACCAAGGAAACTCTGTTCCGCTCTTCTATGAATTCTGTCAGCTCCCTGATTATCAGCGTCATTATTGTGCTGACCTATTATATGGGAGGACGCCAGGTGATTGGAGATAGCATCACCATCGGTGTGCTGATCGCATCTATTTCGTATCTGAATAACGTCTTGAACCCCATTCGTGCCATTGCAGATTCCTATGGAGATATCCGCAAGGCGGAGGTGGCGGCGGACAGGATTACGGAATTCCTGAAGACACCGCCAGAAAAAAGCTTCACCAGTCAGCCTTCCGCTCAAACTGCAGAGCTGATTCGGGCACCGGCAGCAGCAGAGGTAGAGATGGATGCTGTTCAAGTGTGGGATCTGCATGTGGCAAGCGAAGGGAAGGTTATTCTGGATGAGGTCGGCTTCCGTATTCCCAAGGGGCAAACCGCCGCATTCGTAGGCCGCAGCGGCTCCGGCAAAACCACGCTGTTCAAGGCCGTCCTAGGCCTGGTGGACAGGCAGGCAGGAGAGATTATTGTAGACGGCAGCTCCTTGGACTCCATATCCCGGAGCGAGATTAACTCCCGGTTTGGCGTTGTATTCCAGGATACCTTCCTCTTCAAGGGGACCTTATTCGAGAATATTGCCATCGGGAATCTGAACGCCACTGAGGAGGAAGTTTACGAAGCGGCCTGCAGCGCCAACCTGAAGGAATTTATGGATCAGCTTCCCCAAGGCATCCATACGCCTGTGGACTACAAGGGGGCCCAATTATCCGGCGGGCAGCGCCAGCGTATTGCCATCGCCCGGGTTCTCCTGAAGAAGCCGGATATTCTGGTACTGGATGAACCAACCTCCTCGCTGGACAACATTACGGAGGAAGAGGTGCTGCGGGAGCTGCGCAGTATGATGAAGGGGAAAACCATTCTTGTGGCCACCCATCTTCTGGATACCATCCGCAATGCCGATCAGATCTTCGTGCTGGACAGCGGGAAAATTGTGGGACAGGGCACCCATGAGGAGCTAGGACGTCATTGTGAGCTGTACCAGTCCCTTCTGGCAGCCCATGATGATGAGAGCCAGGCTGTGCCGGTTTAATAGGGAGGTGCATAGAATGGGAGATTCCACAGGAATCGTTTATAAGCCCCAGTTTCATCTGATTCAGCTGGCGCCTATGGAATGTATCGCGTCCTGCGTCATGACGGCACTGGGCATGAAGGGACAGGTGCCGGAATGGTACCTCCTGGATTATTGGAATATCAACTACTTCTTCAAGGTGCTGGTTTCCAGCAAAAAAAGCATGAACCTGAAAAATCTGAAGACCATTTACGGAGTAGAGGTGGCCTTCCGCAAAACAACCCCCGAAGAGCTTACGCACCGTTTTGCCGCCGGAGGACTGGCATTATTGGACTGCAAAGCCTCCAGGCTGCCGTTCTTTCCAAGCTCCATGCTAAGCTACGACGACTCGGGCTTTACCCACTCCATTCTGCTGTGCGGCTTCCGGGAGGAGGACAGATGCTTTCTGGTAGCCGACCCAGTAGCGGGATATGAGGGTTGGGTGCCGGAGGAGGTCCTCTTGCAGGCAGGTGTCTACAAAGGGCAGCTCTACGTGCACATGCTGCATTTCACCGAACCCGCCCCTACGCATACGCATCAGGAGCTGTTTCGGTATGCAGCCAGGAACAACCGGGATTATTTCGAAACGGAGGATGCCCGAAGCGGGCGCAATGCGCTTCTTTCCTTCACCAGGGATATCGGTGTGCTGCTGCAGGACAACCCCTCCAGGCTCCCGGAGTGGATCGGACAAAATATTTTGACGGTGACCTCCATCATTACCATGAGAAAGAAGGTTTGGGAGGCCTTGAGGCGGCTTAACGTTATACCGGAGGAGGACGAACAGGATGTCTCCGGCTTATTCAACGATATCGTGAAGCAATGGACCCGGTTTAACTATCTCCTTGTGAAGCTAAAAATAAACCCTTCTCCAGGTCTGCTTGCCTCGCTGATGGCTAAAAATGAGGACATCGTCCAATCGGAATGTACATTCCTATACCGTTTGTCAGAGCTGGGAGGAAAATAGTGATGAACTGCTATCTGTGTACCATTTCATTCCGGCACGAGCTGGCCGGCTTTGGCGACCTGATCCGTTTTGCCAAGGATGCGGGCTACCAGGGAATTGAGCTGTGGGGGGTTCATGCCCGCTCTATGGCGCAAGCCTCCCGGGAACATGCGGCAGCCCTGGTGGAGGAGCTGTATGCCGCCGGGCTGTCCATTAACATGATCAGCGATTACCTGCGGGTGGCTGAAGGCGGCTATACGGAGGAGACTGTCCGGTGTGCGGAGGAGGCTGATGAGAAGGAGCTGGACCGGAAGCTTGCGGAATGGCTGCAATTGGGATTATTGTTCCGTACTCGCCATATACGGGTATTTGCGGGCGGCAAGTCCAGCGCCGCAGCGCCGGAGGAGTATAAGGAGCGTACCTGCCGGATGCTTCAGCGGGCAGCGGAAGGGCTTATGAAGGAGGATATGGTCCTGGTCGTTGAGACCCATCCCGATACCTTGGCGGATACGCTGGAGTCCACCGAATGGCTGCTGCAGAAGGTGGATATGCCCAATGTGAGAATTAACCTGGATATCCTGCATCTCTGGGAAAGTGGCACACCGCCCTTGGAGGCTTACGATGCCTTACAGGATGACGTGTATCATCTCCACCTGAAGAATATTACGGCGGCGTCCCATCTGCCGGTATTCGAGCCCAATAATGTGTATTCTCCCTTCGGCTCACGGCAGGGGATTGTGGCATTAGGAGGTGGGGCCATTTCCTATAAGCCGCTTCTTCGATATTTGTCGGAGCTTAGAGCAGGTCACGGATTATCCATGGAATGGTTTGGGGAACGGCCGTTTCATTATCTCAAGGAAGAACGGGAATGGTTGAGAGAGCTTGAACGAGTGCCTGCGTATGATGGATTGGGAGCCTCCGAATGACAGGAGTAGGCGGAGAGGGATGAGCTTAGCGATGGACAAGGAATGGGGCTCATGGTTCAAGGAAACAGCCAGAAGCGGCAGAGGCGTCTGGTATTTGGAGTGGGGCAAGCTTGTCCGCATGGATTATTCGGATATGTATGAAGGGGCCCTTGCTCTATCCGGAATTCTGCAGGAGGAGCGGGACGGCGCCGGAACCTTCCTGGCTGTTATCTGGATGGAGCAATCCCCCGGCTACTTGCAGGCCTTTATGGCGGTTCTTTTGGCAGGCGGAATTGCCGTACCTGTGCATCCCCGGGCAACCAAGGAGGAGGTCCGGGAGCTGTGCCGGTTTCTTGAAGCGGAGCTGGCTATTGTCCCGGGTGAACGCATTTCCGCATTCGATAGCAGCGGTACCCTTGATGAGAACGCTCCTTATCCGGCAGCTGTTATGGACGGGGAATGTGGGGTTCTGCAGCGGCTTCATCCGCACGGCCTGCGTTCTGTGCACACGCGAAGCTATTCTCCCCCGCCGGAGACCTCCGTCATCTTCATGTCCTCCGGTTCTACAGGCAAACCCAAGGGAATCATGCTAAGCGACCGCAACATGCTGTCCAATGTCCGGTCCATTCAGGAGTATATCCGTCTGACGGCCGATGACCGTGTTCTTCTGACCAAGTCCTTCGGGTACAGCTCGACCATTACCGGGGAATGGCTCCTGGCATTGGACAAAGGGGCGGATCTGTTCTTGTTCGACGGAGTCCTGCACCCGTTGGAGCTAATTCGCCTGGTTAAGGCCCACGGGATTACCTTTCTGTGCACAGTGCCTTCGGCAGTTGTACCCTGGATGAAATCCTCCCTTTGGAAAAAAGAGGATCTGGCCACTCTGGAGAGGATGATTATCGTAGGAGGGGCGGCGCCGCCGGATACGCTGCTTGAGCTGAAAAACCGTATTCCCTGGGTGGATATTATGCCTTCCTATGGTCTTACGGAGGCTTCTCCGCGGGTTTCCTATCTGCCGGCTGAAGAGCTGCGGTCAAGGCCGGGTTCGGCAGGGATTCCGGTGCCGGGGGTTGAGATTACGGTGCGGAGACCGGATGGCGGGGAGACCGGCCCGGAAGAGCAGGGGGAAATTTTTGTCTCCGGGCCTAACGTGATGCTTGGTTATTACAATATGCCCGAACGCACAGGGGAGACATTGACTCCACTGGGCTTGCGGACCCGGGACCTGGGCTGCAAGGATCAGGAGGGCTTTCTGTATGTATCAGGCCGTGGAGATACTGCTCTGAATGCGGGAGGCCATACGGTTTATCCGGAGCAAATTGAAGCTGTGCTTGCCGCGCATCCTGCAGTCGGAAGTGTTGGAGTCACCTCCTGCACGGCGGAGGAGGGGGAACGGCTGGTTGCATTTATTGAACAGGCGGGCGGAAGCGCTGTTGCAGCAGGGGAGCTGTGTGAGGAGCTGTATGCTTACGTACGCAGCACCATGAGCAATATGTACCGCCCCAAGGAAATCCGCATGGTCTCCGGCTTGCCCGTTACCAATTCCGGCAAACTGGACCGAGCTGCACTACGAATCTGGGCCATGGAGTGTGAGAGGATTGTGTCCGAAGGTAGAATCCATTGAACAACCGATTATGGAAATATTATCAGCGATCACCAAGCTGTCCCCGGAGAAAATTACCGTGGATAGCCGTCTGACCCTTGATCTGGGGATGGACTCCGTCCAGTTTATGGAGCTTCTTGCATCGTTGGAGGACCGCTTTCCGATAAGAGTGGAGGTGGAGGATATCCGTCCTGAGCTGTTTTTCTCTGTGGGGACAGTGCTGGAGTTTGTGCAGGAGAGACTGGAGGATGCTTGACCAGGCTGAACCCAAACTTCAGGAGCTGGCGGCCGTGCTTCGCGAGGAGCATCCCTTCTACAAGCATTACTGCAGCGGGTCAGAGGACTTCTTCTCACTTCCCCTTATGGATAAAAGGATGATGAACCGGCACCGGGAGCTGTTTATGCCAGCCGCTCCAGGTAACGATGTCGTGGAGTCCTACACCTCCGGCAGCACCGGAGAGCCGTTCCGCTGTCTCAAAACGAAAAGCGAGCTGATGGCCTTATCCCTTGCTATTCAGAGAAAACGCAGGAGCTGGGGACTGCCGCTGCGCTACCGCAGTGTACTGGTTGGCAACTCCGCAGGCATTCATCCCAAGATGCTTGCCAAGTATGCCCAGGAAATTGTCAGGACCTCTCCTGACATGATACAGGGAAGAAGCTCCATTCTGGCCGAGCTGGTGGATCACTTCCAGGAGCGGAGGCTGACTGTGCCTCCTAATCTGCGCTTTGTGCAAAGCTGGGGTGAGCATATTTATGATTCAGACCGCCGGGTTATTGAGAAGGCCTTCGGGGTTCCTCTGGTGGACTATTACGGTATGGAAGAGCTATGGATGATTGCGTTCACCAACAGGGAGGGACAGCTGGAGGTGGACCAGGAGCATGTGTACGTGGAAGCGGTGGACCCGGACAACGGTCTTCCGGTGCCTTCCGGTGAATACGGCGAGCTTGTGGTCACCTCTCTGGTGCTGAAGCACATGCCCTTTGTCCGGTACCGGACAGGGGATATGGGAAGGCTTGTCCACGACGAAGAGAGGGGTTCGTTAACCCTCGAGCTGCTGCCGTTCCGGGGCTCCCAAATCCGGCTTCCCGGCAGAGTGCTGAGTCCCTCGGTGCTGCGTTATCTGGACCGCTTCTACAAGCAGCTGTCTGAAGAGATTGGCATGCGCCAGTACCAGATGGTTCAGGAGGATTACACTTCCTTTCGGCTCCGGCTGGCAGCCGCAGATATGGATGAGGATAAGCGGCGGGAAATCGGAGAGAAGCTGGCGCTGCAGCTTAGGCAGTGCCTGCTGGTGGACAAGCTGGATCTTCAAGTGGAGGCGGTCAGCCAAATTCCTCCCCATCCCGTAAGCGGCAAACGTCATCCTTTTATATGTTTAATCGGGGAGCCGGCAATGGTTTCACCACATGAGGAGGCTTAAGGAACATGATCCAAGCTCTGGAGTTGAAAATACCAAAGAAGTACCATCACGGCAATCAGGTGCTGCAATGTTATGAGACGCTGGTCAGCGCTTTTTACGCATCGGTGGACATTCCCTACCAGTGGTTGTTTTCCGACAGCTGGTCCTTTTATTATTTTTCCCCGCTGGGCCTGTTTACCAACTCCACACCGGTCCGCTATCCCCTGAAGGATTCCATCGACCTGATCTTGA
>JAQSYT010000095.1 GCA_029256065.1 Paenibacillaceae bacterium
ATAGTGGGTATACGGGGCACAGACGTAGGAATTGCCGTATTCGGCATCGTTTACTGTCAACGGAAGCACCAGATCATCCACCCGTGCCAGAAGAACGGTGGTATCCACATTGGTCATGTATTTCACTGCACCGTGGGCCATCAACGGATCCAGATAGTCTCTGGCATAACGCCCGTCCTCCGTATCCGGCCATTCCACCCGGTGCAGATCCTCACGGCTATAAAGGGAGACGCAGCTGCTCAATGGCCCATCTCCTCTCCACCCGCCTCAGCTTGCGGATTCCCTGATGGGGGATATAATTGGCAAAGGTTAGCTCCGGCAAACGGCAGCCCAGCCTGCGCATCAGCGCCTCCACCGAAGCCGCAACCTGCCGTTCAATCTCCAGCCGGGAGACTCCATCGGCAAGAAGAAGCTCAATGGCAAGCTCATCTTCTCTGTGCTGGATCACCCGGTATTCCCGGATAGCCGGGGAAGCGGCGAGAATGGCGCGGGTAATAAAATCAGGGAAAACCGGCTTCAGCCCGCCTCCCTCTGCCTGCTCCACGTAGAAAATATCATCGCACCGCCCCTCGATCCGTTCGATAGCCGTAAATACGGAGCCGCAGGGGCAGGGCTGCTCCACCTCGGTCAGCACATCGTTCAACCGGTACCGGATAATCGGCTGCGTGGCCCGGGAGAAATCCGTAATGATGGGAATGAACCTGCGTCCGCCCGGATCATCCTGAACATATTCCCTGCCGATGTGGACCACGTCCTCGTTCAAATGCAAAGTCCCATGGGAGCAGGTGCTGGCCAGAAAGCCCTCCGTACATTGGTACACTTGGTGGATGGGCAGCCCGAAGGTTTCCCGGATCACCTCCGCGTCCACCGGGTCCAGCACCTCGGCTACCGCTATAATGCGGCTGGGAACTGCCGTAAGCTGCCCGTTCCGCTTCTGCTGTGCCAGCTGCCGGAGCACTGACGGCTGAGCAACCCAAATGCCTGCCTGATACCGGTTTAACCGCTCCACATGCTTCCCGGTTTCCTCCAGTAAATCGAAATATTCGAACTGCAGCCGTCCGCTGCCGGCGGATTCGTACAAATTGCTGTTGGCCCGCAGGAAAAAAGCGATTTTTTCCCGCTTCCACAAAGGCCCCGGCAGCACCTTGGCCAGCATAATGCCCGCCCATGCCGCCTGCTCGTCCGGGCTGACCAGGAACAGCCCCCGGCTGCCAGAGGTGCCGGAGGACAACCCTACAGTAATGCCGCCAATATGCGGAGTGAAGTTTCGGGTGTGCTCGGCCTCCAGCGCCGTCTCCATGGCTTCCTCCCTGCGGATGCCCGCTGTATTCAGGCGGTCGAAATGCTCCATCATCATGGCCTTGTCGATTACCGGAAACCGGCTCCATTCCGCCAAAGGCCTGCCGCTCCATAACTCACGGTAAAAAGACGAGTTTGCCCTGACGAACCTGAGCCGCTTCCGCACCTGCCGCTCCTGCCATTGCTCCAGCGCTTCCCGGCTGGACCAGGTCCGCCTGTACCGGGTGCGGATGTAATGGGCAAGCAATATGGCAAGCCCTCTTCCGCCCAAGCCGCCTGCGCCCATTATCCTCCGCCTCCCTTCCCGTACCGGCGGAGCGCTTCGCTGCAATGGCTGGGGACTATGCGCAGCTGCGGAAACTCCTTATGCAGCCGGATGAGCCGCCGGAAGGATTCTCCGTATTCTCCGGCATCCGCCATAATAATCCTGGCTGCCGCATGGGGCCTGCGGTTTTCCCGGAAGGCCCGGCTGGACCACACGGCATCGGCACACAGGAAATATTCCCCATCCGCGGTCCGGAGCAGCAGTCCGGTTTGCCCTGCCGCATGGCCCGGCAGATCAACCGCCACCAGGCTTCCGTCTCCAAAAAGATCATACCCGCCTGCAAAGGGGAACCCCACCGGCAGCCGGTAAGGCGCAGTGTCCTCCATAAAACCGGACCGTTCCTCGAAATCCCCAGGCAGCAGCCCGGACAGATATCCAGCCTTGACTGCTGCGAAGGGGCTCAGCTTCTTGACGGCTGCATACCCCTCCTGCTTATATATGAAACGGGCATTAGGAAAATCCCTTAACCCCGCCGTATGGTCCGCATGAAAGTGGGACAGGACCACATATCCGATTTCCTCCGCCCCAATGCCCAAGCGCTTCAACTGGCACACCGCGCTGTCCTCCTCCCGGAAGGTCACAGGGGTAATCATCCGGTACAACAGCTGCGGCAGCCTTTTGGTTTCCTCCACAAAACGCCTGGAATATCCGGTGTCAAAAAGAATATAGCCCTGCTGCGGATGGCGGATCAGCGCAAACCCTGCCGGGAATGGCACCGCCCTCCACGATCCGCCGCGTATTGTGAAAAACTCGGGATGGCGGCAATACCCTGCCGCAAACAGCTTCAGCTCCACGGGTATGCCCGTAAGAATCCCCTCCTGAATCATTTCCCCATCACCCTCCTTTCTCCTTCCACCATTCCGCAAACCGGAGCAATCCCTCATGAAGGCTCACTTGCGGCGCGTAACCCAGCCTTTCCCTGGCCCGGGCAATATCAAGCGTTTGGCTGCGGGCCAGCACACTTACCGAATAACGGGTAAAGGTGGGTTCACCCAGCACTGGCAGAAGCCGATGGCTCCATTCCAGAAGCGCCGCCGCTCCATATACTGCCGGATACGGCAGCGCCTTTGTCCGCAGAGGGGTCCCCAGCATGGCGAACAGCTCCTCCAGCACTTCCTTCAGCCTGGCCGGCTCCCCATTGGTAATATTGTAAGCCTGACCCAATGCCTCCTCCGGCGCCTGCCAGCCCAGCAGCATGGCATCCACCACATTGTCCACATACGTCAGATCAAGAATCACATTTCCATCCCGGAAAAACGGAATACCCGAGGAATCATTAGCCCGCATAAGACGGGGCAGGAGAGCCGTGTCGCCGGGGCCGAAGATGGCCCTGGGGCGTAAAATCAGTCCAGCCAGTCCTTCCCGGAAGGCCTGCTGCACCACCTGCTCCGCCTGCAGCTTAGTAGCCGCGTAAGCATTTACCGGCCTGGACGGCAGCGGGGCGTCCTCTTTTACCCCCATCCTGTCCCGCCGTCCGTCGAAGTAGATGCTGGGTGTAGAAATATGAATCAGCCGTCTGACTCCATGCTTCAAGCAGCCTTCAGCTACATGCCCGGTTCCCTCCACGTTGACGGCGTGGAATTCCCGGTATTGGCCCCAGGGAGAGGACAATGCCCCGCAGTGGAATACAGCGTCCCGGCCTGCACAAGCCTCCGCCACAGACTCCTTATCCCGCAGGTCCGCCTGGATGAAGCGGATGCCCTGCGCCTCCAATTGGGCTCCGGCAGCGTGGTTCCGCGCGGTTCCGGCAACCTCCCATCCCAACTCCTTAAGCCTCATGCAGACATGCTGCCCCAAAAAACCGGTGGCTCCGGTTACCAATGCCTTGGTCATGGCTCACCATTCCATTCCAAATCTATAGTTGTTGCTTCCGTCAGCGGAATTCCCATTGCCCTGCCGGTGCGCCAAGCGTCGGCCAGGACCCTCAGCTGCTCTAGGCCGGGTCCCACATCCTTGCGGCGGAAAACCGCGTCGCGGGCAGTATGGAAGTCCCTTAGCCACCCGCGCAGCTGCCGGAGGCTGCGGATGCCTCCCAAGCCTGCAGCCAGCATGGGAACGGTGAGCATGCTCCGGGCCTGCCCGGCAGGCTCAACCATTGCCCCGGCGCTCTGCAATGCCTCCGGCTGCAGAAATGCCTGAACCAGCCCTGCGTTCCCTTCGAACAGATGGGCGCCGCTGGTTGCCCTGGGGTTGCACTCCAGAGCGTACAATGCGCCGCCCTCCTCCTCAATGAAGTCGAAGGCGATTTGTCCGGTAAACCGGATGGCCTTCACCAGCTTACGCACCCATTCCAAGGACCGCTCATGGCGGATGGGCTCAAAATAAACGGTTGCCCCTTGCCCGATCCGGTAGCGGCACGGATATGCTCCATGGGCAACCAGCTCGCCTTCGCAGGCAATGCTGTAGGTGGCCAGATGCTGTCCCTCAATTCGCCGCTGGGCTACCCAGGGGGCAGCCATGGATAACCGGGGCATGGAACGGTCCAGCAGTTCCCTCCGTTGGACCGCTGAAGCGGTTTTATCCAGAAAGAGGACCTTAGAGGCGAAGCGGGAATATGCCGGCTTCAGCACCAGACCCTCCCCCAGCCACTGCCCCTCCGCATAGGCCAGCCATTCCTCACGGCTCGTAATGAGCCATGTATCAGGCACGGACAAATCCAACCGCCTGGCAAGACCGGCAAACCGCCACTTGTTATGCAATTCGTCCAGTTCACCGATGGGAGCCGCCCATACGAAGCAATGCTGCTTCAGCCGCTCCAGCCCTTTGGCCACGAAAAAAACTTCCTCACAGGTGGGAATCAGCACCTCCACACCTTCACGGACAATGATAGCCTCCAGTGCTTCGATGAATGTTGCCTTGTCCCGATTGGGCGGCGGCACGGAGTAGCACCGCTCCACTGCCCGGGATACGCGGCACAGATGGCGGCGGGCGCTCTCCGCCACCAGCACCCGGTGCCCGGCGGCATGGAAAGCCCGGGCCAGCTCCAGGGTGCACGGCGCACGGCCGCCCGTCAGCAATATGGTCCGGGGGCGATTGCCGGGCGCAGCTTCAATAGACAAGGGTCATCCCCCCGAGCGTTAGCCCTGCGGCAGTACCCAGCAGCAGCAGCCTTCCGCCACGTTCGATTCTCCCTTGCCGGATGGCCTCATGCAGAGCCAAGGGTATGGAAGCGGCGATGGTATTGCCGTGGTTAGGCGTAATGTTCACCATCTGCCCTTCGGAGATGTCCAGCTTTTTCTGCATCAGCCTCAGCGCCATGGCGCTTCCTTGATGGGGGATCACCGCCTGAAAATCGGCCATGCGAATATCCGATTCTGCCAGAAGCTCCTCCACAAAACCCGGCAGGAGCTGGGAGGCCATTTTGAAAATCGCCTGCCCGTTCATATGAAACAGGAACTCCGCCTCCGTCTCCGCATTATGCTCCCGGGGGTGCATACGTGTACCTCCGCCGCGGATTTCGGACAGCGCCGCCCCTTTGCTGTAGGTGCGCAGAGACGTTGCCATAATGGCGGAATCTCCGCCGGACGGCCCGATAATGACGGCAGCCGCCCCGTCTCCGAACAATGCAGCACTCTCCTTTTCCTTCCAGTTGAGACCTGCGGAGGCAATTTCGGAGGACACCAGCATCACATGCTTGTACCGGCCTGCCTCCACCAGGTATGACATCAGATCCAGCCCAACCAGAAAGCTGAGACAGGTGGCGTCGATGTCAAAGGCAGGCACGCCGGACATCTCCTGTCCTAAGGCCCGCTGGATCAGCACAGCCGTGCTGGGAAGCACCTGCTCCTTGGTCCCGCTGGTGCAGACCAGGCAATCTATATCCGAAAAAGTTAGCCCCGCTTCCGATAACGCCGCCTCCGCGGCCTTCGCTCCCATGTAGGACGAAGTCTCATGGCTGCTTGCGAAATGGCGGATCGTAACATCCGTCATTTTGCGGACCCAGCCCTGCGGTGTTCCCAAGCGGAGGTCCATTTCTTCATCTGTCACAATCCGGCTGGGCAAATATTTGCCGGTTCCCATAATGCGTACATGCCGCTTTTGCATAGTCAGCCCCGCTTTCCATTTCCACGAAAGTTTTCTGTGGTTCAACCTCTGCCAGCGCCAATTGCTCCTGCACTATGGGTCATTAATTCGACATATTCCAGCAGAACCCTTTTTCAAGCCCGTCCGCAGCAGGAAAAACCCCGACCAGGAGGGCTCCGGCCAGGGTTAGAGATGTGTACTTCACTGATACTTTCGACTCCGGCGGTGAACGTCAGCCACGGTGATTCTAACGGCGGTGAGCGCTCTTATTTTGCTAAAAAGTGGTGCTCCCAGATTCTAACGGCTGTGTACGCCCTTATTAGCTGCAAACTCCACTTATCCTGCACGCTTTGCCCATAATAGCGGCTGTGGCCGCCGTTAGATTTTTACAACTGCATATTTGAGGCAAATAGAGGCTCTGACCGCCGTTAGATTTTTCCTGTCTGCTTACTTCTCCTCCATCAGCTGCCGCAGCTTGGCTTCTGTGTTAGTGTCCAACGCTGGGGTGTATACGTTGCACCGCAGATCATCCGCACCGTACACCTTCAGGGAGGTAAGCTCATAGACCATCTTGCCAGCCCTGGCGTGGCGGAACTCCAGATGGACCTCCGGCGCGTAGCTGACCTGGCTGTTTTCCCACATGGCCTTAAAGTCAGGATGCTCCCGCATCATCTCCTCCAAAAACTGCTCATACCAGCCGTCTCCCACATATTCGCCGTAATAGGAACGGAATATGGAGAGGAAGCTGCTGGAGAACTGCTCCCAATTCACCGCCAGCCGGCGGAATTCCTTCCGGGTGAACAGAAGACGGATCATATTCCGCTCCTCCGGTGCCACACGTTCGAAGTCCAGAAACACATAAGAAGCCGCTGCGTTCCAGCCCACAATATTGCACATCCGGTCGGAAACGATAACCGGACAATAAGCCAGCTCCGTGATAATTTTCCGCAGCGAAGGACTCAGCTGGACAGCCCCCTGTCTGAGAGGCACAGGCTCGCCACCGCTTTCGAAGGCCAGTGAATGCAGATACTTCCGTTCATCCATATTCAGCTGCAGGGCGGTGGCGATGCAATCCAGCACCGAGGCGGAGGCCTTCACGTCTCTGCCCTGCTCCAGCCAGGTGTACCAGGTGGTGCTGACCCCGGCCAACTGGGCGACCTCCTCCCTGCGCAAGCCGGGCGTTCTTCTTCTGGCGCCGGCAGGCAGCCCCACCGACTCCGGGTTGAGCTTGGCCCGTTGATTCTTGAGGAAAACGGATAATGCCTGCAGCCGGACCTGTGATGCCATCACGCAGCCTCCTTTCGCCCGGGAGAAAATAGTAGTATTTATACTAGGATAATCGCTGTCTTGTAATAGGATACATTCAGTGACATTATAACCTTACAATAGATCACAGACAATGATGATCGGGAGGCTGGTGTCAAAATGGAAAGAGTCGTCATTACCGGGATGGGAGTCGTATCGCCGCTGGGCAATGATGTGGAGACCTTCTGGTCCGGGCTCGTGCGCGGGGAATCCGGCATTGACCGGATCGGCAGCTTCAACACTGCCAGACATAAGGTAAAGATTGCCGGAGAGGTAAAGGAATTCGATCCTGCTGCAAGGTTTGGCGCGAAGGAAGCCAGGCGCATGGACCGGTTCTGCCAGCTCGCCCTGGCCGCAGCGGAACAGGCCATGATTCAAGCGGGACTGCCGGACGACCGGACGGACCCGGAACGAATGGGGGTTTACGTGGGCTCCGGCATCGGCGGCATCCAGACCCTGATGGGGCAAGGTGAGGTGTTGGCCGCCCGGGGACCTGAACGGGTCAGCCCCACTCTGGTGCCCATGATGATCGCCAACATGGCGGCTGCCATGATCAGCATCAAATACGGCACTCTGGGTCCCTCTATGGCTCCCGTAACTGCCTGCTCCATCGGCAATACCGCCATCGGCGAAGCATTTCACCGTATCCAAGCGGGCAGAACGGACATTATTCTGGCGGGAGGATCGGAGGCAGCATTAACGGATATCTCCCTGGCCAGCTTCGCCAATGCAACGGCCCTTTCCACCCGAAATGATGAGCCGCCGAAAGCCAGCCGTCCCTTCGACGCAGGGCGGGACGGGTTTGTGATGGCCGAGGGAGCCGGCATTCTGGTGCTGGAGTCGCTGACCCATGCAAAGCGCCGGGGAGCCGCCATCCTTGCAGAGGTAATCGGGTACGGCGCCAGCTCGGACGCATACCACATGGTGGCGACGCCGGAGGACGGCAGCGGTGCGGCCCGCGCCATGCGGCTGGCCCTGGCAGATGCGGGGCTGTCTCCGACGGACATAAGCGTCATAAGTGCCCATGCCACCAGCACTGTCATCGGCGACCGTTCGGAGACAGCTGCCATCAAACAGGTTTTCGGCCAAGACGCTTACCGCATACCCGTTACTGCCAACAAGTCCATGACCGGCCATATGCTGGGCGCATCCGGCGCCGTGGAGGCCATCGCCCTGGTGAAATCCCTGGCCACAGGAATCATCCCGCCCACCATTAATTTGGATATGCCTGACCCGGACTGTGATCTGGATTATGTTCCCCATCAGGCCAGATCTGCCAGGCTGCGCATCGGCCTGTCCAATTCCTTCGGCTTTGGCGGCCATAATTCCGCCATTGTGCTGAAGGCATATGGTGATGTAGAATGAATCCATTGACAGTGACAGGGAGACTTACCCGCATCCAAGCTCCCTGGACGGACCGAAATGCCGGATGCCCCTATCCCTTATAGCCAAGGAGTGTGAAAAGCACCACCATTTTATGCCGCAAGTAAATCCAACTGAAAATTCTGCCCAAAGGCGTGTTTGGACACACGCCCTCCGGCTGCACAGGCGCATCCTTGCTCTGATCCGGCTGCCAGGCACGTACCTCTCCTTTCTGCTGGGAATATTCATCTCCCGCATTGGAGATGCACTGTACACCCTGGCTATCCCATGGATCTCCTACGAGCTTACCCGCTCGGCACTGGTGATGAGCTCGGTTTATGCCGTCAGTGTGCTGCCTGTGGTTCTGTTCGGTCCCATTATCGGCGTGCTGGTGGATCACCTGCCCCGCAAAAAGCTGATGATGGCCACAGACCTGACCCGGGCTGCCTGTGTCGCCATGATTCCTGCCCTGCATCTGCTGGGTGTATTGCAGGTCTGGCATCTGTTTGCTATTTCCTTTTGCCTGTCCATCTTAAACCTGTTGTTCGATGTGGCGTTTGTGGCGGCGGTGCCCCATCTGGCTCCCGGCAAGGAATCCTTGACCCGGGCCAACGCCGCCGAGAAGCTGGCTGCCCAGCTCAGCGAATTGATCGGGCCTATCCTGGCCGGCCTTGCCATTGCGGCATTAGGCGGCTACAATGCGCTATGGATCGATACGTTGACATTCGGCGCCACCTTCCTCACCCTGCTCAAAATGCCGTCCATGGGAACAACCGTAGCGGTTGCTTCATTCAGCAAGGTCATCCGCGGCATGAAGGACGGGCTGCATTGGCTGGTGACTAACCGCCTGAACATCAGCCTGTCTCTGCAGGCGATGGTGGGCAATTTCGGGTACAGCGCGGCTTTTGGGGTGTTGATGTACTACCAGCTGGATACCCTTCACTTAACCTCCCAGCAAAGCAGCCTGAACTACGCCTTGCTTGGCGCAGGCGGTCTTCTTGGTACATTGGCGGTGGTGCCGCTGGAGAAACGGCTCCGCCGCGGCGTGCTGATCCCTATTCTCCTCACCGTAGGCATGATGGGCTTCACCCTGATCGTCTGGAACCGGTACTGGCTGATGCCTGGGATTGCCTTTGGGATCGTATCCCTGTGCAATATCGGGTGGAATACCCTGGTACAGTCCCTGCGCCAGGAAACCGTTCCTCCCGACATGCTGGGCAGGGTTCTGGGATTTTCTCGGATGTTTACCCGGCTGGCCATGCCGCTGGGTGCCATGACCGGCGCTTTCCTCTCCGCCCGGTACGGCCCTGCTGCCGTATTCGCGCTAGCCGCCTCCGCCAAGCTGGTGGAGATCCTGATCGCCCTATGCTCCCCCATACGCAGAATGTAGCAAAAAAACAGCCGGCCCGTTATGGGCTGGCTGTTCCGCATTTTTAAGGTATCAATACGGTGCGCAATTCTTTGTCCGGATCCTCCGTGTAATACCAGAAAATATAAATGTCCGCATCTTTCCCGGCAAAGCCCTCGTACACATCTGTCGCCTGATTGTTCCCGTCTCCCCCAAAGCCGTAGGTTATTTTTTTGCCTATCTCCCTCGTTTCCCCATTGATCATGTAAGTCTGATTCACCCCGCCGAATTCCGCCTCCGCACTTTCGCTTTGCACGTATAAGCTGCCGTCCTTGCGGTAATACGTCCAAAGCACGGAATAACCGCCAACATCGGTAGTGATGGTCTTTTTCTCTTCACTGATCTCCCGGAGGGGGATTGGCGCTTTTGCGTTCGTCCGCTCCACTCTCTCATGTTTGGCCACAAAGGTGATGGAGGAATTTGCGTTTATCCGCACCGCAGGCGGAATTTCAAAGCGGAACACTGTCTCTTCCGGGTTCGTATGGGCATCGGCAATCCCTCCTCGAAGCACAGTGCCGTCCACCTCCAGCGAATAACTCATAAAGGGGAATCGGGCATACCGTTCATTGCTGGCTTTGATTCTGACCTGAGTGGGTGTTGTTATCATCTGGGTCAGCGTCATCTTCTTACCCAGATACTCCAGGGGAATGTTCAGCTCCCGCTTCACTGTACCGCTCTCCATCCGCTGTTTATCCAGCTGCAGATTGAAGGTCCAATCGCCATTGATCCGCTTTACCTCCTTGTCATAAAGCAGCTTATACGCCACTGGCTCCTGCTTTAAATCGCTGACCAGAAAGGATTGTTGTCCTGTATAATTCCCATTATCATCCGGCTTTCCGGAAACCCCTATTCCGGCTTCGCGTACACGCGTATCTCCGTGGAACACGCCAATGCGGGGATAAATCCAATCTTTCAATTCCGGCTGATCAAAAACAACGGTTGAATTCAACATCATCTTGTCACCCTGTGTAAAAGGCTTGACCGTCAGCTGTCTGATACCGTCCTGCAGGATGTCAAAGCTTTGCTCCTTCTCTTCCATGGGATTGAGGGACAGCTCCCGCTCTACTGGGGATATGGCCTTTACATTGCGGAATGTCAGCATTACATTGGACGAAACCTCAGACGGTGCCCATGCCGCTTCGAAGTAGCCGCGCCAAGTCTGGGTTGCAGGGTCCCAGTTCAGCTGCTGCCAACCTTCCACAGGCAGGCCGTTAGCGTCCTTCATCTCCACTTCCTCAATATTGAAAAAGTAACCTTCCTCCGGCGTTTTATCTCTGGTATTCAGGGTGAACAGAAGAGCTGTCCGGTTTTCATCCACAACCGCCGTATCTACGGTGATTGTCACATTCTCCCGTGTCACGGCCTGTCCGATGGTTTGTCCAAGCCCCTGCTCCAGGGCGGAGCGGATGCCATCCTTGTAAGACAGGATGGTGTCCCAACGATTGGCAACTGCCGCCACAACAGGGGCTGCAGCCAACAATGCCGCCAACGCTCCTATTGCTGCCGCTTTGCGCAGCGGTTTTCTCTTTTTCGTTTCAGGAGGAACAGGAAGAAGCGGTGTACCCGGCTCCGGCAATTGGCTCTCCAGCCGTTCCCACATGGCATCAAAATCGGGATAATCCACCGTTGTGTCATCATTTAGAAACGGAGTAAGCTTTGTTTCCGTCTTGTCCATATGTGTGAGCACCCTCCTTTTCCATAGCAATGCCTCTGGCCTCCATCAAGGGACGCAGCAGCTTTAACCCCTTGTTCAGCCGGGATTTCACCGTTCCTTCCGGAATGGATAGGATGGACGATATTTCATTCAGGCTGCATTCCTGCAGGTATCTGAGGGATACTGCCGCCCGGATTTTCGCAGGCAGCCTTCCCAGCAGCTGCACGGTTTCCATAGCCGATTCCCGCTCCTCGGCAACCGCCTCGGCAGCCTTGGCCGTTGCCTGCCGCCGCTGGAACAGAATAATCTGCCCATCCGTCCGGTACCGGCTGCTTTTCTTCAAGTGGTTTAGGCAGTGGTTGACTGTAACCCGGAGCAGCCAGGTTTTGAGATATTCCACCTGACGCCAGTCATGGCGGAACACCGACACAAACACATCCTGACAGACATCCTCGGCATCCGCTTTCTGCTGAAGCATGTAGAGGCAGGTTTTATACACATCTTTTTTGTAGGTTTCGAATAATTCCTTTTCGGTCAAGCGCTTGCCCTCCTTACAACCGGCTGATTAATAAACAATCCGACCCGGCAAAAGGTTCATTTTTTTCCGGAATAAAAACATCCCTTGAAGCTGAGACCTTGACAGGATAACACTTGCGCAATATACTGAACATGTTCAAATCACGTTCAATATAAAAAACAGGAGTGTATCAATGAGCCCTAATGATCAGGATACAAGACAATCCCTTCTAGATACAGCAAAAATCTTATTGGATGAAGCCGCAGATATCGATAAGATCACCGTACGTCAAATTGCCGAACGGGCAGGCGTGGGAATCGGGTTAATCAACTATCATTTTAAAAGTAAGGATAACCTGCTCCGGATCGCCATCGGAGACGTTATGTCGCAAACGATTTTTGAAATGAACGATCAGACTGCTTATTCCGGGCTGGAGCCAGCCGCCAAGTTGAAGGAAGTACTGAAAGAACTGTACTCGTTAGGGGGCCGCAATGAGAAGCTGATACGGTTTGTTTTGTCCCATGAATTGATGAACGGGAATATGCAAGCTCCCCTTTTGTTGATTCCGCTGCTCAGAGATATCTTTCAGAGTCAAAAAAATGACATGCAATTAAGAATTATCGCCCTGCAAATCCTGTATCCCATTCAAATTACCGCCCTTCATCCAAGCGCCTTCCATCTGTATAGCGGTATAGAATTAACCAACCCGGAACAGCGGAATCAATTCATCGATGTACTGATTGACAATTTGACCAATCTATAGAATGGAGTGAGTCTCTATGAAAGCTGCCGCATTAATCAGCTCTATCATTACAGGACTGCTTTTGCTGACCACTATGATATGCGGACTCTGGATCAAGGCAAATAAAATCACTGATCCGGGCTCCCTTGATTTTCATGTAACCTCCGGCATCGCTTCGGTTGTATTCTCCTTTATCACACTTGCTCTTGTTATCCGCCTGTTGGCCCGACTGAATAAAAAGGGGTGATCACAATGCGGACCTTAATTTTGTATGCCTCCAAGTCCGGCGCCAGCAGGGAATGCGCGGAGCTGCTGTGGGCACGGCTGGCGGATTGCGCAATTTGCGATATCACCAAGGATCTGCCGGATATGGAGCCTTACGATATGCTTATTCTGGGTTCAGGCATCCGAATGGGCAAGCTGTACCGTCCGGTCAGAAGCTTTATGCGCAAAAATATGGATCTGCTCCTGTCCAAAAATTTCGCCTTTTACTTGTGCAATGCTTATCCGGACAGCCTGCAAAAGGCTATCGAAGCCAACATCCCCAAGCCGCTCCGGGACCAAGCCGCGTGCATTAGTTCCTTTGGCGGCAAGCCGCCCTTTACCTCACTTAAAAACCTGGAGTGGGTCCGGATGGACAGAGTGGCCTCTTTTGTAAAAACGATTAAAAACTCTGTATCCATCCCCCCCTCTGCCCCTTAAAGCAGGTTCAACACTGCACAAAAAAACGCCTGACACAGGAAGCCTCTTGTGCCAAGCGCTTGTTCACTAGCCTCCGCCATTCAGTGGATAAACTCGTAATCGTCAAACCCTGAGGTCATCCGCCACTCGCCGTTTACATTCTCGATGGTGACAATCATTCTTCCGTAAGGCTCATCGAGTACCAGTGTATCGATGGTGAGTGTTACAGTTAAGTCCTTCTGGCTTTTCACCTTGACTGTATCATATAGAAACTCGGTAGACCATCCGTGACCGCCATTTTGCGCATTCACATACAGCATTCCCTCATAATCCTTGTAGAGCGGCAAGCCAACATCCTCGCCCTCCAGATATCTGCTATAAAACAGCTCTTGGGCCGCTTCCTTCGTATACACCATCTCCACGGCATGCTTCAATTCCGCAACGGAACGGATATTTCCGGCACCCGATTCCATTCCTGCCTTCTCCCCGGTAACAAGCGCATATTGTTGTTCCCCCGGAATAGTTTGGGCTCTGTCCTCCTGGAACGCCCCGGAGCCATTGAACACATCCGCTGCAAAGGCAACGGACTTCGGCAGCAAATTCTGCAAGATTTCAATTCCTTGCTGGTCCCCAAGCTTGGTCTCCCCCGCTCGATGCGATTCCGTGTTTAACCCTGTATAACCTAAAAACACAAATAAGAGCAACGTCAGGATACTGCTCGTTCTTAGCTTCATAATAGATTCTCCCTTGGTTAAGTGGATTCACCCTCACAGTTTATAACATTACTGGTAATTAAACAATCACCTTTCACCAGCACGGACGGATGAGTGGAAGTTCTCATCGGGAAAGTTCAGTTGATAAACAAACTAACCATTGCCAGATCCCTGGTCTGGAAATATACTTAAAAACAGGAATAAACAGATGGTTTTGAAAGGGCTTACATTTTTATTTATACATAATGAAAAAATCTTCAAGGAGGCTATTATGCTACATATGGCAGGCGTTACCGACTGTTCACCGGCAGAGGTAAATTACGATGCCTCAAGGATCGGGGTTCTCCACGACCATTTCCAGAAGCTCATCGATCAGAGAAAGATTCAAGCCGCTTCCTATTGTGTGTCGCGGTATGGCAAGACATTTATGCATGGATCTATTGGGCCGCTCTCCTTCCGGGAGCAAACAACGGAGCCGCTGCTGCCCACCACGGTTCACAGCATTGCCTCCATCACCAAGGCCGTTACCACGGTGGCCATCGCCAAGCTTGTGGAAGACGGCGTTCTCCGGTTTGACCTACCTGTTGGCGCCATACTTGAGGCGTTCAATGTGGCACCCTTTAATAAAATCGATATATACAGCCTGCTGACCCATACCTCGGGGATGTTTCCCGACTGTGCACACAGCATTCCGTATCACAAGTCCTACTGGCAGCTCATCGATGAATACTTCCAAGCCTACAAGCCTGCCGATGGTGAGCCGGACTGGATCAAAGCGGCGCTGAGCTGCGGGGTCAACAAAAAACTGGGCGAGGAATGGCAATACTGCTCCTTCGGCTTCTGCATTCTCGGTGAAATCATCCGGAAGGTGACCGGTATAACCGCTGAGCAGTACATTGAAGAAAAAATCCTGAGACCGCTTGGTATGAAGGACACGCTTTTTGAGCTGACACCGGAGCTCGCCAAACGCCACATTATACGAAACGAAAGGTATGAATTAATCGGAAACGCGCTGATCAACGGCCAACCGCCGGAGCTCTCGCCCTCTGAGAAGCTATGGGATACAGTATCCAAAACCGGAGGAGGTTTGTACTCAACACCGGGAGACCTGATCCGGTTCGCTAATATGCTGCTTGGTTTAGGCCAACTGGAGAATACCCGTATTCTGGGACGCAAAACGGTGGAGAAAATCACTACCCGTACTCTCTATGGGGTCCCGGATCACTGCTGGGGAGCGGATGTCAACGACAGAAGCTACGGCATCGG
>JAQSYT010000096.1 GCA_029256065.1 Paenibacillaceae bacterium
TCTGGCAGCCCGCGGGTTGGCGGTCAGATACGAGCGGTACCATTTGGCGATGAACCACTGAACCACAATGGCGGCACCGGCGACAAAGGTAAAATAGATAGCGCCGAACTGCTTGGCGGTTACGAAAATCAGCGCGGTCATAATGGGGCCGAGGGATTGGCCGGCATTGCCGCCTACCTGGAAGATGGATTGGGCCAAGCCCCGCTGCCGCGGGGAAGCAGCCATATTGGCTACCCGCGAGCCTTCAGGGTGGAATACCGCTGAGCCTAAGCCGATGAATACAACGGCAACGATGACCTGCCAGTATTGGGTAGCGAAGGCCAGGGTCAGCATGCCGAAGAAGCTGGCCACCATGCCTGTGGGAAGAAGCCAGGGGGAAGGTTTTTTGTCGGTATACATCCCTACTACAGGCTGGAGAATGGAGGCGGTGACATTCAGGCCGAAGATGACAAACCCCACTTGAAGGTAGCTGAGGTTCATGCCGTCCTCCAGAATCGGAAGGATGCTCTGAATAACGGACTGCATGGAATCGTTCAGCAGATGGACCAGACTGATGGCGAACAATACGCCGTAAATGGTGGCATTATTGCCGGATGATGCCGGGCCGGAGCTTGGTGCTGCTCCTCCTTTTAGCGGTGATGCGGGTACAGACAAGGGGTTTCTCTCCTCTCTAATAGGAAACCGGCCTCGGCCGCATGGGATGCGGGAAGCCGGTTATTTTCGTCGAATGGAAATCGGTTTACTTCGCGTGCAGAAGACCAAGGGCTTCCCCCATTTTGACCTTCAAGCCTGTTTTGAGATCAGCTCTGGGGGTGAAGGTGCCGTTTTCGAACAGGAGCACCACCGTAGAGCCAAATTCAAAATACGCCAGGTCGCCCCCGCGGGTAAGGCATTCCGGCAGTGGGGTTACGTATTGAATGCTGCTGACATTCATGGCGCCTACCTTGACCACAGCCAGCTCGCCGTAATCATGGCGGATATAGGTCACCAGGCGTTCGTTGCGGGACAGCACACGCTTCATGTGGACCAGCCCGAAATCATTGACCGGATATACCTTGCCGGGGATATGCTCCTTCTCCAGGATTTTACCGGCTACTGGAGAATGGATCCGGTGGTAATCGGTGGGGCTCAGGTACAGCACCATAAAAAATCCGTCGGTATAGCTGACATGCCGGGGCGATTCGTTCAGGAGCTCCTCCAGGGTATAGTCCTGGCCTTTAATTTGGAGAAGCTGACCTTCCCGGATCGGGCCAATGCCGGTAATCAGGGAATCCACGGGACTCACGGCAATATCCGCATCCTTGGCTATGGGGCGCAGGCCCGGCTTCAGCCGCCGCGAGAAGAAGTCGTTCAACGACAAGTACTCCCGGACATGCTTTTCCGCATCCTCTACCCGGATCCCGTAAGTGCGGGCGAACCAGGGGATCAGCCTGCGGCTCGTTTTGGATTTGGCAAAGGAGCCGGTCAGACGCGAGATGGATTTGCGGGAGGATAATTCTGTAAGCAATCGAAAAAAACGCTTCGCCATAGGCGCAATTCACCTGTTTCCTTTACGATGTTGGAGCCAATATCATCTATACTACCATTCCGCTTTCCATCTGTCACCATCCGGCTTTATGCAGCTTTGGGCCAATTATTGGAGCAGGGTTTCCAAAACCAGAGCAACGCCGTCCTCATCATGGGTACAAGTAATTTCCGCGGCAATTTCCTTCAATTCGGGAATGGCGTTGCCCATTGCCACAGGCCAGCCGCAAATGCGGAACAGGCCCAGGTCGTTATAATCATCCCCAAAAGCCATCACCTCATCAAGGGGAATGCCCAGGCTTCCGCACAGTCTGGATACCCCGGCCTCCTTGGAGGCTTGGGGAGAGGAAATCTGCACCAGCTGGCCGTTGTCGGTAAGCAGCAGGTTGACACTGCCTGCGAAGGCTGTCCGGAGCTCCTCGAAGAAACCGCAGCGGGTCAGCAGCACCTTAGTGGCGGAAAGCTCCCTCAGCTGCTCCAGTGTTTTGACTACGGGATTATGATCGGTGCGCAAACCTTCACTGTAATCCAGCGGGCGGGCGCTGAACCATTCGTCCCGCACCTCCATGCTGATTTCAATTTGGGGATCACGCGCTATGCAAAAATCCAGAACCTGGGCCGTGAGCGCGGCATCGATGGATTCATGCCATTCCAGTCCGGTGCCGGTGCAGGCGTACTGAGCTCCGTTATAATAGATGAAGGAGCCGATGGAGAGCAGCTCCTCCGGCAGAATCTTGTTCACGGTCCGGGGCGGGCGTGCGGTGGCGAAGATAATATGAATGCCCTGCCGGTGGCAATCCAGGACAGCCTTGGCATTGCGCAGGGATACCTCCTTGCGTGAATTCAGCAGCGTGCCGTCCAGATCCAGCACAATGGCGGAGCAAACAGGTCTTGTTGGACGGCGTAGAATCTGCTCCAGCTCCGCATATGCATCACGCAGCCAGGGATGAATGACCCGAAGCGTATCCCGGCGCTCCCAGAGGTAGGAGAGGTACGCAAAAGCGGCATGGTCAAGGGAATGCTCCAGCCCGGCCTGCAGTTCGGTGAGATAAGGGGGAATTCCTGGCTGGTCCCAGGCAATTTTGTCCGCTACAAATAATATCCGGTCCAACTGGCTTGATCCTGCCCGGAGCGTCGTATGGCAGCCTACTGCATCCAGAATGGCAGGATCCCGGATTCCAAAAATATCTTCAGCCATCACCCGGGACAGCTTCTGGTGGATGATCATGGGGAATTGTTCTTCCTCGGGAAGAACCTGCACATGCATAAGCCGGGCCGCCTCAACCCTCGTGTCGGCGGGAAAAACGGCGCTGATGTCATGGAGCCAGCCGGCTTTCTCCGCCGCCTGCGGATCGCCGCCGAAGCGGACGGCAGTGGTGCGGGCTTCCTCCCCCACCTCTATGGAGTGGGCAGCTGTGTGTGGGCAGCCGTTGGTGGTGAGGAACGTGCAGACATCGCTTTTTAAGTCACCGGACAGATGAATTCCTTGCAGGAGCTTCTGGAGAATAGGATGCATGAATGGGCTCACTCGCCTTTCCGGCCTTGCGGATGAATAAACAGTTATGGTGATTATAATAGAAGCGGGCACGTATTCCAATGCACTTTTGCCGCCGGCTATGCCAGTTTCGAGGACTCTATACCTTATCCGGCCTATGGCTTGGACTTTAGCTTGGAAGATGAAACGGTTGTCCCCCTTACTGCGTATTACCTTTAACTTTTCTTAGTTGTTGGTATAGAGCCGGAAGATATTGATATCACAGTTGCCGGGGGTAGCCGATGAAGCAGCAATTTATGGAAGCATTGATGCAGGATTCTTTATCTGGGGTTACACATATTCCCAAAAGCGATTTGCACAGCCATGCAGGCCGGGGCGGCAATATCCGCTATGTAGCCCAATGGGCCAAAGCCACTATTGATCCGCCGCCGGAGCGGTTCGCTTCCTTAGGCGGGATGGGGGACTGGTTTGCCGCCCATGTGAAATGCCATTGCCCCGGTTTGGACGGTTACCTGATCCGGGTGCAAGCTTCCTTTGTACAAGCTGCGGAGGATGGAATCGGGGTTTTCGCGTTAAACTTCGGCTTGGACGAGATCAGGGCTTTGGGCGGTGTGGAGCCCTTCGTCCAAACCATAAGCGGGCTGCACAGCCGTTTTGCGCCGGAAACTGTCTTTCTGCCGGAATTGGCCTTGGACCGGGGCTGCGACCCGGATGGGGTGAAGGATTTTTTTGAGGAGGCGCTGGCTTGCGGCTGGTTCTGTTCCGTAGATATTTGCGGGAATGAGCTGGCGCAGCCTGCCGGACGCTTTAAGAGTCTGTACCGTCTGGCCCGGAGCTATGGGATGGTACTGCGTGCGCATACGGGAGAATTCGGCACTGCGGATGATGTGCTGGAGGCAGTGGAGGAGCTGGGGCTGGATGAGGTGCACCACGGCATTGCGGCAGCGCAGTCTTCCTTTGTTATGAGACGGCTGGCGGATGAAGGTATCCGCCTCCATGTATGCCCCACCAGCAATATTATGCTGGGCAGAGCGGAGAGCTACGCCGGCCATCCCATCCGGCAGCTTTATGATGCTGGAGTGCCAGTGACCATCAATACCGATGATCTGCTGATTTTTGACCAGACTGTGTCCCAGGAGTATCTGAACCTGTACCGTTCCGGGCTGATGACGGCAGAGGAGCTCAATGCCATCCGGGAAGAGGGGCTTAAGGTGTAAGGGTAAGAAGTTTTCGGACAAATATGTTCTTGCTAAGCTAGGCATAATATGTTATCCTGTTTTGGTATGTTGTAAAACATGCTGCAACCGCACGGGTCGGGTACCTGAAGCATCGGCCAAGCCGGTCACCTGGACTCACGGCGAGTCTCAACATGAGGAGGTGCAACGAAATGTACGCTGTTATCGAAACAGGCGGTAAGCAATACAAGGTTCAACAAGGCGATGTAATTTACATCGAAAAGGTTGACGCTGCTGAAGGCGACGTGGTCAAGTTCGACCGTGTTCTTCTGCTTTCCAAGGAAGACGGGCTGGTAGTAGGCTCTCCCCTTGTAGCCGGCGCTTCTGTTTCTGCCAAGGTTGAAAAGCATGGCAAAGACAAGAAGATCATCGTGTTCAAATATAAAGCCAAGAAAAACTACCGTAAGAAGCAAGGCCACCGTCAGCCTTACACTAAGATCACTATCGAAAGCATCCAGGCTTAATCGGCAGGGGAGCGGCTTTCATGATTAAAGTGAAGATTGAACGGTCCGCGGAAGGGAGCATCCGTTCCTTTGCCGTAACGGGCCATGCAGGCTACAATGATCCCGGCAAGGATATTGTCTGCGCCGGAGTATCCGCTGTTACCGTGGGAACCTTGAACGCCATTGAGAAGCTGACGGGCCTTGAGCTTGCCGGCAGGGTGGAGGAAGGGTTTCTGGAGGCTGCTGTGCCGGAGCTTGCTCCTGGTGAAACAGCTGAGCGTGTCCAGCTTTTGCTGGAGGCGATGGTAGTCATGATACAGTCCATACAAGAATCCTATGGTGGGTTTATCACCATTCGGAACGGACATACAACCAAATCAAGAAGGAGGTAGACATCCATGTTGAAGCTTAATTTGCAGCTGTTCGCTTCCAAGAAGGGCGTAGGTTCCACCAAAAACGGTCGGGACAGCAGAGCGAAGCGTCTGGGCGCAAAACGTGCTGACGGACAAACGGTTACTGCTGGCAGTATCCTGGTTCGTCAACGCGGTACGAAGATTCATCCTGGCAACAATGTCGGTCTCGGCAAAGACGATACTCTGTTCGCGAAAGTAGAAGGAGTCGTCAAGTTCGAGCGCTGGGGTCGCGACCGTAAAAAGGTCAGCGTCTACCCGGTAGAAGCAGCACCGGTTGCTGCTACAGTTGAAGCTTAAGGACTCGCGACTAAAACTCCGGCAGAATTGACTGCCGGAGTTTTTTTGGTAAGGAGCCTTCAAAAAGGGGGGCCGCATCTTGCCGCGGCACCTTTAACTATGTGTAGATGCTTTCGAAAGCCGGTTTCCGCATCCGCGGAAACGCAAAAGGTCAACGGAAGGCGGGAAACGGGATGGCATTTGGATATGGATGGCGGGCCGCAGCAGGTGCGGCAGGCGTCCTGGCTTTGGCGGCTCTTGTTGTTTGGCCGGTGCCGCTCTTCGCGAGAACGGCATTGGCGGTAATTGCAGGAGGCTCCGCGTGGGTGATGGGCGCAGCCGCGCTAAACGGGCATAAAGCCCGGGAGAGGGAAACCATTCTCCGCCTCCTGACCCATTACAGGCATGACTGGATGAACGAGCTGCAGGTATTGTTTGGATACACCCGTCTGAAGAAGTATGATATATTGCCTGAATATATGGATAAGATAAGGACGTCCGCACTTCAGGACAGTTTGATTTGCAAGCTGGGGAATCCGGCTTTGGCCGTGTATCTGATGGAGCGCCGGGTGTCCGGCGGCAGCTGCAGGGTGGAAGTGGAGCTGGAGACAGAAATGAATCTGCAGAAGCTGGCCATGTCCGGTAAAGACGTTTTCCGGCTGATTGAGGGAGTTTCCGAATTGCTGATCCAACATGCCTCTCCTATGCAGGGAGAGCCTGCGGAGCTCAGCTTGGGGTTTGATGAGGAAGATACCGAGATTGTGGTGGATTTTGTGTTCCAGGGCGAGGCGGATTGGACGAAGCTGCGTACAGCTATGCCAGCCTTTTTGCAGAAGTTTAAAAATAAGCTTAGCATCAGGGAAGAAGAATATGGGGAAGACCGGGCGGTTATTGCGCTTGCGCTTCCTTTTCCAACATAAATACAATTGCCCGTCTAAAACATGGGCATTCATGCATTTTCACAAAAAGGGTGTGGCTTCATGTTTGTAGATACAGCGAAAGTGTTTGTTAAAGGGGGAGACGGCGGAGACGGCATCGTCTCGTACCGGCGGGAGCTCTATGTTCCTAACGGAGGACCTGCAGGCGGAGACGGCGGGGACGGCGGAGATGTGATTTTCCGTGTGGACGAAGGTCTGCGGACCTTGATGGACTTCCGGTACCAGCGCCATTACAAGGCGCCCAAAGGAGAGCGCGGCCAGACCAAAACCCGGCACGGCGCCAATGCGGAGGATATGATCGTCCGTGTGCCGCCGGGAACTCTCCTGGTGGATGACGATACCAAAGAAGTGATCGCCGATATGACCCGTCACGGTCAGGAAGTGGTCATTGCCAAGGGGGGCAAAGGTGGACGGGGCAACGCCCGGTTTGCCACCGCCAATAACCCGGCTCCTGACATTGCCGAGAAGGGCGAGGAAGGGCAGGAGCGCTACGTCCTGCTGGAGCTGAAGGTGATGGCGGACGTGGGTCTTGTAGGTTTCCCCAGCGTGGGCAAATCCACCCTCTTGTCCATGGTGTCGGCAGCCCAGCCCAAAATTGGCGCATACCACTTTACAACCCTGACTCCCAATCTGGGTGTGGTGGACGTAGAGGAAGGCTTAAGCTTCGTCATGGCCGACCTGCCGGGATTGATCGAGGGAGCACACACAGGCATCGGTCTGGGGCATGAGTTCCTGAGACATGTGGAACGGACGCGGGTTATTGTCCATGTGGTGGACATGTCCGGCAGTGAGGGCCGTGATCCGTATGAGGATTGGGTTAAAATCAATGAGGAGATCAAGCTTTACAATATAAAGCTTGAGCGCCGGCCCCAACTGGTGGTAGCCAATAAGATGGATATCCCCGAAGCGGCGGAATATCTGGTGGAGTTCAAGCGCAAGCTGGAGGAAGACCACGGCATTACTGAGGTGATCCCCATCTCGGCTGCTTCCCGCCAGGGAGTACGCGAGCTGATTTACCGGATCGCCCAGCTGTTGACCGAGGTGCCTGAGGATCTGGAAGAAGAGGATGATGAGAATCCGGTCCAGGAACGGGTGGTGTACACCTTTAACAAGCAGAAGGATCCTAAGGATTTCACTATCAGCCAGGAAGATGATGTATTTGTGGTACAGAGCGACAGCATCGAAAAGATGATGCGCCGGTTGAATTTCGCCTCTGACGATACGGTGCTCCGCTTCGCCCGGACTCTCCGTAAGATGGGGATAGACCAGGCCCTGCGGAATCGTGGAGCCAAGGATGGGGATACGGTGCGGATCGGCGAATTCGAATTTGAGTTCAGCGAGAAGGGCTGACCCTTCGGATTAGCTGCATTATTAAGGATAGACCTCCGGGTGGGCCGGGGGTCTTTTTTTGTTGCCCTAACAGCGCATCAACGGCGAATATTACTGTCATGCAGAGATGGAACATTCGCTTTTTACTAATTCAACCCCCAAAAAGCAGGATAAACGCCCAAAAAGAATGGCGGAACATCAACAATCCGGCAAAGAACGTTGAACTTTCTGTGACAACGTTGTATATTTGAAGTGTCAGGAATACTCACATATAATAGAGGATACAAGGCCGGAAGGAATCAAATTCGTACATGAATCTCTTCTGTTATGTCATATATATGTTTGATAACGATATTCTGTTTGGGAAAGAGCGGCTTGGCTAGGGATGTTCATGTCCGGTTTATGAACATATGTCTTCATCAGGAGAATGGTCCTATCCCCGTGAAAGTCCTGTATAAGGAGGCTACAAGATGAAACAGTGGATAAAAGCGGTGGGCACTACCAAGAAGGATGCCCGGAATCTCACCTATGACGAGGCTGTTGCCGCCGCTCACGCCATTGCACGGGGGGAATCCACGGAAGCCCAAACGGCAGCTTTTTTGACAGCTGTGCGGATGAAGGGAGAAACGGACGAGGAAGTGACGGCGTTTGTGGATGTGTTCCGGAAATATTCGCTTCCGTATGCGTCCTTTTCAGAATCCCTCAACTGCGCGGGCGTGTATGGGCCGCGCCAGATCCTGCCGGTTACCCTCCCCGTAGGACTTATGATGGCATCGGTTGGTTTTGCCCAGGTGCTGCATGGCAGCGGAGGGATTGTTACTGGCCACGGTGCGACGTTGGGCGATCTGCTGCAGGGGCTTGGGGTGCAGACGGACCTGGCCGCCAGCGATTGGGAATCCGTGTTTGCAACCGTAAAGATCGGCTATATCCGCACCGACCGGATGTGCCCCGCACTTGGGGGCATCAGGCGTTTTCAGGAGGAGGTGGGTCTCGACACCTTCATGGGCCAGGTGGAGCGGATTCTGAATCCGCTTCATTCCCACCAGATGCTGATTGGGGCCGGACAACGGTTTTCCGTGGAAAATCTGGTGCAGATTTTGCCCAAGGCAGGCATTAAAAAGGCCATTATCGTGCAAGGCTTGGAGGGTTCGGAGGATCTGTCCATCGCCAAAACCTCCACCATCCGGATTATCTCCCCGGACACCGATGAAACAGCAATCCTGGAGCCGTCCACCTTTGGCTTTTCCGGCCATATTCTGGAGCCGGCTCAGCCCGGCCGCCAGCTGGAAATCTTGAACCGGCTGATCCAGGGGGATGATTCCCCGGAGCTGGAGAACGAGCGGGAGCATGTGGTGTACAACGCAGGCTTGCGGCTGTACTGGAACGAAAAGGTGTCCTCCTACGAGGATGGGTTTCAGCTGGCCCGCGAGCTGTACGCCCGCAAGGAGGCGTGGAAGGTGCTGAAGAAGTGGCGGGACCTGACGGTTGGTTATACGCCGGAGAGCTCCCGGAAGAAGAATGAAGCGGCAGGGGCGTGACCGTTTACAGCAGCAGAGGATCATGCAGCGGAACCCAGATCAGAGAGGGCTTATGCTCTCCGTCTGCGTCCTCGGTTTGGCCGGATAAGGTGGCGGTTCCCGCCCACAGGCCCCCGGCGGCGCCGAATCGCAGGTAGTGCTCCAAGAGACTCCGATAGACATAAGGGATATCCCGGTCCAGAATCTGGTCCCGGGGTATCCAATGCAGCTCTCCCTCGTCTGTTTGGGAGAGCTTATCTGTTTTGGCCCGGCCGGCGAAGACGAACTGCTGCCGCAGATCGGTGCCGCTGAGCCGGGTGACGATGTAGCGAAGCTCCAGCCCCTCAATATCCCCAGGCCTGAGCCCCGTTTCCTCCTCTACCTCCCTCAGGCAGGCAGCAAGAGGGGCGGCCATTTCATATGGCTCCATATGGCCGCCGATCCCCGCCCACTGTCCCGGGGATAAGGTCCGGTTGGGGGATCGCTTCATCATCAGCAGCCTGTCTTCATGGAACAGCATGGCCACGGCAATTAATCTGAGGGAATACATAGATGACCTCTCCTTAGGTGTTTTCAAATGTAACACGCGGCATAAGAGTCTAATGGGGACAGCGGAGCTGGTGAGGCTAATTGTGTTTCAGAGCTAACGGCGGCAGAATGAGGCTCCGGTAGCGGACGCCATCGGGCATGGCTTCATTGTAACAGCCGCCCGCTCCCCTTGCCATAAGGCAAAGCAGCGAACGACCTGCAGTACTCTCCGATCGGCATATTCGGATGCCGCGAGCTTTCTCCATCAACTGGCCGCTTACTCCTATCCTAAGCCTGATCAATTCAACTGTTCTGTGTGTTCTGTTTGGCTCCTTGCTTGTGTCCATTTTTCTTTGTATGATAACGTGGAGATGCCATAACATGACAATCGTTTTGTCATAAAAAGCACAATTATTGCGGGGCCTATTGCCGGATTCAATACCTTCCGGTATAATGTCCACAATAGGAAAACAAAAGTCTTTTTGGAGAGGACGAAATCCGGAATGTCGGAAACGAAAATCAATGATCGCTACTACTTGGTACGCCAAGACATTTTGCCGGAAGCGCTGGTCAAGACCATGCAAGTTAAGGAAATGCTGGCGCAGGGCCAGGCCAGAACCATTCATGAAGCGGTTGATAAGGCGGGGCTGTCCCGCAGCGCTTTCTATAAATACAAGGATGGCATTTTCCCTTTGAGCAAGCTGGAACGGGAACGGATTGTGACAATCTCCATGGATTTGGAGAACCGTTCGGGAATCCTCTCCAAGGTACTGGGGCTTATTGCCGGCTTGGAGGGAAATGTGCTGACCATTCACCAATCCATTCCGCTTCAGGGAATGGCTAACGTTGTTATTTCCGTGGACACATCTTTAATGGGAGAGCAATTCGTCACCTTTATTGAAACGCTGCGGGGCCATGACGGGGTGAAGCGGGTGTCCATTGTGGGACAGGGGTAATAGAAAGAGAGAGAATAGGAGGAATCACTGTGACCATCAAAGTGGGTTTGCTCGGCCTGGGTACGGTAGGGACCGGGGTCGTGCGGATCGTAGAGGGGCATCAGGAGGACCTGCAAAGACAGACGGGTCTGGGAATCCATATTGAGAAAGTGCTGGTTCAGGATGTATCCAAAGTCCGGCCTGTTGCTTTTGGGGACGGGGTATTAACCGACAAGCCTGCAGACATCATCGCCAATCCGGACATAGACGTGGTCATTGAGGTGATGGGCGGCATCGAACCGGCCAAAAGCTATGTGCTGGAGGCGATATCCCGGGGCAAGCATATTGTGACCGCCAACAAGGACCTCATGGCCCTGCACGGGGAAGAAATTATGACCGAAGCCGCAGCCCATGGCTGTGATGTTTTCTATGAAGCCAGTGTAGCCGGCGGCATTCCCATAATACGCACGCTGACGGAGGGTTTTTCCTCCGACCGGATCACCAAGGTGATGGGAATCGTGAACGGCACCACCAACTATATTTTGACCAAAATGAGCAAAAAAGGAGCCGCCTATGAGGATGTGCTGAAGGAAGCCCAGCAGTTGGGCTATGCCGAGGCCAATCCCAGCTCTGATGTGGACGGCCTGGATGCGGCCCGCAAGATGACGATCCTGGCTACTCTGGCCTTCTGCACCAATGTGGATCTGGACGATGTGAAGGTGGAGGGCATACGCAAGGTCAGCAAGGAGGACATCGCCTACAGTAAAAGGTTGGGCTATGAAATCAAGCTGCTGGGCATCGCGGAATGCCAGCAGGACGAGATCAGCGTCAGCGTGCAGCCAACTATGGTCAAGACTACCCATCCGCTGGCGTCGGTGAACGGTGTGTTCAATGCGGTTTATGTGTACGGCGAGTCCGTAGGCGAGACCATGTTCTATGGTCCCGGCGCAGGTGAGCTGCCCACAGCTACCTCTATTGTGTCCGACCTGGTCAATGTGGTGAAGAACCTGCGTATGGGCGTCAATGGCCGGACCGCCACTCTCGCGTACAAGGAGAAGAAGCTGCGGCCCGACAAGGATATCTGCTCGAAGTTCTATATCCTGCTGCATGTGGCGGACAAGGCGGGTGTGCTGGCCCGGATCACCCAGGTTTTCGCCGAGAATGAGGTCTCTCTGGAGTCTGTGAACCAGCAGCCCAATCCGGTGAATCCCATGGCGGAGATCATCATTATCACTCATACCGCCAACCAGGCGGCCATAAACCAGGTGCTGGATGCCTTCAACAAGCTGGATGTGGTGCAGGAAATCAAGAGCGTCTACCGTGTGGAAGGCTAAAAGGAGAAACGACTGATGCGTAATCATATAGAAGGAGTCCGGGTCCGGGTTCCGGCCAGCACGGCCAATCTGGGACCGGGCTTCGATTCCCTTGGCCTGGCCCTTTCCTTATATACCTGGATCGAATTGCGGCCGGCCAAGGATCAGACAGAGTTTCATTATTATGGAGAGCAGCTGGCGGATAAAGGGCTGCCTACCGACAAAACCAACCTGGTCTATAAAGTAGCCCAGCAGGTTTTCGCCAAAGCGGGTGTTTCTGTTCCAGAGCTGGAAGTTTCCATGTACAGTGATGTTCCCCTGACCCGGGGACTGGGCAGCAGCGCATCCACGATTGTTGGTGCTCTGACGGCAGCCAATGCCCTGATCGGGTCGCTTTTGACGGTGGACGATTTATTCCAGATGGCCAGTGCCATGGAGAAGCACCCGGACAATGTGGGGGCTTCTCTTTTTGGGGGCCTGGCTGTGGCATTCTGGGACGGGGAGCGGGCGGAGTGCATCAAGGTGGATCCCCATCCCCGCCTGGAGGCGCTGGTGGCTATCCCCAGATTCCAGCTCTCCACGGAGAAGGCGCGGAATGTGCTGCCCAAGGAGCTGTCCATGAAGGATGCGGTATTCAATGTGGGCCATTCCAATGTGTTGGTGGCGGCCCTGTGTACCGGACGGCTGGAGCTGATCCGGCATGCCATGAAGGATGCCCTCCATCAGCCCTACCGGGCTGCTCTGGTGCCGGGGATGGCAGACATCCTGCGGGATGCCGCAGAGCATGGCGCCTTGGGCATCGCCCTCTCCGGGGCGGGCCCCACCATGTTTGCGCTGGTGGACCGGGAATCGGGCCGCAAGGAGGAACTGGAACGTTTCCTCCACAGCAGCTTTGGAGCTGCCGGAATTGAAGCGGATACCCTGTGGCTGTTGCCTGACCTGGAAGGACCGCAAATCACGCTCTTGACACCGGAATCTCCTTCGGGTACATTTATCGAAAACATTAAAGGAGAGATTCGGGAGTGAAGCGCATCGGTTATTTAGGCCCCGAGGGCACCGTTTCCCATGAGGCGGCGGCATTATTTTTCCAGGGAGAACAGCATGCCTTCTTCCCGTTTAAGCTGGTGGCGGATATTTTCACTGCTGCGGCGGACGGCTCCATTGACTATGGCGTTGTACCCATCGAGAATACCATTGAGGGCTCCGTACGCATGCACGTGGATTCTCTGGTCCAGGAGGACAGCCCCCCAATTCGGGCGGAGTGGACCTATCCCTCGAAGCAGAATCTCATCGGCCACGGGGACGAGCTGCTGCTGCCGGGAGGCGGAACGGACTATGCCCGTATCCGCAAGATTCTTTCCAAGGATGTGGCCATTGCCCAATGCCACCGGTTTTTAAACGCCCATATTCCCGATGTGGAATTTGAATATGTGAACAGCACGGCCCACGGTATCCGATTGGTCAAGGATAATCCCGGCAAAGGCTGGGCGGCCATCGGCACCAAGCTGGGCGGCGGCATGTATGATCTGGCCCTGTTGGCGGAGAATATTACCGACCATCATAATAATTACACCCGATTTGTCCTGATCGGCCGGGACAAGCCGGAGCTGCAGCCCTCGGACAGCTGGAAAACCACCATCCTGGTGACCCTGCCGGAGGATTTTCCCGGAGCGCTGCATCAGGTGCTGTCCGCGTTTGCATGGCGCCGGATCAACCTGACCAAAATTGAATCCCGTCCTACCAAGCTGAAGCTTGGCAGCTATTATTTTTATATTGATGTGGAAGGAACGACGGAATCGGTACTGTTGCCCGCGGCTCTGGAGGAAATTGAAGCCTTGGGCTGCATGGTCCGCGTACTGGGCTCCTATCCCAGCTATCCCTACGAAATTCTGAAGGAGGTTCAGGCGTAATGTCGGAGCAATGGATTTATCTGAACGGGGAATTTGTCACCAAGGAAAATGCCAAGGTTTCCGTGTATGACCACGGATTTTTATACGGAGACGGGATATTCGAGGGCATTAGGCTCTACAACGGGAATATCTTTAAATTAAAGGAGCATTTGGACCGTCTTTATGATTCGGCCAAGTCCATTATGCTGGATATTCCTTTGTCCTATGGGGAGATGGAAGAAGCAGTTGCCGAAACGCTGCGCAAGAACGCTCTGAAGAACGGTTATATCCGCCTGGTCGTATCCCGCGGCCCCGGCGATTTGGGGCTTGACCCCCGCCGCTCGCCTCAGGCATGGGTGATTATCATTGCGGAGCAATTGGCTATTTATCCCGAGGAAGCGTATGTGAACGGGCTGAAGACTATCTCTGTTTCGCCCCGCCGGAATCTTCCGGACGCACTGAACCCCAAGATTAAGTCATTGAATTATCTGAACAATATTCTGGTGAAAATCCAATCCAACCTGGCAGGAGTAGGCGAAGCCATTATGCTGAACTCTCAGGGGTATGTTGCGGAAGGGTCCTCCGATAACATCTTTATCGTGAAGCGCGGAGTGGTATACACCCCTCCATGCTATTGCGGCGCTCTGGAGGGCATCACCCGCCTGGCAATTATCGAGCTGTGCGCCAAACACGGCATTCCGATGAAGGAAGAGCCCTTCACCCTGCACGATGTTTACGTGGCTGACGAAGTGTTCTTTACCGGTACGGCTGCCGAGGTTATCGCTGTCCGCGAAGTGGACGGACGCATCATCGGAGCCGGCAAGGCCGGTCCTGTTACTACCCGCCTGCTGAAGGAGTTCCGCGGCATCGTGGAGCTTGACGGCTACAAAATCTATTAAGACAAAGCCTAAACAGCCCTTGGACATTTTTTTCCCAAGCCATGCTTTTCCCGTTATAAGACAAACCCTCCACACCATATGGTGTATGGAGGGTTTTTTCGCAATTCTGCCAAAATGGGGGATGTCATACGCCTATTATTTGCATACGATGAATGGAGATTGATGGAGATCGGCTACAGGCAATCCATTGCGGCTGCGACCGCAAAATTCATGTACGGGAGGTTTTGGGATTGAAGATTCATATTGTTAAGCAAGGCGACACACTGTTCGAAATAGCCAAAAAGTACGGTGTTACTCTGGACCAGCTAAAGGCGGCCAACCCCCAGATTACAGATCCCGACAAGATCGATGTGGGGCAGAAGGTGAAAATTCCCGCAGCCGGAAGCTCCGTACCCACGCCTCCGGCCGAATACAAGCATAAGCACACTGTGGCGCAAGGGGATACCCTGTGGAAAATCTCCAAGGCCTGGGAGGTGCCGCTGCAGGCTTTGATCA
>JAQSYT010000097.1 GCA_029256065.1 Paenibacillaceae bacterium
GTCTTCCAGCCGGAGCGGATCCGGCGTGAGGAAGCCATCCGGCACGTCGCCGAATACAAGCCCGATCTGATCGTGACCGCCGCCTTCGGACAGTTTCTGCCCAAGGCGGTGCTGGAGATGCCCAGATACGGCTGCATCAACGTCCACGCCTCCCTGCTGCCCAAATACAGAGGCGGAGCTCCCATCCACCATGCGGTGATGGCCGGGGAAGCGGAAACGGGCGTAACTCTCATATACATGGCGGAGGGGATGGATACGGGGGATATGATCTCCCGTGTTGCCATTCCCATCCGTGACGAGGACAATACGGGGATTCTGTTCGATAAGCTGGCCCGGGAAGGGGCCGAGCTGCTGCGCCGCACCCTGCCGGAGCTTCTGGCAGAGCGGATCCAGGCGGAGCCGCAGAAGCATGAAGAAGCCATCCTGGCTCCCAATATCCGCCGGGAGGATGAGTTTATGGACTGGAACCGCCCGGCAAGAACGGTGTTCAACCATATCCGGGGCCTAAGCCCCTGGCCTGTGGCCTCCACCACCTGGAACGGGGAGATTTTCAAGCTGTGGGCGGCGCGTCTCCCGGAAGCGGCCCGGGCAGGCGGAACTCCTGCCCTGCCCGGAATGGTGCTGGCTGTGGAGGAGGAGGGCATTCTGGTTATGGCCCAGGACGGTCCGGTGCTGTTGACTGAGGTGCAGCCCGCAGGCAAAAAAGCCATGCCTGTTTCCCAGTTCCGTATGGGTTCGTCCATGAAGGCTGGGGATGTACTGGGACATAAGGAGCCGCCGGATGAAAATAAGCAGGAATAATGCGGAGCACTATATGGGGATAAAACATAAAACGTATTCCCCATTAGATGATGCCGGAACAATACGTGTAACAATCGATCAGGAGGAGCAAGACGTTGACTAAAGGTTCGATGAATCGTCCGGGGCGCAAACCCGGGGCCCGTGAAGCGGCCATGGATGTGCTGACCCGTGTGGATCAGGATCAGGCTTACAGCAATCTGCTCTTAAACCAAACGCTGGAGAAGCTGAAGCTGGAGCGCCAGGAGGCAGCTTTGGCGACAGAGCTGGTTTACGGCACCATCCAGCGGCTGAATACAATAGATTATTTCCTGGCGCGCTTCGCCGCCAAAGGATTGGAAAGGCTCCAACCGTGGGTTCGGAGCCTTCTTCGCTTAAGCTTTTACCAAATCCGCTATCTGGACCGGATTCCTCCCCATGCCGCTGTGAATGAAGCGGTGGAGCTGGCCAAACGCCGCGGGCATGCCGGAATCGCCGGCCTGGTCAACGGGATTCTCCGCAACGTGCTGCGTGAGAAGGAGCGCTTGACGCTCCCCGAGGGGCTGCCTGAGGCAACGCGTATAGCGCTGGAGGAATCCCATCCCGAGTGGATGGTGAAGCGCTGGATTGCCCGCTACGGCGAGGAAGCGGCCCGGGCCATGTGCCGGACCAACAATGAGCCGCCTAAGGCCAGCCTGCGTGTGAACCGCCTGAAGGGCGGGCGCGAGACGCTTGCCGGGACTCTCGCTGAAGCCGGAGTGGAAACGCAGCCCTCCCCGCTTGCGCCGGACGGTCTGGTGGCGGTTTCAGGAGGCAGGCTGGGAGGCCATCCCTTGTTTGTTGCAGGGGAATTCTCCATCCAGGATGAAAGCTCCATGCTGGTGGCCCGTGTTGTGGCGCCGGAAGCGGGTATGCGCATCCTGGACTGCTGCGCCGCCCCCGGAGGCAAATCAGCCCATATGGCTGAGCTCATGGCCGGCAAAGGTGAGGTTGTGGCTGCAGATCTCCACGAGCACAAGGAAGCGCTGATCCGGGAGCAGGCCAACCGCCTGGGGCTGCGCAATATCCGGACTGTTGTGTCCGACGCCCGGGAATTGGCCGTCAAATACCCTGCGGGAAGCTTTGACCGGATTCTGCTGGATGCGCCATGCTCAGGCTTGGGTGTTATCGGCCGGAAGCCGGATCTGAAATGGACCAAAACCGAAGGGGACATTGTGGAAATTGCCGCGCTTCAACGGAGTATTCTGCAATCGGTCCACCAATTACTGAAGCCGGGTGGCATTCTGGTGTACAGCACCTGTACCACGGAGCCGGAGGAAAATGAAGAGCAGGTCCGCCGTTTCCTGGCCCAGGAGCAGGACTTCGTACTGGAGCCGTTCCCGGAAGGGCTGCTGCCTGCTGGCAAAGCCGCGGAAGCGGGAGCGGTAGGCTTGCTGCAGCTATTGCCGCAGGATTATGGCTCCGATGGCTTCTTTATCGCGCGGATGCGGCGGAGGGAATAACGGCGGCTTGCTAGTAAGCCGACTCCGGCTGAAGCTGGCCGGAAGGCGGCGCAGGTATAACGCTGGTTTATTGGAGCGGTAGTAAAAACCGGCTGCATTGAACGCCCTTCTGATGCGGACAGAGGATCCGCTATTTTTCATTTTTGGCCGATTTGCCAGTTTTCGCGGACAGACGATCCGTTATATCGTTCCGTTGGGCTCAAATCCCCTGTTTTTCTGATATTAGCGGATTCCGTGTCCGCGAAAAATGAAAATCGCCGGTTTTCCGTCAAATAGCGGAACCTGTGTCCGCAAATTGTTTTGTTGGAGTATTTCTGCCTATTGTGTACAGGTCCTATGCCCGAAATGCCTTTACAGCATACCCTGGGCAACGGCCGAAATGCCCGGATGGCGGCCTTCCACCGGCCTTTTAGCCGGGTCACCATACATGGCGAGCGGCGGATTTGCCAACACGGGATTCCGCCGGCACAAACCGCCGAACGCTCACGCGGCGGCTGCGTTATTCTGGCGGCTGCCGGGCGGGATTGCGTTATCCCGCCTTTTTTCGTTACAATAAAATAGGAGACTGTCCGGCAAACCGCCGGATCATATCTCCAGATCCGAAATCTATAAAGCAGGTTGTGAGAATATGAAGCCTTTTGTATATGATTATTCGCTGGAGGAATGGCAGCAGTGGATGAAGGACAACGGCGAACAGGCTTTCCGCGGCGGACAGGTATTCGATTGGCTTTATGTCAAACGGGTTTCGTCCTTTGAGGACATGAGCAATCTTTCCAAGTCCTTGCGGGAAAAGCTGGCTGCCCAGTTCGAATTTGTCACACTCCAGGAGATCGACCAATACCGGTCCAAGGACGGGACGGTAAAGTTCCTGTTTGAGCTGCAGGACAAGAATGCCATTGAAACAGTCATCATGAAGCATAATTACGGCAACAGTGTCTGTGTCACCACCCAGGTGGGCTGCCGTATCGGCTGCACCTTCTGCGCGTCCACATTGGGCGGCCTGAAGCGTGATCTGCGCCCTGGGGAAATTGTGGCCCAGATTGTAAAGGCCCAACAGCTGCTGGATGCAACCCAGGAGCGGGTATCCAGTATTGTGGTAATGGGGATCGGGGAACCCTTCGAGAATTATGACGCCACCATGAAGTTTTTGCGGCTCATGACCCACGAGAAGGGATTAAACATCGGCCAGCGCCATATTACCGTGTCCACCAGCGGGATTGTTCCGGCTATCTACAAATTCACGGAAGAGAATACCCAGATTAATCTGGCTATCTCCATCCATGCCCCCAACGATACTCTCCGGTCCAAGCTTATGCCCGTGAACCGGCGGTATCCCTTGGCGGATCTGCTTGATGCCTGCCGGGATTATGCGGAAAAAAGCGGACGCAGGCTGACCTTTGAGTATGCGCTGATGGGTGGGGTCAACGACAAGGCAGAGCATGCGGAGGAGCTGGCTGCGGTGCTCAAGACCATTCCCTTAAGCCATGTGAATCTGATCCCGGTAAACTTCGTCCAGGAGCGCAACTATGTGAGAACCACCCGGGACGATATCTTCAACTTCCAGAGAATTCTGGAACGCAACAAAATCAATGCGACGATCCGGCGGGAGCAGGGCGGGGATATTGCCGCTGCCTGCGGCCAGCTTCGGGCGAAGCATATGGAGTCGAGTCAGAGGTGAATAGGATGCGGACAGCGGAAAGAACGGATGTCGGCAGAATCCGCTCGGTCAATGAAGACCGGGCGGTGATCCTGCCGGAAAAATGCGGTATGGTGATTGCTATTGTTGCAGATGGGATGGGCGGCCACCAAGCCGGTGACATCGCCAGCCAGCTGGCGATTGAGAAAATCCGGGAGGAGTTGTCCGGACTTCCGGAGGACGCAACTCTGGAGGCGCGTAAGGGAGCCATTCGGCTTGCAGTGGAGGCGGCTAACGGCGAGGTATACCGGCAAGCCTCCCAACGGGAGCAGCTGCGTGGAATGGGCACCACCGTAGTGGTCAGTCTGGCAACTGCAGAGCAGCTGGTGGTTGGCCATATCGGCGACAGCCGTGCTTATTTGGCAGCCGGCAGCCAGCTGGTCCAGTTGACTGAAGACCATTCCCTGGTCAATGAGCTGCTCAAAAGCGGGCAGATTACCCGGGAGGAGGCTGAACATCATCCCCGCCGCAATGTGCTGCTCCGGGCCCTGGGCACGGATAACGAGGTGCAGGTGGATGTGGTGGAGCACAGCTGGGCAGAGGGGGATATCCTCCTTATGTGCAGCGATGGCCTCAGCAATATGGTGGACGAGGAAGAATGCCTTGCTGTTTTGCAATCGGAACATTCATTAGAGAATAAGGTTGATGAACTGGTAGAACGTGCCCTGACGGCCGGCGGGGACGATAATGTAACGGTTGTCCTGATTGAAAACCGGCCGGTGGAAGCTTCCAGCAAAGAGGGGTGAGATATTTGATCGGTGAAACGCTAGGCGGAAGATATGAGATTTTGCAGCGGGTCGGCGGAGGGGGCATGGCCCTGGTATACAAAGCCCAGGACCTGCTGCTGAACCGCTACGTCGCCGTGAAGGTGCTGCGCCAGCAGTATGTCCACGATGAGGAGTTTGTCCGGCGGTTCCGCCGGGAGGCCCAGTCTGCCGCATCTTTATCCCATCCCAATGTTGTCAGCATGTATGATGTAGGCCAGGAAGGCGAAAACCATTTTATCGTGATGGAATATGTGGAAGGCATGACCTTGAATGACCTGATCCGGGAGAAGTCTCCCCTTCAGGTGGAGGATGCTCTGCATATTGCCACCCAGATTTGCGACGCATTGGAGCACGCGCATCATAATCAGATTATACATAGGGATATCAAGCCCCATAACATTCTGATTGGCAAAAACGGGCGCATTAAGGTAACAGACTTCGGCATCGCCCGGGCGACGACCTCCTCGACCATTACGCAAACGGGGTCTGTTATAGGCTCCGTGCATTATTTCTCGCCGGAGCATGCCAAGGGTACCTCCACGGGAGCAAAATCGGATCTTTATTCTCTGGGGATCGTTTTGTACCAGATGCTCACGGGCAAGCTGCCCTTTTTGGGGGAAAGCCCTATTAGCGTTGCCTTGAAGCATCTCCAGGAGAATGTGGAGGAGCCCCGCAAGGTCAACCCGCTGATTCCGCAAAGTGTGGAGAATATTATTCTCAAGGCCATGCGCAAAAATCCGGACGAGCGCTACCAGTCCGCCGCCGACATGCTGTTGGACCTGGAAACGGCCCTGGACCCCAAACGCCGCAACGAACCGAAGCTGACGTTTTTGGATGACGGTCTGGATGCGGATGCCACAAGGGTGGTGCCTGCCCTCCGTCCTGGCGCAGGTCTGGAGGTGGAGGTAAGAGACGATCCGGAGGAAGAGCCCCGGAGGAAGCGCAATATTTGGATCGCACCTTTGATATGGACCGGAATTTTTGCCGCTTTTTTGGCTGTCATGTGGTTCTGGGTCATTCCCGGCTTCAAGGATAAAATTATCCCCAAGGATGTGGAAGTGCCTCAGGTGGTGGGCAAAATGCAAACCGAGGCTGAGGGTCTCCTCACTCAGGCGGGATTCCAGGTTGTGGTGGAGCCGCAATACAGTGACAAGCCTGAAGGACAGGTGACCAAGCAAACTCCGGATGGCGCCAAACTAAAGGAAAAATCCATCATTACGCTTTCAGTAAGCAAAGGCGCCGAGAAGCAGCTGATGCAAAGCTACAAGGACAGGCTGTTTAAGGATGTGAAGGCTGAGCTGGTGGCAGCGGGCTTGAAGGATGATCAAATTCTGAGTGACGCCGTTTACTCCGAGCTTCCCGTGGATACGGTGGTCAGCCAGGAGCCGGCGGTGGGCACCGTATTCGATCCCGTTAACGGCAAGGTCAAATTCTTTATCAGCAAGGGCAGGCAGACAGTGATTATGCCGGATCTTCTGAACAGTACAGTGGCCGAAGCGGAGGCCAAGCTGATGTCTGTAGGGCTGAAGCTGGCGGCCGGAGACAAAGGCAGAGAGAATGTTGAAAGCTTCGATATCGCCTCCGGCCGTGTTGTGGATACCCATCCCTTCAAGAAAGGGGAAGCGGTAGATCCCTCCATGGAAATCAAGCTCTTCGTCAGCTCCGGGCCGCCTAAGGATGCTGTTCCATATACTTCCGATAAAAAGCTGACGGCTGCCAACAGCGGGAAGTCCTCCATCTTCCGGATCGTTATTTCCGATGCCAGGGTCGAGAACCAGGACTACAACACCATGGAGGTAGCAGGCTCAGAGCTTACCAAAGTGAAGGTGACGCTGACCAAGGAAAAAGGCGCCACGATCTTAATCTACCGGGATAATGTCCTGTGGGATTCGGAAACGATCAACTACCAGAACTAAGTGGACCAGAAGACGAAGCCTTCCGCTACGCCTACTGCTACGCCGAGTGCAAGCCCTTCGGCTTCCGCCTCGCCGGCGGCAACCAAGGCAGCGCCTTCCGGCTCCGTCAAGCCGAGTCCGTCACCGGCGGGAGGGTAATAAGAGATGCCAGATGGTCTGATTGTGAAAGCCTTAAGCGGTTATTACTACGTGCTGCCCGACGGCGAGGAAACTGGCGGTGACAGCCAGCCTGCCACCGTCCAGTGCCGGGCCCGCGGGGTTTTTAAGAAGCGCAACATTACTCCCTTGGTGGGTGACCGGATCAGCTTCGAGCATTCGGAGAACAACGAAGGGACTGTAACAGAGGTCCACAAGCGCCAGAGTGAGCTGATCCGCCCGCCGGTAGCCAATATTGAGCAGGCGGTGCTGGTGTTTTCCCTGGATGAGCCGGCCTTGAACCTGCAGCTGCTGGATAAATTCCTGGTGCATATCGAGCATTCCGGCTTGGAGCCGGTGATCTGCTTCAGCAAGCAGGACCTGGTCAGAGGAGATGATTCCCAGCCGGCAGAGCTTGATTCGGGAGCAATACAGCAGCTGTATGAGGACATTGGCTATAAGGTTTTTGTGACCAGTGCTAAAGAAGGAGAAGGGCTGGAGCCGGTCCGGCACATTCTGAAAGGCCGGCTGAGTGTTTTCTCCGGGCAGTCCGGAGTAGGCAAATCCACCCTGCTCAATGCACTTCTGCCTGAGCTGAACCTGGAGACAGGAGAAATCAGCATGCGTTTGGGCCGCGGCAGGCATACTACCCGCCATGTGGAGCTGCTCTCCTTGCCTGGAGGGGGCTGGGTGGCGGATACGCCCGGCTTCAGCCAGCTGGATTTTATGGAGATGGAGCCGGAGGATTTGGGCCGTACCTTCCGCGAATTCCTTCCTTTGGCGGAGGAATGCCGCTTCCGCGGCTGCCTTCACCATAAGGAGCCGGGCTGCAGGGTCCGGGAGGAGGCGGAGGGCGGCCGCGTTGCGCCTGGCCGCTATGAGCATTATTTGATTTTTCTGCAGGAAATGAAGGACAGGAAACGGAGGTATTGACATGTCCATCTATATTGCCCCTTCTATTCTGTCCGCGGATTTCGCCCGTCTTGGCGAAGAAGTCCGGGAGGCGGAGCAGGCGGGAGCGGATTTTATACATGTGGATGTCATGGATGGGCACTTTGTTCCCAATCTGACGTTTGGGCCGCTGGTGGTTCAAGCCATCCGGCCTGTCACCAAGCTGCCGCTGGACGTCCATCTCATGATTGAAAATCCCGATGCCTACATCCCCGCTTTTGCCAAGGCGGGGGCTGACTATCTGACGGTCCATGTGGAGGCATGCACCCATCTCCACCGGACACTAAGCTTTATCCGGGAGAACGGCGTGAAGCCCGGTGTGGTGCTGAACCCGGCAACGCCCTTAAGCGCAATCGAGTATGTGCTGGATCAGGTGGAGATGGTGCTGCTGATGACGGTGAATCCCGGCTTTGGCGGACAAAGGTATATTCCCGCTGTTACCGCGAAAATTAGTGCCCTCCGGGAAATGCTGGATGCCCGCGGGCTTTCGCATGTGCTTATTGAGGTGGATGGCGGTGTCAATGCCGATACAGCCCAACTGGTGGCGGAGGCGGGAGCGCAGGTGCTGGTAGCCGGCAACGCCGTTTTTGGCGAACAGGACCGGGCGGAGGCGATCCGGGTTATCCGGGCATCCGGCCAGCAGGGGTATGAAAGGAGGAACAAGCAACTGTGACTACCAGCAAGTGGGTGTTCACCGGGCTAATGCTTGCAGCCGCGCTGCTGCTGTGCATGTTTATGTATACAAGCGGCCCTTTTAAATATGTGTTTTCCCTGGGTGCCGTGCTGATCGGCATGGAATATTTCAAGCGTGAGGAAACAACCAAGTACCGCGTCTGGTTTGCGGTGCTGGCATTTGTGGGGGCGTTGGTCTTTTCGCTGGTTTATACGTTTTTGGCGTTGGGGTATGGATGGGTGACACCGGAGCAATTGCCGCAGTCGCCATTTTAACTGGGATAACTTTGGTACATGCCGCAGGCCGTATAAAGTTATGGACAGCCTCGAAATCGGCGAAGCCGATTTGAGGGCGGCTTCGGGGATAAGATTCCCAGCACAGAGTATGCTTTATCCGGGACAATGCGCAAGGAATAATTATAAGCTGGTACACATACATTGGGTTACGGGGGTGAAAGCCTGCCGGAGCCCTTTTTTTGTGAAAATGCGCTGCCGACGCGTTCTTCCTATAGGGCAATTCATAGGCACATTTTTTGGGTGCTGCGAATATATATAGTAACATAGCGGGACATAGGGCTTGTCATGGAGCAATGGATGAAAAACGGTGGGGAACGGCTGTATGCCGGCAAGGGCGGGTTTGCAAACACGGCCTAGGGCTGCAGACGTTAGCTTGCGCGAGAGCGAATGCTTACGATGCTGGCTTTTCTGAAGAAAAGCCCTGAGGGAGGGGTTAGGATGAAATTTTACACCATCAAGCTGCCTAAGTTTTTGGGGGGCTTCGTGAAGGCGATCCTCAATACCTTCAGCAAACACTAGAGGCAATCCGGCAAGCCAGTGGACAACTCGGGCATGTCACAGCCGGGAAACCGATAGGAGCTGCGGGGAAATGCCAATAAAGCCGCATTTGCAAAAGCAAACGCCGCTTCTAAAAGCAAACGAATATAACCGCAGCCTCATAGACAAAAAAAGCACCTCTCGCAAAAGCGGTACGGGTGCTTTTTGTCTATTCCGTCACCATGAGGATGCGGAATGATTAAACGCGGGTAACAAGGCCGGACTTCAGTGCACGGGCGCTAACCCAAACGCGCTTCGGCTTGCCGTCAACGAGGATGCGAACCTTTTGTACATTCACTCCCCAGTTACGCTTGGTCTTGTTGTTGGCATGGGAAACGTTGTTGCCGGTTTTGGGAGCTTTGCCGGTGATATAACACTTACGGGACATCTATGACACCTCCTTAAAATCGAGCCGCGGAGTAATCCGAGATCTGCATGTTGTTGGAAATCTTTTTTTGAAACATACTTTAACATAATAGCATAAGGGCGGGCCACGGTCAATTGCTTCGGACAAGCAATTGCTGTTTTCACAGGAGATTGAGGAACACGTCAACTTACGGTATAATAAGGTTCGCGTGCCTTTGAGAATTATAGTACAATGAAGAATGGACCAAAATAGAAACAAACACTTGTCAGAAAAAGGAGTTGGTACAGATGCCAATTCAACAGACTAATGAATTCGGAAAAGTCAATGTGTTGGATGAAGTGATTGCAATATTGGCGGGCTCCGCCGCATTGGAATGCTACGGGCTAGTCGGCATGGCTTCCCGCAAGCAATTGAAGGATGGCATTACGGAGCTTCTGGGGCGCGAGAACCTGACCCGCGGCGTGGAAATCCGGCAGGAAGCGGACGCATTGCATATTGATCTATATATCATCGTCAGCTACGGCACGAAAATTTCCGAAGTCGCGCACATTGTTCAAAATCGGGTAAAGTACACGATGAATGAGGTTGTCGGTCTGCAAGTGGAGACCGTCAATATCTTTGTGCAAGGGGTTCGCGTATCTAGTTAACCAGGAAGGGGAATTATTCTTGAGTAAGCGCTTTATTTCAATTGATGGAACCGACTTTTTTCAGATGGTGCTGGCAGGGGCAGGCAATTTGACGGCCAATGTGAACCGTGTCAATGCATTGAACGTTTTCCCTGTGCCGGACGGTGACACGGGCACCAATATGAATCTGACCATGACCTCCGGTGTGGAGGAATTGAAGAAGCGGCAGAACCCGCATTTGGGCAAGGCTGCGGAGGCTCTTTCCAAGGGTCTTCTGATGGGCGCACGTGGCAACTCTGGCGTCATTCTGTCCCAGGTGTTCCGCGGCTTCGCCAAATCGGTACAGGAGCTGGAGAGCGCCAACGCCCAGCAGTTCGCCGCGGCGCTTCAGAACGGGGTGGACACCGCCTATAAGGCCGTGGTCAAGCCTGTGGAAGGCACTATACTGACTGTTTCCAAGGAAGCAGCCAAGCATGCAGTGGCAGTCAACCGCAAGTTTCCCGATGTAGCGGAGCTGATGGGAGAGGTTGTCCAAGCCGGCAACGCGGCTTTGGCACGGACACCGGACCAGCTGCCCGTGCTAAAGCAGGTTGGAGTGGTGGATGCTGGAGGCCAGGGCCTCATGTGCATTTATGAAGGCTTCCTCGCAGCCCTGCGGGGAGAGGCTGTTGCTGCGCTTCCGGTACAGGCTGCACCTGCTGCTGCGCCGGACAAGCAGCCTGTTCCTGCACATTCCCGGGAAGGCAAGCTCAGTGCCCAGTCCATGCTCAGCACGGAGGATATTGAGTTCGGCTATTGCACCGAGTTCATCATCACTCTGGTGCCTGGCAAGGTAGCCGGGTATGTATTTGATGAACAGGCGTTCCGGGAGGAATTGGGCCAGATGGGCGACTCCCTCCTGGTGGTGGCGGACGATGACCTGGTCAAGGTTCACGTGCATGCGGAATATCCGGGCAATGCCATGAATTACGCCATGAATTTCGGTGACCTGTCCAAGATTAAGATTGAGAACATGCGGGATCAGCACACCCATATCCTGATGGCGGATGAATATGAATACATTGCGCCGGAGAGTGATATTGCCTCCTTGAAGCCGATTCCCGTGCATGGAGCCATTGCGGGAGCGGAAGTCAAGGGACAAAGCTCCAAATACGGATTCGTATCTGTATCCATGGGCGATGGGGTAACAGAGATTTTCAGCAGTTTGGGTGTGAACGCAGTGTTATCCGGCGGCCAAACCATGAACCCGAGCACGGAGGACATTGTGCATGCGGTGGAAGGCGTCGAAGCGGAGATCGTATATGTATTGCCTAACAACTCTAATATCGTGATGGCTGCCAAGCAGGCTGCGGATTTGGTGGAAGGCAAGACTCTTGTGGTCATTCCCACCAAATCCATTCCTCAAGGGATGGCTGCTATGCTGGCCTTTGACGAGTCAGCCGATCATGAGGAGAATACGGAGGCCATGCTCCGGGCTATCGCCGGAGTTCAATCCGGCCAGGTTACCTTTGCTGTTCGGGACACCTCCATTGATGGCATCGAGATCAAGGAAGGGGATTTTATCGGCATCCACGACAGCAAAATTGTGACGGCTAACCGGAACGTTCAGGAAACCTGCCGCAATCTGCTGGACAGCATGCTGGAGTCCGGCGGGGAAGTGGTAACCATCCTGACGGGTGAGGAAGCGAATGTTGCGGATACCGAAAGCATCAAGTCCTATCTGAAGGATCAGCATGGCGACGCGGAAGTGGAGATTCACTACGGCGGGCAGCCTTTGTATGCTTACCTTATCGCTGTGGAATAGAGAATTGACGAAACGGAGGTGAACCCTTGGGCCGGATTCGCATTGTGACAGACAGCACCTCGGATATCCCGCCCGAGCTCCGGGAGGCGCTCTCCATCGAGACGGTTCCGCTGAAGGTGCACTTCGGGGACGAAGCTTTTCTGGATGGCGTTACCATTTCACCGGAGGACTTCTATGTGAGGCTTGCCGGGGAAAAGCGGCTCCCCACCACCTCCCAGCCCTCTCCGCTGGATTTCCTTGCGGTGTACAACCGGTTGGCGGCGGAGCCGGACACAGTCATCATATCGATTCATTTGTCATCCAGCTTCAGCGGCACCTATCAATCGGCGTGTATGGCCAAAGGCATGCTGGACCACCCTGCCGATATTACCATTGTGGATTCCCGGACCGCCACATACGGGATCGGGCTCCTGGTAGTGGAGGCTGCCCGTGCCGCTTCAGCCGGCAAGACTAAGGAAAGCATTCTCCAGATGGTGGAGGAGCTGCGGAAGCAGACTTCCCTGTACTTTCTGGTGGATACGCTGGAATATCTCCATAAAGGGGGAAGGATCGGCAAGGCGGGTGCCTTGTTGGGCTCGCTCCTGCAGATTAAGCCGATCCTCTCTGTGGACGATGGCACGGTGGTATCCGTGGACAAAACCCGCGGCACCAAAAAAGCAATGCTACGCATAATGGAGCGGTTGGCGGAACGTCATCAGGGACCTGTCCGGGTGGCGGTGGCCCATGCCAATGCTATGGGATATGCAGAGGAATTAAGTGCGCTGATACACCAGCATTTTGAGGTGGTTGAGATGATGTACACAACAATCGGACCGGTAATCGGCACCCATGTGGGCGGCGGCACGGTCGGGGTTTTTATGGTTCCGGCTCATGGCGGCTATTGATTTATATACCGTCCCCCTGCGGCAGATCCGCGGCGTTGGTGCGGAGAAGGCAAAGGAGCTCGGCGCACTGGGGCTCCACTCCGTAGGGCAGCTGCTGGATTATTATCCCTTCCGCTACGAGGATTACCGTCTCCGCGATCTCACCGAGGTTAAGGATGGGGAGAAAATTACGATACAGGGCACCATTTATGGGGAGCCCGTCCTGTCTGTATACGGCCGGAGCAAGTCACGGCTTACCGTCAGATTGATGGCGGAAGGCCGTTTCTTGATCACGGCTGTTTGGTTTAACCGGCACTATATGAAAGAGAAGCTCATGCCGGGCAAGGAGATTGTGGTTTCCGGCAAATGGGAGGAAAAGCGCCAGACGATCATTGTGGGCTCTTCAGAATTTCCCGAAGCTGCCGGAGAAAAGGGGCGTACAGGCACCCTTCAGCCGGTGTACTCTACAGCTGAAGGGATCACCCAGACCTTCCTGCGGAAGGTGATCAAGCAGGCTCTGGCCCAATTCGGCGAAATGATCGGCGAGGCTCTTCCGGACGAGCTGGTGGAGCGCTACCGGTTTATTTCCCGCAAGGAAGCGGTGGCGATTCTGCATCAACCTACGGATGCCAGAGAGGGACAGGCAGCCCGCAGGCGGATGGTGTATGAGGAGCTGTTCCTGTTTCAGCTGAAGGTGCAGGCGTACCGGCTGCTGAACCGGACTAAGGCCGATGGTGTCCCACATAAGGTAGACAGACCCAAGGTGCGGGATTTTGTCCGGCGGCTGCCATTTACCTTGACTCATTCCCAAAAGCAGGTCATTGCCGAGATTCTCGATGATCTGGAGGCGCCACATGCCATGAACCGTTTGCTTCAGGGGGATGTAGGCGCAGGCAAGACGGTTGTAGCTGCCACAGCCTTGTACGCAGTGATTACGGCAGGAGCCCAGGGCGCCCTGATGGTGCCTACGGAAATTCTGGCTGAGCAGCATAAAGCATCGCTGGAGCGTTTGTTTGAGGGCTTCGATGTGCAAATTTCACTGCTGACGGGCAGCCTGACGGATAGGCAGCGGAAGGATGTTCTGGCAGCTCTTCAGATGGGGCTGACAGATATTCTGGTGGGTACCCACGCCTTGATCCAGGAGGATGTGTTCTTCCGCAACCTGGGTTTGGTGGTGACAGACGAGCAGCACCGGTTCGGTGTCCAGCAGCGCGGCATTCTGCGGCGCAAAGGAATGAATCCCGATGTGCTGTCCATGACGGCTACCCCCATTCCGCGTACCCTGGCTATCACTGCCTTCGGCGATCTGGATATTTCCACCTTGAAGGAGCTGCCCAAGGGGCGGAAGCCTATACTTACCTATTCCGTCACCCATGACAAAATGGACCGGGTGCTGGGGTTCATCCGCCAGGAGGTCGGAAAAGGCCGGCAGGCCTATGTGGTTTGTCCGTTGATTGAGGAATCGGAAAAGCTGGATGTGCAAAATGCCATCGATGTGCATGTGCAGCTGACCCAGGCCTTTCCCGATCTGCGGATCGGTCTGCTTCATGGCCGGATGAACAGCCAGGAGAAGGACGAAATCATGACGGCCTTCAAGGAAAACCGGAACCATGTGCTGGTCTCCACTACCGTCATCGAGGTTGGGGTGGATGTGCCCAATGCCACCCTGATGATCATCTATGACGCCGTCCGCTTCGGCCTGTCCCAGCTTCACCAGCTCAGGGGGCGGGTGGGCCGCAGTGAGCTCCAATCCTACTGCGTGCTGATTGCCGATCCCAAAAATGAGATTGCCAAGGAGCGCCTCAAGGTGATGACGGAGACCAACGACGGCTTTGAAATTGCCCGGCGGGATCTGGAGCTCCGCGGCCCCGGCGATTTCTTCGGCACCAAGCAGAGCGGGCTGCCGGAGTTTAAGGTGGCGGACCTGGTCAGCGACTTCGAGGTGCTGGAGCAGGCCAGGGAGGATGCCGCCGCGCTGGTGGCGGAGCCGCGGTTTTGGACCGCTGCGGAGCTGGCGCCCTTGCGGGAGTTCCTGAACCGTGATGTGCCCGAGGGCGGAGAACCCTTGGATTAAGAGCGGATTTAAAAAGGCCTTCTACCGGTGTGCTGCCGGTGGAGGGCCTTTTTTGGGATGCGAGGGAAGTTAGACTGGGGGGGTTACTTGTGCCGGAAGATATATTCCACATACTCCCTGGCACTTTGGTCAATGTGCTCATCGCAGGCCTGGAAGGAAGCCCCGAAGACGGCGAAGTAGGGCAGGACAACAGCGCCTACATGGTTCATGCTG
>JAQSYT010000468.1 GCA_029256065.1 Paenibacillaceae bacterium
CTGATGAAGGCTACGTAGACGGAGAAATTCTGCTGAAGCGCCAGTTCAAAATCCAAAACGGCAAGCTCCAGCTCATGTTCGATTCCGGTATCCGGATCGGGGATGACATGCTGCAGTTTATGCTGGGCAAGTCCTCTGATGACAAGATGAAGAGTATTGTTACCACTATTCAAAGCGAGCAAAACCAGGCTATCCGCTATGAGGATCACCCCATTCTGATCGTCCAGGGGGCGGCAGGCAGCGGCAAAACCTCCATTGCCCTGCAGCGCGTGGCATATCTGCTTTACAAATACCGCAAGAGCATCCAAGCAGATCAGATGATCCTCTTTTCCCCCAACCCCATGTTCAGTGACTACATCTCCAACGTGCTGCCGGAGCTGGGCGAGGATAATATGAGGCAAACCACCTTCCAGGATTTTGCGGAGCACCGTCTGTCCGGGTTTATCCAGCCGGAGGACCGGTACACCCAGATGGAAACTATGCTTACAGGAAATCCGGGAGAGCCGGGTTATGATGCCAAAGCGGCAGGAACAGCTTACAAATCCTCCCAGAATTTTCTTCAGGTCATCCGGAATTATCTAGCCATTCTCGAGGATGAAGGCATGGCCTTCGATGGCATTCCCTATGGCGAGCAGGCCTGGAAGAATGAAGAGGTTTTGGCCGGGATGTTCTACGGCGATTTCCGCCATCACCGGATGGATGTCCGGCTGGAACGGATGGGTGAGCTGCTCCTGGGCGAAATCCCCGGGCTGGAGGAACGGCAGGCCCGCAAGCTGTATAAAACCATGCTCCGCCATCCCAAGTACCTGGGGACTGAAGAGGAGCTGAAGCAGCAAAGCCGCAAGCATGTCCGCAGCAAAACGACTGCTATGAAGTCCTTTGTCAAGCGTCTTCAATTCATCAATCCGCTGCGCACCTACCGGCAGCTTTTTGCTGATACTGAGCTGTTCCAGCGCGCTGCGGCCGGGACGTCGGGCATTCCGGCTCCGCAGGTATGGCAGGATATCTGCACCTACACGCTGGAGCAATTGGATCATGGCACAGCGCCGCATGAGGATGTGCCTCCGCTTCTGTTCTTGCTGGAGAGCGTCACCGGCTGGAACAGCTTCAACAGCATCCGCCATGTGATTCTGGACGAAGCACAGGATTATTCACCGTTTCAATATGAGATCATCCGCCGCCTGTTTCCCCGGAGCAAGCTGACGCTTCTGGGGGACCTGAATCAGGCCATTACCCCCAACATGCGGATTGAATCCTATGGCTTCGTGGAAGAGCTCTATGGCAAGGAGCAAACCGGCATTCTGCGCCTTTCCAAAAGCTACCGTTCCACCTCGGAGATTGTGGAGTTCACTAAGGCACTGCTGCCCGGCGGCGAAGCCATCGAGGCATTCAGCCGAAGCGGGGAGCTGCCGCAGCTGATTAAGCTTGATGCCAGCTTGGAGAGCAAAGCCCGCCAAGTTGCTGCTGTGATCGGTAAGCTGCGCAACGGCGGCTCAGCTTCCGTAGCTGTTATCTGCCGGACAGCAGCCGAAAGCCAGGAGACATACAAAGCGCTGCAAGAGGCTGGCGCTCCCGGTCACCTGCATCTGGTCACCCGGGAGGAAACCAGCTTCCGCAACACACTGGTGGTCATTCCCGTTTACCTGGCCAAAGGGCTGGAATTCGACTCGGTGATTATCTGGGATGGGGGCGCATCGGTTTATAGCCGGGAGGACGAGCGCAAGCTGTTCTATACCGCCTGCACCCGGGCCATGAATGTTCTGTACGTAGGCTACACCGGAGAGAAGAACCGCTTCCTGGAGCCGGTGGACCACTCTCTGTATGAAGAGCCGGCAGCGGCTATGCTGCATAGCGGGCCGGTGGACGCCGGCTCCCCGACAGGGGGCTGAGGCGGATGCCGGGGTTTATCATCGATTTGGACGGGACGATGTATGCCGGACGGAATCCTATTGTGTATGCGGATGAATTCATCCGCGCCCTCCGGAGCGAAGGCTGGCCTTATCTGTTTCTGACCAATAATTCCACAGTACATCCCGGTGAAGTTGCGCTGCTTCTCGAGGAGCTTACCGAGATACCAGTAGCCAAGGAAGAGGTATTCACCTCCGCTATGGCGGCCGCCCGTTACATCCGCCTGCACGGGCAAGGGAACAGAGTGCTCTGCATTGGCGAACAAGCGCTGCAAGAGACCTTGACGGAGGCGGGTTTCCTGCTTACGGCGGAGACGCCGGACTACGTGGTGCAGGGTATAGACCGGGAGTTTACTTACGCCAAGCTGGCTCAGGCGGTAAACGCCATCCGTGGCGGGGCCGTTTATATCCAGACCAACCCGGACCATCTTCTCCCCAAGGAAAACGGCCCCATCCCCGGCTCCGGAGCCATTGGTGCGGCAATCCGTACGGCATCGGAGACTGACCCGGTGGTTATCGGCAAACCCTCGCCCATCATCAGCCGGTATGGGATCGAGCTTTTGGGGCTGCCGCCGGAGGAGATATGGATGGTGGGCGACAACCTGCGCACCGATATTGCCGCAGGCGCCGCGGCAGGCACCCGCACCGCGCTGGTGCTGACCGGGCTGGCCGGGCCTCATAACTATGAGGCCTTAATTGAAAGCTCCGGCATCAGACCGGATGTCAGTGTCCATCATTTAATGGACTTTTACCGGTGGCTGAAGGCTCAGGGGTAGGGCTGGGCTGAATCCGCCGATGCAGTGGCAGCCGCATACAATTGTTAGCCCCTTCCATTGCGGGAGGGGCTTTTTTGGGAGGATGGCGACCTGAACGGTGGCATTTGTTAGCGCCAATGAGAGTGCATCCTGCAAATGTGCAGTTATTTTTGACCGTTGGGCCCGAGTACTGGGCTTATCCTGCAAAAGTGCAGTTAAATTGGGTGGAAAAAGGCGGTTAGAAGCCGCGCAGGCAAAAATAAATGCATTTTTGCAGGATGGGTAGTCTGTGAGGCCCGTAAAACAAAAAATAAATGCAGATTTGCATTTTGTCCTATTATCCAGCCCGGCCCGTTTGCAGGCAATCCGCAAGCCTTTCCCACCTAAAGCGTCCCGTCCGGTTTTATGCTAAGATATTCTTAAGATTTGCCCATATGCCCTGTTAAGATATTGCCGATAAAATAAAACCCAGCTTATGTTTACGAATGCTTACGATGCTGATTTTCCTG
>JAQSYT010000098.1 GCA_029256065.1 Paenibacillaceae bacterium
GCAACTCTGAAGGATGCGGAAGCGGAGGTAGGCATTCCGGTGGTTCCCGTATTCTGCGACGGCTTCCGTTCCCAAATCTGGGCCTCCGGCTTCGATGCCGCCTTCCATGCGATTCTCACCCGGGTGATCAAGCAGCCGGAGCAGAAGCGTCCCGAGGTGGTGAATGTGATTAATTTTACGGCCAGCGGGCGGGCGGCGGTGACGGAGATTTTCGGACGGCTGGGTCTGGTGCCCCAGTTCGGCATCCCGTACAGCTCCATCGAGCAAATTGAACGGTGGTCGGAATCGGCGGCAACCATCAGTATTTGCGGCACATTGGGCGGATACCTGGGGAATGGGCTGGAGCAGAGCTTCGGTGTTCCTTATGTGACTGCCTTACAGCCCCATGGGATCAACGGCTTTGACGATTGGCTGCGGAAGCTGGGCAACGTGGTGGGAAAACAGCAGGAGGTTGAGGCTTATCTTGCAGAGCAAAAGGAGCTCGCCGCCCCTGAGCTGGAGGAAATCCAACGCAAGCTGAAGGGAAAGCGTGTGGTTGTGGGCATGGGCCCCAGCTTCGCCCATAATTATATCCGTTTGCTGGAAGATTTTGGGATGGAAGTGGAATGGGGCTTCTCCTGGCATTATGATTCCAAGCATGATCACGGCGGCTGCCCGTCCTGCACCCTGGAGCTGTCCAAGCGGGATAAGGATATCCCGATAAGCGTCAGCGACCAGCAGAATCACGAGATTATCAATTTGCTGAAAAGGGTGAAGCCGGATATTTATATCGGCCGGCATCCCGGCCAATCCGTATGGGCCACCAAGGTGGGCATCCCCACGATTATGGTCAGCGATGAATACAGCTCCTTCGGCTATCAGGGAACCATCGACTTCGGACACCGGATCATCGATACACTGGTCAATAACAGCCTGGCAGTTAATCTGGCTAAACGGATCAGGCTGCCCTATACCGATTGGTGGTATGAGCAGGATCCCTTTACTTTTATGGAAAGCGAGAATAAAAGCCATGTCACAATCGGTTGAGCAAATCCGCCATGTTTGCGCCCTGGGGGCGTATGAATCGGTGTTGGCCATCCAAAAAGCGGTGCCCATCGTCCACTCGGGACCAGGCTGCGTCTCCAAGCTGATGATTACCCTGGGGACTCAGAACGGGCATCAAGGCTCCGGCTATGTGGGCGGCCACGCCATTCCCTGCACCAATGCCTCCGAGCATGAGGTGGTATTCGGCGGCACCAACCAGCTGCGCCAGCTGATAACCAATACCTTCGATGTCATCGACGGAGATCTGTTCGTGGTGCTGACGGGCTGCACCTCGGATATTATCGGGGATGACGTGGGCGAGATCGCCCGGAAGTTCAAGAAGGACGGAAAGCCCATTATCTATGTGGAAACAGGCGGGTTTAAAGGAAGCAATCTGCTGGGGCATGAGCTACTGCTGGATGCCATTATCGACCAGCTGCTGGAGCCGCAGCCGGTGGAGCAGGGTCTGGTGAACATCTGGTCGGTGGTGCCGTACCAGAATACCTTCTGGGCCGGGGATATTGAGCAGCTGAATAAGCTGCTGTCGTCCATTGGACTAAAGCCCAATATTGTCTTCGGCCCCGACAGCAGTGTGGAAGCCCTACGCAATATCCCCAAGGCCCAGTTCAATCTGGTGCTCTCCCCGTGGATCGGACTGCGGGCCGCCGAGCATCTCCAGGAAAAGTTCGGCACACCGTTCCTTCATTATCCTGCCCTCCCTATTGGGCCAACGGAGACCTCGCGGTTTCTTCGCGCTGTAGGAGGGTTCGCGGGAGTGGAGTCCTCCGTGGTGGAGGGGGTCATTAACCGGGAGGAAACCCGCTACTATTATTATCTGGAAAGGGCGGCGGATACTCTGCTGGAGACACGGCTCTTGCCCCGGCGGTTCATTACGGTGGCGGACAGCTTGTATGCGTTGGGGATCGCGCGGTTTCTGACCAATGACCTGGGGCTGATCCCGGAGAAGCAGTTTATAACCGAGGATACGCCCCAGCGGCACCAGGCCGGGGTGGCAGCGGAGTTTGCCAAGTTCAACAACGGTATTACGGCGGAGACCGTGTTCTCCAACGACGGGGGTTTTGTAGAGGAGGAGCTGCGGAGGATCAAAATCCGCAGCCGTCCGCTGATATTGGGCAGCTCCTGGGAACGGGTGGTGGCCCGGGACCTGAAGGCGTACCAGCTGTCCATCGCCGCCCCCGTAGGCAACCATCTGGTGATGAGCAAATCCTATGTGGGGTATGACGGGGGCTTGCATCTGACGGAGGATATCTATTCGGTGGTGTTGAACGATTTTATGTGATGGACCGCTTGGGAAGAGCGGTAATAGGAGGAGGCAGTCCCGTGGTGGCGGGGCTGCCTCTTTTTGGCGCGGGGGGGGAGATTCTGGCTCCAGACGAATTTTTGAAGATATATTTGCCACTGGCCATAAAAATGACTATTGAAATGAAACCGGGATTTGCTTACGGTTGGAGCCATACCAAGCTTGAGGAGGAATAGAAATGTCGCGCAGCTTGACTGCAATAATCGGGCAGGTGTCACAGGCCACAAGACGGATGCCCATGGCGGAATGGAACTGGAGCGAGGGTGTGGCGCTGTATGGTTTGGTTTCGTTGTGGAAGGCCACAGAGGATGACTCATTGCTGCAATATTTGAAAACGTGGATAGACGCTCAATTGGCGGAGGGGCGTGTGTTTGAAACCGTCAATGCTACAGCGCCATGCTTTTCCCTGATCGAGCTGTATATAGCTTCGGGCGAACCTGGTTACGCGGATATTATCCAGTCAAGAAGCCGATATCTGCTTCGCCGGGCGGAGAGGCTAACGAACGGCGCATTCCAGCACACCCTTGTGGAAACCAGCTTCGGCGGGCAGATGTGGGTGGATACACTGTTTATGGCCGGTCTGTTTTTGGTGAAGGCAGGGCTTCTGCTGAAGGACCGGGAGGCAGTCGAGGAAGGGCTCAGCCAATATTTCCTCCATGTGCGCCATTTGCAGCAGGAGAACGGTCTGTATTATCACGGCTGGGATGAGCACAAGAATGGCACCATCGGCTGCTTGTGGGCACGGGGCAATGCGTGGGCGGCCATCGTGTCGGCTGAGCTCCTGGTGCTGCTCCCTGAAGCGGAGCCGGCGCGCAATGAAATCAAGGACATCCTTAACCGGCAGCTGGCAGGCTTGGCCAGCTACCAGGACATCTCCGGTTTATGGACAACGGTGATCGACGCTCCGGACACGTATGTGGAGACCTCCGCTGCTGCCGGCATTGCTTATGCAGTGAAGCGGGCGCTGCAGTTCGGCAACGCAGATGAAGCCTACGCAGAGATGGCCGACCGCGCTGCCCGCTCCGCATTGTCGCATGTGGATTGGGAGGGTGTGCTTCGCGGCGTATCCGCCGGAACCGGGGTGCAGAAGCACCCTGGCGAATACCATGTCATTGCGCAGCACAGAGCGGAGGGGTATGGGCAGGGTTTGCTGCTGATGCTCCTGTCAGCCATGCTGGCCGAAAGCGGCGGTGTGCCCGAAAGGCGGTGATTGCGCCGGTCTTCCCAAAGGAGCCCACCGGCAAAACCCAATTCGTTCCGCAATCCATCGGTGTTACCAAAACCCGGGATATCCCGGGTTCTTTGCTGTGATACGGCGTGATATTACGGCTACGAAAAGAAGACGATATAGATGAAAGCGTTTTTTTTGTTATAATAAAGCGGCATAAACTCTGTTGGGAAGGAAAGGTGAGAGCCTATGAAGCTTGTCCGCAAATTATTTCGGCAACGGCAGCTCGCCTTGCTGCTGCTCCTTTCCATCGTGCCTGTGCTGGGCTTCGGCACGTTCAGCTATTACACGAGCCTGGGGCTGATCGAAGCGGAGGTAAAGCGAACCTCTGAAGTGGCCATCGCCCAGATGAAGGAGCAGGTGGATCAGCTGCTTCGGCAAACGGAGGAGGTGACGGGGCAGTTTTCGCTGCAGGCGGGAATGCTCCAATTTGTCAAAACCCAGGAAGCCCCGCCGCTGGGAACCCTGCAGGCGGTCAATGACATCAGGCGCGACCTGGCCAATTTCTCGTCCTCGATCCATGCGGTGGATTCGGTTTATCTCTATCACCGGAAGCAGCAGATGGTATTGACATCCAATGTACTCCTTGACCTGGACAGCTTCCCGGATACCTCCTGGCTGCCTGCCCTGCAGCAAGCAGCGGCGGAGCGCAAATCGAAGTTGTGGATTAGCCCGCGGGCTATTGGTCCTGAGGCAGGCAAGGATGAGGAGCCGATTACCTACGTGCTCCCGCTGCCCTACTTCTATGAGGAGCCCGATGCGGCCCTCATCGTCAATGTAAAGGCCGGCGTCATCGCCGACATGATTCGTTCCTTCCCGTTCGACAGCCGGGGCGGCTTGCTTGTCTTCTCTCCAGCGGGCCAGACGATTGTCCAGGCGGGCCAGCTGCGGCTTAGGATGCCCGACGCCATCGGCGCCATGCTGGCTGACGGAACTGGAGCGGACAGCAGCCGTCCGGTCAAATTGGATACAGAGGCCGGAGCCATGTACGTGACCACCGAACGCTCGGCGGCATACGGCTTCCTCTATGCCATGCTGATTCCAGTAGATGCGGCGTCCCGCAACGCGCAGCTGTTGAAGATATGGATTGTCTCCGCAACAGCGGCGCTTTCCCTGATGTCACTGTTTGTGGCTTATTTTAATGTACGGCAATTCCAAGTGGGTTTGCGGAGAATCTTCGTGACTCTGCGGGGCAAGGGCGAGTCAAATGCGGAGGAAGAGCAGGAGCCCTTCGACGCGGACTATGCCGAGGGTTTCTCCCGGATTGAGAACAGAATTGCCGCGCTGCTTAAGGAAATGGGCGAGGTGCGTTCGCAATGGAAGAACCAACTGCCGGTGCTGCGGGACCATTTCCTGCTGTCGGCCCTGCTGGGCAACAATGCCGGTATGGATCCGTGGCTGCGCCAGAAGCCGGCGGAGACCACGCTGTTCCCGGACCCTGTCTTCTGCGTGCTTGTGGCGGAGATGGATGCCAGCGGCGAGAATGCCCGCTTCCGCAGCGGTAAGGATGCATGGCTATTCCTGTTCGCTGTGGCCAATATCAGCCAAGAGCTGCTGCGGGACAAATTCGCAACGGAAACGGTCATTTCCCGCCAGCACGTGGCTATCATTCTGAACATGCCGCAGCATGAGACTGACCGTGAGTCGGTCCGGGCGGCGGAGAAGCTCCGGTATGCCGTTTCGTCGTATTTGAAGCAGACCGTAACCATCGCCGTCGGCAGACCGGTTACTGATTTCAGTGAGCTGTCCGTATCTTATCAGGATGCCCTGCATGCGCTGCAGGAGCATTGGCCGAAGGCCGGAAACGAGGTGGTGCGCGGTGGACAAGAGCCGCAGGCCCCACTCTCCGTACCTTATCCGGCTGAATGCGAAAGCGCGCTGCTGGCGGCAATCCGTGAAGGCAGCTGCGAGCAGGCAGCGCTTGAGCTGGATGCCTTTTTCGACGGGCTGAACAGCCGCCGACTTCCCTTTGCGCTGATCAAAACATATGCCATGCAGCTGCTCGTATCCGTCATCAGGCTGCTGCAGGAGTACGATCCCGACCTGACGCAGACGTTTCCGGGGCGGAGCCTGTATGCCGAATTTGCCCAGCTGACCGCCTCTCCATCCATGTGCAGCTGGTTCAGTGAAACGGTCATTGCGCCGGGGATCGGCTTCCTGAACGGCTTAAAGCGGCTGCGGATGGAAACGATGATGGTGCGGGCAAAAAAGCTCATCGAGGAGCGGTATGCACAGGACTTGTCGCTCCAGCTCGTTGCCGAGCAGTTGGGCATCAGCCCTTCGTATTTAAGCGAGCTGATTAAGCAGCACTGGGGGGAAACCTTCATCGCATATGTCACCTCCTACCGGATCGGCAAAGCGAAAAGCCTGCTGCTCAAAACCGAGTTGACCATTGCCGACATTGCCGCCGAGATCGGGTATGGCAATGCAACGCATCTCATCCGGGTATTCAAAAAATCGGAGGGTTTGACGCCGGGGGAATACCGCCTGCGGAGCCGAACCTGATTGCGCCAAGTGCGCCGCAGCCCCCAAGGCTCGGCGCATTTTTCCTTTTGGCACCCACGAAAATGTGATGATTGTGTTGATATCCCCCGGCGCCGTAAGCTGATGACATCGGCAGCCGATGGCCCCAAGACATCTCAAGATACGCAGTTTTTGCAAAAAAGGAGGAGCGAATACATGCATAAAGGAGGAGCGGGCAAGATGGACATCCCCAGCACGGTTCCGGAAGCCCGCAATCCGGGCACAGCAGCCAAATGGCAGCGGCAATGGCAGGTATACAAGCAGCACCGTGCGCTTATTATTATGCTGCTGCCCGGGCTGGCGTTATTTCTATTGTTCAGTTACGTGCCGATGTACGGTCTTATCATCGCGTTCAAGCAGTTTCAGATTACGGAGGGCATACTGGGCAGCCCTTGGGCAGGGTGGGAGAACTTCCAGCGGCTGTTCCAGGGAAACGGCTTTATGAACGCGCTGCGCAACTCGGTAGTGATTGCGTTTTTGAAAATGGTATTTGTTTTTCCGGCGCCGGTTATACTGGCCCTTCTGCTAAATGAGCTCCGAATCACCTGGTTCCGCCGGACGATCCAGACGGTAACCTATTTGCCCCATTTTTTCTCGTGGGTGGTGCTGGCCGGTATCCTGTTCCCGTTTCTGGGTAACGACGGCGGCTTCAACAAGCTGCTGGGCATGTTCGGTATCCCGCAGCAATTGTGGCTTCTGGAGCCGGATTATTTTTACGGGATGGTGGTACTTACTAATGTTTGGCAGTCTGCAGGCTGGGGATCCATTGTTTACTTTGCGGCACTGGCCTCCATCGATCCGAGCCTTTATGAGGCTGCAATCGCCGACGGAGCAAGCCGCTGGCGGCGGATCTGGCATATCAGTCTGCCGTCTATTGCGCCTACCGTCATTATTATGTACCTGCTGAATATCGGCCATTTCCTGTCGGTTGGTTTTGACCAGCTTTATAATCTGGTGACTCCGCCTACCTCGGGGGTCGGGGAAATTCTCGATACGTATGTGCTACGCCGGCTGTTGACCATGGATTATGAGCTGGGCACCGCAGCAGGGCTGTTCAATTCCACAGTAGGGTTGGCTTTGGTGCTAGTCGCCAATACTCTCGTTAAGCTGTATGACAAGGAGCGGGGACTATGGTAACAGAAAGGAGGTGGATGGGATGAAAGCAACCTGGGGCGAAAGAACCTTCGATGTGCTGAATGCCGCTTTATTGACGCTATTTGGGCTGACCACGCTGTATCCGCTGTTATACATCATTACGCTGTCGCTTAGCACACCGGCGGATGCGCTGGCGATGAATTTTTACTGGTTTCCGCTGCACCCTACTCTGATGTCTTACCAGAAGGTACTGGCCCACCCCGACCTGCTGGCGGCCTACAGCAATACGATTATCCGCACCGGTGTAGGGATTGTGATTTCGCTGACCATGACGGCGATGATTGCTTACCCGTTGTCCAGACGCACGTTTCCGCACCGGCAGCTGATTATGAAGCTGTTCGTATTCAGTATGCTGTTCAGTGGGGGCACAATTCCGATGTTTCTGCTGGTGAAAAATCTCGGTATGCTGAACACCCTGTGGGCACTGGTCCTGCCGGGAGCGGTGTCGGCGTTTAATATGATTGTCATGCGGAATTTTTTTGAGAGCATTCCGGGAGAAATCCTTGAGTCGGCGCGTATGGACGGAGCTGCGGAAATGCGGGTGCTTCTCCGGATTGTGCTGCCGCTGTCCGTGCCTGTAATGGCTGTTATGGCCCTTTGGGTGGGCGTGGCGCACTGGAACCATTGGTTTGACGCGCTGATCTATACCCAGGACAATAGGTGGCAGGTGCTGCAGCTGTTCTTGCGCAGAACTGTTGTGGATGCCACGGTGTCGCTGACCCCGGGCGAGGACATCCACCGGATCCGGGAAGAATATACCCCGGAGTCGCTGAAGGCGGCTACAATCGTAGCGGTAACACTGCCGATTCTGTTTTTGTACCCGTTTATCCAACGGTATTTCGTGAAAGGCATCATGCTCGGTTCGGTCAAAGGCTAAAAGCTAGGGCCTGACGGCTTCAAGCCTGCAATCCGAAAAAACCATTTCCATACAGGGGGTTACGGGATGTTTGCGAAAAAAGGGGTAAAAGAATGGTTATCACTGGCGGCTGTCTGCTCGCTGGTGCTTACAGCATGCTCTAACGGAGGCGGGGGGGCAGCATCACCAACGGTATCGCCGGGAGCCACTGCTGCAGCGCAGACCAAGCCGATGGAAATCAAGTGGATGGTGCCTTCGGCGGATTTGACCGCCAGCTCCCATGCTGTGCAATATTTGCAGGAAAAATTTAACGTTAAAATCAATTATTATTCGATTCCGCAGGCCGATTACGTGCAGAAGCAGCAGATCCTGCTTACCTCCGGTGATGTGCCTGACGTGATGTTCATTTACGATCCCAATCAGCTGTTCAAATACGCCAGCCAGGGGCTGCTTGCCGAGCTGCCTGTCAAAACCATCGAACAGAACGCGCCCAAAACGAAAGCGGTGCTGGACAGCTTCGCCAAGCAGGGCTGGTTCTATACGAACCTGAACGGCAAAAACTACGGCTTGCCGACCACCTACTTCACCGGTCAATTCAACGCGAAGCAAGGCTGGCGGGTTGATCTGCTGAAAAAGGCGGGCGTGGAAAAAATACCGGAAACCATCGATGAAATGACGGCCGCATTCGCCAAGCTGAAGCAAATCGGCGTTTACGGCATGACGACTAATGGCAACTCGTATTACTTCCAGTTCTGGTCCATATTCGGCGCATACGGAGTGATGCCGACACAGTGGATGCTGAAGGACGGCAAGGTGGTCAATGGCGCGGTTGTGCCGGAGGCCAAGGAAGCATTGACGCTGCTGGCAGACTGGTACAAAAAAGGCTATATTGATCCGGAATTTGTAACGGGCAAGGACTTGGACAAGAAGATGGTTGAAGGCAAGGTTGCCTACACACACAGCGCGAGCATGGCCAACTTTGACCTGGGCAATCCCCAGTCGATGGTCAGCTCGATGAAAAAAGCCAACCCTGATGCGGATTTCCAAGTGGCACCGCTGCCGAAAGGGCCGCGTGGCCAACAGGGAGGCTGGGCTTGGGGAACGGCGGGCAGCGCTTTTTCCTTCGGCAAGCACATGGAGCAGCAACCGGAGAAGGTCAGGAAGGTGATTGAAATCATGGAAGCGATCCGCAACGATGAGCAGGTGTTCCTGGATGCGGGCGTTGGCGTTAAGGGCAAGCAGTGGGATTACCTTACACCGTCCGATCCGCAGAGCGGTATCAAGTTTCTTTCGCCTTATGACGACACGGCCAAGCTTGCGACAGAAGGGCTGAGAAATAATTTCGATACACTCTTTGCCGGTGGCCCGGCTCCTGAAATTTTTGGGAAGGCGTTGGGCAAAAGCAGCGTCGAGCTGCTGGAACGCTACAATAAGCCAGTGTGGGATATCTTCGGCAAATCCGATGTGTTGGTCTCCTCAGGGAAATATTGGGGCGATCTGACCAAGCTGAAGCTGGATGCTTACGTTCAAATCGTACGCGGTGACAAGCCAGTATCCTACTTCGATGAATTCGTTAAGCAGTGGAATGACATGGGTGGCGCGCAGTTGGAGAAGGAAGCCAACGAGCTCTATAAATCGGTGCAGGGGAGCAAATAAGACCCGGTAATAATGGCGGTGCATCGCGGTGCGCCGCCGTTTCCATTCCGCCGGAGACGGTGGAGCGGGAGGCTGGAGGAGGAGCGGGAACTATGGAAGGAAAACGGATCGTACTGGAGGACCGGCTCAATGTAGCAGGCTATGCCTGGCCCCCTACACTGCTTAGCTTTGCTTGGCCGGAGGGGCAAGAGGGGATGCAGCCGGCCTGGCTGGCAGATGGTGAAGGGAAGGCAGTGCCGTTCCAATGGCGGCGGACAGCTGCCGGAACGCGGCTATGTCTGGTTAGCGATCTGCCCACAGGGGCCGGGAGGCGGTTCGAATGGCGCAGCGGACCTGCACCTTCCCCGGAAGCGAGGCATGCCCGGGTGACGGTTGTGCGGGAGAACGGGTGGGCGCAGACAGATAACGGAGGTTTAAGCGTGCGCTTCCCGGAGGAGGGGCCGCTTGCGGATGGCGGGCTGTTTACGCTGGGGGTGGCGGGCTTTGAGACGGTTGGGGTTGCCCGTGTGGACGGGGGCAGCCGCAAGCTGCTGTCTGTGGAAAGGGCCATAACGGCAGAGGGGCCAGTGTTCGCAGAATGTGAATTTGAATGCCGCTTCGAGGGTGGTGCGGAGTACCGCGCCACGGTAACAGTTGCTGCCGGATTGGAATACATCGAGCTGCGCGAGCGGATGTCCGGCTTTGATCCAAGCGAAGGTGCGAAGCTTCGGATGGAGTGGCACTCGTTTGCGCCGGTGCGGCGGTATGCGAAGGCGCGGGGAGCAGAGCCCATCGACCGTTACCTGGACGGGAACGGCGAGCTGCCGTTTCGGCTGAAGCCCTATGATAACGCTGTCTGCTGGCAGCAGGCCAAGGCTGCGGCCTTTGCCGATGAGCGGCTGGAGGCCGCTGTTTTTGTCAAAGACAGCGGCTTCTGGGACAACGGCAAATATGCCTTATGGGGCTCACCGCCGGAGCTGGCGCTCCGCTTTCATTGGTCGAGGCGCTCTCAGACGCTAAGCTGGGAGTATCCGCTGGCGGAGGGGACACGCTCTACGGCGATTGCATTGTACCCGGCTGATCGGGAGCTTGCTGTGTCCGGCGGCGGATCGTATGCCGACGAGCTGTGGCTGTGGCACGAGCTTCTATCCCTTGATAAGGTCAAGGACTGGGCACTTGATTGGGAGGAACGCCAGGCGGAGTATCCCCGGCTGTTCCGCGAGGAGCGGCTGCCCCGGCGGATGCACAATTGGTTCGGCTACAGCACGGTTAAGCCGGCGCCTGAGGATATGGAAGCCATCGTTGAACGCCTTTCGTTTTGCCTGCACAGGCCGGGGGAGCTGAGCCCGGTGGCCGCACGGGAATTTTATACCTGGGCCTCCACCTTCGACCTGGCTGCCCCCGCCATGGAGCCCAGCCAGTTCCGCCGGCTGAAGGCCTGCTTCGCATTTATGGCGTACGCTCATAATGAGGAGGGTTTTATGCCGGTGCTGAAAATGCTGGCCGGGCATCCCAATTTTCTCGTTGACGTGAGAAGCGTCCCCGCCCTGGCGGCGGCGCTGTTTCCCGGACATCCACATGCGCGGCGGTGGAAAGAGGACTTCGAACGGTCGATGGCACTGAATGTGAAGTATCATGTGCGGCCGGAGGTTGCTGAATGGGATGCCCTGGGAGGCAGGCATACGGAAAATCTGGCTTGCTACACGCTCTACAATCTGAAGGCGATGCTGAATCCGGTTGCGGCTATCCAGCGGGTATGGGGGGAGCATCCGGTCGCTTATCCCAATTACACCAAGTGGCTGTCCTGGCTGCTGAATGCGCTGACTGCCCCGGTGGAGGGCCGCCGTCACGTACCGTCACAGGGCGCCCATGCCGGCGGTCACGTGGACGATTATGCCGCTCCGCTGGAGCTGCGGACGGCTGCCTTCGGCTTGCGTACCATTGAGCCGCTGCTGGCCGAGCATCTGCTCCGGGTAAGTCCTGCGGGTGCCCGGGGCTACGCGGAGCGGGAGTTCAATACGGACATCTGGCGCGGCGCCCACGATGCCCCCTACGACAGCAACACCGGTACGCGGCCGCCGCTTCGTTCAGCTAAATACACCGGTTACTGCTTCATTCTGCGGGCTGGGGTGGACGGGGCATCGGAAGCCTCTGTGCACCTGCAGCAGATTGATGAAGGTCCCAACTACCGGTGGGGACGTGCGGGACAAGGCGGCTGCGGGGTGATCACCTACTATGCGGAGGGCAAACGGCTCAGCTTCAACCGCAAGGAGGATGTTGGGGACGATAACATGGGCGATGTGCAGGCCTGCTGTAACTTCGGTGTTTTGTCCGGCCATGAGTTCCGCAGTATTGGACGCCGTGAGCTGACCGAGCCGCTGCTGGATTTCGGCTTTGCCCAGTTTGCCTGTGTGCTGGCAGGCCCGCAGGCCAGCCCCGCCTACCATTCGCGGAGCGTGCTGATGTCCGGGAGTGACTACATCGTCATCTACGACCAGGTAGGAGATATGCGGGTCAGAGGACGTTTTGCCTGGTTCGTGCATGAGCGGGATCCGTTCCCGAACATTTGCCAGCTAAAGCCGGGCGTATCGGGCTATGACACAGCGCCAGGCATCCCGGCTGAGCTTGGACCGGGCGCTTACCGCAACGTCAACGACGAATCAAAGGGAAAATATTACGACGGGAGCGGTCATTTCCTGACGCTGGTTTCTCCTCACCGCAAGGGTGACTACGGCTATTTGCTGGGGGTCGAGGCCACGTCCTACGGAGCTGTTGTGACATTGAACGACCGGCGCGACTTCGTGTTCCGGGATGAGGCTGCGGTGATGTTCGATGAAGGCGGCATTTCTTTCACGGGCCATGCGGGTATTGTCCGTATATACAGCGCAGAGAAGGCGGAAGCGGCGATATTCAGCGGCTCGCGCATTGGTGCAGCCGGCGTTTTGATGGAGACAGCCGCCTTAGAGGAATCCTCCAGTGAATTGCCGGCGGCAGGCTTCTCCTTCGTCCGTAATGGTCCCGAGCTCAGCGGCGGGTATACCGGCCGCGGCGGAGCTGTGGTAACGCTGACCCTGCCTGAACCGCTGCGTGGCGCGCTGTACCGGTTGTATGTCAACGGGGTTCCCCTTGATCTCCCGGATACCAATGGACGCTGCATTTCGTTCCGGCTGCCGGCAGGCCGCGGCCGATGGGAATGGACGCAGCGGCTGCCGGTCCCTGCCGCGGTGCAGGTAGCAGGCTACCGGGCTGCGTCAGGCTCAGCCGAGCTGGTCTGGGAGCCTGCTGTATGGGCTGAAGGGTATGAAATCGCCGTTAGTGAAGACGGCGGTAAGCGCTGGATTACCGGATCAGTCGTCTCTCCGGACACTACCCATCCCTTGTCATGGCGGCTTAACGGGACCAACGGTATAAAGCGCCATGTGCGGATACGGGCTGTTAACCGGGACCGGGAGGGGGCCTGGAGCGATGATTATCCTGTGTACGTCACCGGGGAGCCTCCGGAACGGGCGGACGGGCTGCGAATTGCGCGGACGAAACGCGGCTTCCGGCTGACATGGGGCTGGCAGCTGGGGGCGACCGGCTACCGGTTGTACCGCCGGACACGCGGTGAAGACGGCTTCGTCCTGGTTTATGAAGGGCAGCAGCATGTGTATGAAGATGAGGCCGCCGATCCGGAGGCTGTCTACGAATACTGTGCCGCCGTTTGTAACGGCAACGGGGAGGGTCCCGCATCCCCGCCCCGGGACACTGCGCCAGGCGGCTTAACCGACTGGGATCCCCGGCCGGAGGAACGGTTCCGCCGTTATACCCGCAGCCACGAATACGGGTACAACGGGTTTGACCATTGGGCGAATGACAGTAAGCCGGTGCTCTGTTATCCGCAGCCGGACTAGTGAGAGCCGGTTGTAACGGTAGAGCAGGCTGACAACGTACTTCCTCCGTGTCCATCAGCTCGATTAGTAAGGAGTGGAATACCGGCTAACAGGGGTGAGCTTCTGCCCCTGCCGCCAGAATAAGCCGCCATCAGGCGGCTTCTTTGCCGGGTCCGGGTGCCGCGGCGATGGCACAGGATCGGTTCTTGACCTGCCGGAGGCCTTGGCTTATAGTGGGAACAGAAGCAAAACTACTATTCGTTTGAGGTGACGGTCTCGATGTCGGAGAAGATTTATGTGGGTGTGGATTTGGGCGGAACCACCATTAAGGTAGGTGTATGCGACGCGGAAGGCAAGCTGGTGCATACATATGAAGCACCGACGAAAGCGGAGGAAGGCGCAGAGGCGGGAATGGAACGGATCGCCGAGTATGTGCGCAATGCTGTAGCGGAATCCCCGTATGAATGGGAGCAGGTGGCTGGTGTTGGCGCAGGCATGGCCGGTTTTCTTGATATTCCCAAAGGCTTCATTAAGTTTTCCAATAATCTGAACTGGCGCAATGTGCCGGCGAAGGATATTCTGGAGGAGAAGCTGGGTGTCCCTGTAAGAATCAACAATGATGCCAATGTGGCTGCACTGGGCGAGGCTTGGGGCGGAGCAGGACGGGGTATCGACAATTGCGTGTGCTACACACTGGGAACGGGCGTAGGCGGCGGTATTATAATTAATGGTAAAATTTACGAGGGCTTCGGCGGGATGGCCGGAGAGCTGGGCCATGTGTCCATTGTTTCCGATTTGGAGGCTGTTGCTTGTACCTGCGGTCAAAAAGGCTGTCTGGAAACCGTATCCTCGGCAACCGGCATTGTGCGGATGGCTAAGGATGCTGTAGAACGGGGCGACCGTACGGCGCTGGCACTGGTGAATCCCATTACCGCCAAGGATGTGTTCGATGCGGGCAAAGCCGGCGATGAAGTGGCACTGCGGATTATTAACCGGGCTGCTTATTATTTGGGCCGTGCTATGGCAGGTATGGCTGTTATTGTGAATCCCCAGCGGTTTATTGTTGGCGGCGGTGTTTCCAAGGCAGGGGAGATTCTGTTCGAGCCTATCCGTGAAACGTTCAAGAAATATACGCCTGAGCATGCCCAAACCGGCGTAGACATCGTTCCTGCTACTCTCGGCAATGACGCAGGTGTTGTCGGCGCAGCAGGCCTGATGCTGGAGTAAGCTGTCCCGGTCAAATACAGAAAAAGTCTTGTCCACGGTTGGAATAGGCCGTTATACATTCCCGTCCGTATTGCATAGAATGTTAGGAAAGAGGAGGAAGCCCGCCATGGAGGACCGGATGGAGCAGGCGCTGCTTGTCATCATAACCGGCATGTCAGGCGCCGGCAAAACCATTGCCGTGCAAAGCATGGAGGATCTGGGATTCTTTTGCGTAGATAACCTGCCTCCCGTCCTGATTCCCAAATTTGCCGAGCTGATCCAGCAGTC
>JAQSYT010000469.1 GCA_029256065.1 Paenibacillaceae bacterium
AAATCCCGAAGCATCTGCGCCTGGTCATTCATCTGCCTGTTCCCCCAGTATCAAGGCAATCAGTTCATCCTCACTCACCACATTGAAGTCGTCGGGGACATTTTGTCCTGTCGTCATGTAGGATAACGCCAACGGATATTCATGAAGCAGGTTTAAGATCGGACCGAAGGTCTCCGTTTCGTCCTTCTTGGTAAGAAGCACCTTATCCAGCATGAACCGCGAGAAGTTCTCGGCAACTGCTTTCATGTCCTTGTACTTCATGGTCAGGCTCAGCACCAGGAAGGTTTCGCTTCTGGGACCTCCTTGCAGCAGGGCATTCAATTCGGATACATACATTTCATTGCGGAAGTTGCGTCCGGCGGTATCCATAAACACAATATCGCAATCCTTTAGGTTGTCGAAGGCCTTCTTGAGGTCTTGGGGGGAAAAGACAACCTCCAGCGGGATGCCAAGAATGGTCGCATAAGTCTTCAGCTGCTCAACAGCCGCAATCCGGTACGTGTCGGAGGTGATAAAACCCACCTTCCGGCGGTGCCGCAGCACTTGTTCTGCAGCCAGCTTAGCGATGGTAGTGGTTTTGCCTACGCCGGTTGGCCCCACAAAATGGGCGATCCGGGTTTCCGGCTGAAGCGGCTTCCGGGGGTGATCCCCCAAGATTTCCTTAAGCTTCTCTGTGGCCAAGGAAGCCACACGCACCGGGGTCATGCCTTCTTCCTCGTCTGCCAAAGCCTCTTCGATTGTTCTGACCACTTCCTTGGCTAACTCCGGAAGAACCTCCTGCTCCAACAGCCTGGCTTCTAAAGCAGCCAAAACCGGATGGGGCTCAGGTATGGCAGAGCCAGTCTGCGACAGGCTTTTCATCATCTGCTTCATTGCCCGCAATTCACTTAGCACCGGATCCTCCGGGAGAGCCTCCTCCATTTTTCTGCGGGATTCCACAGGCTTGAAGGAAGCTGCCGGTTCTGCCGCGGGAGCTGGAGCGGGAATAGGAGCAGGGGCTGCAGGAGACAATGACGCCTTACTGCCATAAGCAGCCGCGCCGAGACTCAGCGGTACCACAGGCCTGGGCATTGGCTCCGGTTCAAGCCGTGCCTGCTCCTTGCCGGCCAGCCGTTCTATGGACTCCAATAAATCCGCTGCGCGGTCCGCCTTGGATGCCCTCGGCTGCTCCAAAACAGCGACAGGGGCCGCGGATTGCGTGGCCCCGGCTCGTTGGATCGGTGCGGTTTTCGGTCTGGAATCAGCCTTGCCAAGGGCATCCGTCGCAGCGATCACTTCTATTTTTTTCTTGCTGAATAACCCCAAAAACCCGCCTGAGCGGATTTCTTTGGTATTCAGAATAACAGCATCCTTGCCTAAATCCGTCCGAATCTGCGCAAGGGCGTCGGGCATGGAATCTACAACATATCGTTTTACCCTCATAGATTCACAACTCCCATGCTTTGAATTTCGACATTCGGTTCAAGCTCGCTGTACGACAATACCGGGATATCCTGTAGAGTCCGCTCCAGGAGCTGGCGCAAATACATGCGTATGGTCGGCGAGGTGAGAATGACAGGCTGGAGCCCGCCCTGTACGGCTCTTGTCACTTGCTCATTCAGCTTGTGGAAGATCGTCTGGGAAGATGAAGGATCAAGAGCCAAATAAGAGCCCTGGTCCGTCTGCTGGACCGATTCGGCGATCTTCTTTTCTAAGGAGGGTCCTACTGTAATCACCTTCAACGCATCGCTGCCGCCGGCATATTGCTGGGTAATCTGGCGGGACAAGGCTTGTCTGACGTATTCCGTTAATATATCGTGATCCTTGGTATATCCGCCGTAATCAGCCAAAGTCTCCATTATCGTTACCAAATCCCGGACAGATATCTTCTCCTTCAAAAGCTTAGAAAGAACCTTCTGCAGATCGCCAACCGTAACAACATTGGGGATCAGCTCGTCCACCAAAGCCGGGTAGCTTTCTCTTACGTTCTCCACCAGCGCCTTGGTTTCCTGACGGCCAATGAGCTCGTGAGCATGGCGTTTAATAATCTCAGTCAAATGAGTCGCTACTACGGAAGGAGGATCCACCACGGTGTACCCGGACATCTCAGCCCGCTCCTTCGTAGAGTCATCGATCCACAATGCAGGCAGCCCAAAGGCGGGCTCCATAGTCTCAATTCCCGAAATGGACTCATCATCAAACCCCGGACTCATGGCCAAGTAGTGATTAAGTAGTAATTCACCGCGGGCTATCGAATTTCCTTTAATTTTTATGACATATTCATTCGGTTTTAATTGAATATTGTCGCGAATTCGGATAACAGGCACTACTATGCCTAATTCCAGCGCACATTGTCGACGGATCAGGATAATCCGGTCCAGCAAATCTCCTCCCTGCTGGGTATCTGCTAGAGGAATTAAGCCATAGCCGAATTCGAATTCAATCGGATCCACCTGCAGCAGGCTGATAACACTTTCCGGACTGCGCACCTCTTCGATTTGCTGCTGCTCCTCCGCCTTTTCATCCTCCACCAGCTTCAGGTTGAGGTTCTTCTGCAGCCGGAAGGCGCCGAACACAAGCACTGCTGCCACAGGGAAGGTAATCAGAATGCCAATAGGTGTGGCGATGCCCAGCAAAGCAATGGTCCCTGCAACGATAAACAGAAGCTTGGGATTCTGAAGCAATTGGCCGGCGAGGTCTGTAGCCAGATTGCCGTCCGAGTTGGCTCTAGTTACAATCAAGCCGGAAGCAGTGGAGATCATCAACGCCGGAATCTGGCTGACCAGACCGTCACCGATAGACATTTGGGTAAACAGGGCGGCAGCTTCTGCAACACCCATTCCGTGATAGATCATACCGATAATCAAACCGCCTACCAGGTTGATGATCAGAATAATAATACTGGCGATGGCATCGCCCTTGACGAACTTACTCGCACCGTCCATGGCACCGTAAAAGTCTGCCTCGCGTTCAATCTTCTGCCGTCTTTCACGGGCTTGCGTTTCATTAATCATGCCCGCATTCAGGTCGGCATCGATACTCATCTGCTTGCCGGGCATCGCATCCAGCGTAAAGCGGGCTGCAACCTCAGCCACCCGCTCGGAGCCCTTGGTGATCACGATAAACTGCACCACAACCAGAATCAGGAATACAACAAAACCCA
>JAQSYT010000099.1 GCA_029256065.1 Paenibacillaceae bacterium
GTCGAAATGGGTTTCAAACGGAGGATGGGGCTTGGTCACCCGCACGGCAATTTCATAAATACTAGTATAAGTTTGCAGAAGATCAGATGCAACTCGTTCGGCCAGAGCCTCAATCAGGCGGAAAGGCGGCCCTTCGGCAATCCCCTTCACTGTCCCGTAGACCTCCGCATAGTTGACAGTAAGGGAGATGTCGTCTGCCCGGCCTGCCTCCTGCAAATCCAGAAACATTTCCACATCGATATAAAACCGCTGTCCCAGCTTATTTTCCTCCGGGAATACCCCGTGATAACCAAAGAACTCCATGCCATTCAATACCATCCGGTCCATACCATTGCCGCCTCCTGACTGGCTGTCTCTCTAGAGCTGTCTTACAATTCCGCATGAACGATGGCGTCTGTCATCCTGGCCACCCGCGACATACCCAGCACATCATGGACTCTCATAATATTCATACCCTGGGCGATCCCCCATGCAACAGTTGCTGCCGTACCCGCATCCGCTTCATCGGTTCCCACATCCAGCACATTGCGGATTACCCGCTTGCGTGAGGTGCCCAGCAGCACCGGGTAGCCCAGCGCGGCAAGCTCTCCTAAATGACGGAGCATATACAGGTTCTCCGCCTGGTTTTTGGCGAAGCCGATGCCGGGGTCGAGGATAATCCGGGACGGATCTACTCCGGCTTCCCGGGCAATTGAGACGGATTCCAGCAAATCCCGCTTCACATCGGCCAAGAAATCACCGTAAACCGCCTCTTCCCGGTTATGCATCAGAATAACGGGACAACCATAGGCTGCGGCAACCTCCGCCATCCGCGGATCGCGGCGGAAGCCCCAGATGTCATTGATAATGGAGGCCCCTGCCTCTAAGGCCAGCTTGGCGGCCTCCGGCTTGTAGGTATCCACGGAAATGGGCGTGTCCAGCTCCCGGGAGACCGCTTCAATCACCGGAATAATCCGCTGCAGCTCCTCCTCCAAGGGAACAGCCGCCGAGCCGGGACGGGTGGATTCACCGCCGATGTCCAGAATATCCGCTCCGTCCTCCACCAGCTTGCGAGCCTGGACTACTGCGGCCTCCACCGTATTATACCGTCCCCCGTCCGAGAAGGAATCCGGCGTCACATTCAAGATACCCATAATCAGGGTTCGCTCCCCTAAGGGAAGCCCCCTGCCGCGGCAGTCCAGAAAGCGAGGATCCATCAGGTGTTCCCTCCCGCTTCGGCGGCTTGACGGTAATGCAGCGCAAGCTGGCGCGTCCGGTCCCCCGCAGCCCCTCCGCCGATGACCAAGCCATTTCCTTCGGGATCATACAGGCTGGTAACCGGCATAATTTCCTGAATCGAGTTGGTCAAAAAGATTTCATCCGCCTCCAGCAGCATCTCCCAGGTATAAAAGCCCTCATCTTCCACTTCCATGCCGGCCTCTGACGCATGACGGAGCACCCATTCCCGGGTAATTCCCTCCAGGATGCAGGTTTCCGCCGCGGGAGTATACAGCGTATCTCCCTGAATGAAGAAGAGATTGCTGACCGTACCCTCGGAGACAAAGCCGCAGTCATCCAGAAACAGCCCCTCCGCCCCTTGGGCCCAGGAATAGCGTGAAAGCTCCCTTTTGCCAAAAATGGAATTCATATAATGAAAGGATTTCAGCCGGCGTTCCCCCTCCGGCGTGTTCCTGCGGGTCTCCAGCAGCTGAAGCGGCCGTCCGGCTGCCCACACGGCAGCATCCCGCTCAGGTGGCAGCGGCTTCACATACAGAATCTCTGCCGGGCGGCTGTAGGTGTCCCCGGGCAAGCCCAAGGGCTCCTCTCCAGCTGATACGCTCAAGCGGAAGTAGGCGTCCTCCAAACCGTTGGCTTGGAGAAGCTCCTGCACCAGTGCGGCAAGGCGAGCTTCGTCCGTTTCATAGGGGATGCCCAGCTCTCGTGCTGCGGCAGCAAGCCGTTCCAGATGCGCCGCCAACAAAAAAGGATGCCCATTATAGGTGCGAAAGGTTTCGAAAACACCCATACCATACAGAAAACCGTGATCATAAACGGAGATCACGGCCTTATCCGACGCGCACAAGGCGCCGTTCATAGCAATAATCATTTACTTCGCTCCTTGCGACGCCGGGTGCCCCAGGAAATTGGCCAGCATCTTGTGCCCGTTCTGGGTGATAATGGATTCGGGATGGAACTGGACGCCCTCAATGGCATATTCCTTATGCCGCAAGCCCATAATCTCCCCTTCTTCTGTCCAGGCGGTAATCTCCAGACAATCGGGAAGAGTTTCCCGCTTCACAATCAGGGAATGGTAGCGGGTGGCCGTAAACGGATTGGGCAGGTCCCGGAACAGTCCGTTGCCGTCATGGTGAATCTCTGAGGTTTTGCCGTGCATCAGCCGTTCGGCCCGGATTACGTCGCCGCCGAAGGCCTGGCCGATGGATTGATGGCCCAGACAAACGCCGAGAATAGGGATTTCTCCCTTAAACCGCTCAATCAGCGCCAGGCTGATTCCCGCCTCGTTGGGCGTGCACGGTCCGGGAGAGATCAGGATGTGATCCGGCTTAAGCGCTGCAATGTCCTCCAGACCGATTTCGTCATTACGGCGCACCTGCACCTCCTCGCCCAGCTCCCCCAGATATTGCACCAGATTGTAAGTAAAAGAATCATAATTATCAATCACCAGAATCATTGGTTGTCCGCCTCCTTCTTCATTTGTTCCTCATCCCACAAACGGTGCTGCTCGCTGTACTCTACCGCCTTCCAAAGCGCCTTAGCCTTGGAGAGCGATTCCTTATATTCCCGCTCCGGCACCGAGTCAATCACAATTCCCGCTCCGGCCTGCACATATGCCTGACCCTCCAGGGCCAGCAGCGTGCGGATAACTATATTAAATTCCATGTTGCCGTTGTAGTCAATCCACCCGATGGACCCGGTGTAGGGTCCCCGCCGTACCGGCTCCAGCTCCTCGATAATCTCCATGGTTCTCACCTTGGGGGCTCCGGTTATGGTTCCGCCAGGGAATGCGGCGGCGATAACATCGTATGCATCCTTCCCCTCCGCCAGCTCGCCCGTCACCTCAGAGACGATGTGCATCACGTGGGAGTAGTATTCGATCCCCATCAGCTCTGTCACCTTCACCGTGCCGTACCGCGAAATCCGCCCCAGATCATTGCGTTCCAGATCCACCAGCATAATATGCTCAGCCCGTTCCTTTTCATTGGCCAGAAGCTCGTCCCGCATCCGCCGGTCCTCTTCCTCTGAGGCTCCACGGCGGCGGGTTCCCGCAATAGGCCGGGTGCGGACCGTGCTTCCCTCCAGCTGCACCAGAAGCTCGGGCGATGCCGACACCAGCTCGAAGCCGGGCAGCCGCAGGTAACCCATATAAGGCGAAGGGTTCAGAACGCGCAGCCATTCGTAAATATGGGCAGGCCGGGAGATGAGCGGACGGCTCTGGCGGACTGCCAGATTCACCTGGAACACATCCCCTGCGGCAATGTAATCCCGGATTCTCTCCACGGCATTCATAAAATCATCCTTGCCGAAATCCCGCTTCAGCCCCTCCATCGTTTCCAAGTCAATGGACAAGTCCTGCCCGCTCACAATATCCCGCATTCTGGCCAAACGCCGGCAGGCACTCTCCTCCTCTCCTGCCCGCACAAGCCGGTCCCACTCTCTCTTCAAGACAGAAGCCCGCTCTGCGGCCTTGTGGTACAGGCGCTCCGTTTCCTCTTCCCCCGCCTGCAGCTGTGCAGGGGTATGGACGCAGCAGTAAAGCTTCCTCTCCTGCAAATCGGCCACCCACAGCTCCTCGAAGCGGAGCATCACATAATCGGATATGCCCAAGTCATCCCGCGCAGACTCCGGCAGCTTCTCCAGATGGCGGACTACATCATAGCTCAGATACCCTACAGCTCCGCCGCATATTTTGGGCGCTCCGGGCACGGTTGGAGCCTGGAATGGGCTCATCCATTCCCGGATCAGGGATAGCGGGCTGCCCGTCCGCAGCTCCTTCCGCAAGTCCGTGCCGGACCAATCCGTTATGGCAGCTTCCGCCCCCTTGCCTTCGATCATGGAAGCCGGTGTGCAGCCGGCAATGGTATAGCGGCCTCCCTTGCCGCTTTCCAGCACAAACGCCGGTTGTCCGGAGCGGCTCCACAGGCCATCCCATTGGGCGGGAATCCCCTCCAGAGAATGGGCCTCGATGTACGGCAGCATGGTGTACGCCGGTGTCCAGCGCAGCCAATCCTGCAGCGTGGTTGCAGTCAACAGGTTGTCCTCCTTCACGTGTCGCAAAGCTTTCTCCCATTTTAACAAATGGCCAATGGTCACACAATTCTTAAAGTCTGCTTCTCCGCCCGATTTAAAAGGAGGGACGATTATTCTATAATTAAGTTTAAATTCGTTTTATGCAAGCCACTACATAAGAGCAGGGAGTGTTACAGGTGAGGCGGATTAGGTTTAAAATTCTTTTACCATTTGTTTTAAGCAGCGTGATCCTTACCGGATTATTCGGTTGGTACAATATTGCCATGCTGCAGAAAAATACGGACCGGGAGCTGGAGCGGTATGAAACGGATCTGTTCCAGCAGTACGACGTCATGATCAAGAACCAGGTGGACACCGCTTATTATTTGCTGGAGTCCTACCACCGCCAGGCGGCCAATAACATCATTACCAATGAGGATGCGCAAAATTCCGCCCGCAAGGCAGTGAAAAGCCTGCGTTATGGGGAAAGTGGCTACTTCTGGATTGACCGGACTGACGGTATTCTCATTGCCCATCCCATGTCACCGGATCAAGAGGGGACCAACCGCCTGGAGGTGAAGGATGCGGAAGGAACCGCATTGATTCAGGGCATTATCAAAGCCGCCACAACAGAAACCGATGACGGCTACACCCAGTATCTGTGGGAAAAGCCGTTGACCGAAGGTGGAACCAAGGTGACCTTGAAGCGGGCCTATTCCCGCTATTTTGAACCGTATAAGTGGGTCATCAGCACAGGCAACTATGTGGATGATCTGCAGGGTATGGTGGAAACCAAGCGAATTCAGCTAAATAATGACCTGAAATCCAGTATAATGGCGACCGTCCTGTTCATTGCCGGAATTTGCGCCATTATGGCCATTATCGGATATTGGATCAGCTCCCGCATATCCAAGCCCCTTCTGGAAATCGCCAGCTCCTTCCGGAAGGACGAGCAAAACCGGTACACCATCCGGGAGATTCCGGTGACCACCCGGGACGAAACCGGGCAGGTGGCCGGTGCCCTGAACGAATGGACCGGTCAGGTGCGCGGCTTTGTGCAGGAGGCCAGCGCCGCCACAGACCGGATTACCGTCCATATCGGCGAGATGGATGATCTCACCGATGAAGTTAAGGTCATCGCCCAGGATACCGATGCTCAAACCCGGGAAATGACAGCGACCATGGAATTTGTCGCCCAGGCTGCCGACCAGATCGCGGTGGCCATGACCCAGGTGGAGCAGGCCATTGGCTCCATTGCCTCACGGACAGAGGATGCAGCCTCCTTGACCAATGAAGTCAGCGACCGGGCCCGGATGCTCCAGGAGCATTCCGCCAATTCCATAGAGCGGACTAGGGAAATGTACGAAGCCACCCAGAATGACATGGACAAGGCCATTCTCCATTTGGAGAATGTGAAGGAAATCGGTGCCTTGTCCCAGGAAATCTCCGGCATAGCCAGCCAGATTAATCTGCTGTCCCTGAATGCGGCTATCGAGAGTGCCCGGGCCGGTGAAGCAGGCCGCGGCTTTGCAGTGGTGGCTTCGGAAATCCGCAAGCTTGCAGAGCATACGGAATCCACCGTCAAGCGGATTGAGGGGCTGGCGGTAACCATCACCAACTCCGTGGAGACCCTGGTGCAATCCTCGCTGGGGATTACCTTCTTTATTGAGCGGGATGTCCTGGAAAGCTATGAATCGCTGATGGAGCACAGCGGAAAGTATCTGGAGGATGCCAACCACATTCAGAATGTGATGATGGAGCTGTCCGCCACCTCCCAGGAGATCAGCGCCTCTTCCGTGGAGGTTACGCGGCAGACCACTGATGTTGCGGAGCGGATTGCAGCAAGCGCTCAATCCCTGGAGGGAATCAGCACCCAATCCGGCGTCATCCTTCACGACCTCAACCAGATGAAGGAAAGCTCCCGTTCCAATTTGGACAACATGATGCGACTGAAGACATTTGTCGATACATTCAAGGCGTAAGGAGCGGATGAAGAGGAGCGAATGGTTTCTCTTTATCCATTAGAAAAAGCTTGCCTGGGCAGATCACCCGGACAAGCTTTTTTTGTATGTTTGTTCAGATTAGTCCTCGAAGCTGTACAGCGGTGTGCTCAGGTAGCGCTCGCCGTTGGACGGCAGGACGGCAATCACACGTTTGCCCTTGCCCAGCTGCTTTGCGACTTGGAGAGCTGCAAAAATGGCTGCCCCGGAGGAAATACCACCCAGAATGCCTTCTTCCTTAGCCACGCGGCGGGAGGTTTCGAAGGCATCGTCGTTATCTACAGGAATGATCTGATCATAAATTTCGGTATCCAGAATATCCGGAACGAAGCCTGCGCCGATGCCCTGAATCTTGTGGGGACCTGGTTTGCCGCCGGACAGCACCGGAGATGCGCTGGGCTCTACGGCAATAATCTTAATGCCCGGGAAATTCTGCTTCAGCACTTCGCCGGTACCGGTAATGGTGCCGCCGGTGCCGATGCCTGCAACGAAGGCATCCAGCTTGCCGTCAAAGCCCTTGATGGCTTCGACGATTTCCGGGCCGGTGGTTTCACGGTGAACCTTGACGTTGGCCGGATTCTTGAATTGTTGGGGGATAAAGTAGTTCGGGTTCTCCGCAGCAAGCTCTTCGGCTTTACGGATCGCACCCTTCATGCCTTCAGCTCCCGGAGTCAGCACCAGTTGGGCGCCGTACGCGCGCAGCAGGTTCCGACGTTCCAGGGACATGGTTTCCGGCATAACCAGAATAGCCTTATAGCCCTTGGCCGCCGCCACCATGGCCAAGCCGATACCCGTATTGCCTGAGGTCGGCTCTACAATAGTATCGCCTGCCTTCAGCTTGCCTTCCTTCTCGGCAACCTCTACCATGCTGATGGCAATCCGGTCCTTTACACTGGAGCCGGGGTTTTGGTATTCCAGCTTCACATAGATTTCCGCACTGTCTTCAGGGACAATCCTGTTCAAGCGTACAAGCGGTGTATCGCCGATCAAATCCGTGATATTCTGAACTAACTTAGCCATGTCCAAATCCCTCCTGAGATTGTATGGATATTCCGAGTATTCTACTAGGTATTATCTGTCTACATATTATCAAGCCAGGCTCAAATTGTCAACTGGATTTCTCGAGAAAAGACCAAATTGAAAAAATCTTTGCCCGCTCCTCCAATCATATCCCAAAATAGGCAGAAAACCAAAAGGACCCCCAGGCTCAAAGAGCCAGTTCGGAGTCCTCAATCACAGCCTTATATTTCACCCTCAGGGTCTGGGTAATGTCCGCAAGCGGAGGCGCCTTTTGGAGAGCCAAAATCCGGTGCACATTCTTCTTGATCTCCTCCGGTGTTCCTTTGCTGACGTCCTTCTTGTCCTTCAGCTTGATCACCGTATAACCTTCAGCTGTCTTAATGGGGCCGGAGACATCGCCGACCTTCATCTTGCGTGCCGCCTTCAGAAGCTCCTGGGGAACAAATGGGTCATTGTCCTCCAGCCAGCCCAAATCTCCGCCGTCCGAGGAGGTGGAGGTATCCAGAGAACGCTCCTTGGCCAAAAGTCCGAAGTCCTTGCCGGAGTGCGCCAGCTCCAGCGTCCGTTTGGCCTGATCCTCTGTCTGGCTGACAATTTTTTGGATCCGCAGTTGGGAGGAAACAGCAAACTCTTCCGGGTGCTCTTTCATATACTGGTTGATCTCCTGATCACTTACCGTTACTGCAGCCGTTGCGATTTTCTCTAAAATCAGCTTGTAGTACACATCCTCCCGGATATCCTCTTTGGACATGTTCAGCTGGCTTTTCATCGAGTTGTAGAACTGCTCCTCGCTGTCATATCCCTGGGTCATACGGGCCAGCTCCACATCCAGCTCTTCCCGGCTGATCTTGATCTTTTGCTCCTCTGCCTCCAGGCGCAGAACCTCCTGGTCCAACAGCTGCCCCAAGAGCTCCGCTCCATATTTCTGGAGCAGCTGCTGCTCCAGAATGCTCAGCTTGAACTCTTTGCTGCCGACTCTGGCTACTATCCGCTCTCCCACAGAAGGGTCAGGCGGAATTCCCTCGTCGCTGCCGGCAGTCCCGTCCCTCGCGAGCATTAGGCCCAGCACCAAAACTGTTGCCCCCAGACAGCCGACAAGCCCCCATAACAGCTTGATGTTTCTCATCCCATTCTCCTCTTTACATCCCCTGGTGGCGCATTGATCTCCCGGATGTCTTTCTGTCTTAAGCTCTTATCCTTGGCAGCTGCCTGCTATTCTCTAATTCCCCTCTGCGTTTCTGATGTGCTCAATCACGCCGCGCAGCTCCGGCTCCTGAAACAGATAAGCCTCATTGCAGTAATGGCATTTGAGCTCCACTTGCCCGTCTTCCGCAAGCAGGCTCTCCAGCTCCTTTGTCCCCAGGCTGACGAGGGTGTCCTTAACCTTTTCCCGGGAACACTTGCAGGTGAGGGAAAGCTCCGTCGTATCCAGGATCTTGACGGTGCCCAGAACCGTTGCCAATATTTCATCCAGCTCCAACCCCTGTTCCAGCAGACTGGTAAAGGGGGGCAGCGCCGAAAGCTTATCTTCAATCTCGCCGATTTCCTCGTCGGACAAACCCGGTAGAAGCTGAATAATGAAGCCTCCCGCCGCTTTCACCTGGTAATCGCCTTTGCCAAAGAGGACACCCAGCGCCACTGCAGACGGTGTTTGCTCCGATTTGGCGAAGTAATACGTAAAGTCCTCTGCCAGTTCACCGGACACAATGGGCACGCTGCCGCGGTAAGGCTCCTTCATACCCAAATCCTTCGTCACATACAAAAATCCGTCCGTACCTACAGCTGCGGCAACATCCAGCTTGCCAACTGCATTGGGGCCTACTTCTACCTGAGGCTCGTCAACATATCCCCTGACTTCACCCCGGGCATTAGCGTCTACCACAATCTGTCCGATGGGACCGCCGCCCTTGACCTGCACCACCAGCCGCTCCTCGCCCTTCAGCATGGCACCCATCATGGCAGTTGCCGTAATGGAACGGCCCAATGCGGCGACAGCAGTTGGGGAGGCTTGATGGCGTTCTTTCCATTCCTCTACAATTTGTGTTGTTCTGGCAGCAAAAGCGCGGACCTGGCCGTTCCAGGCCGTTGCTCTGATCAATACGTTATCCATGATACCTCCTAAGGGCATTCCTTTAGGAATGCCTGCATCGTAAGCATAAACTAAGGGCTTTTCGTTAGAAAAGCCTGCATCGTAAGCATTAGCTAAGGGCGGTTGCGCTCGTAAATGAGCTGCAAACCCTGCAGAGTGAGAATGGGGTTGATGACTTCAATCCCCCGGGATTCCTTCGCGATCAGCTCTGCCATCCCTCCGGTAGCCACTACAGTGGGTTTGGTGCCGAATTCTTCCTTGATCCGCTGGACGATGCCGTCCACCTGACCGGCATAGCCGAAGATTATTCCCGCCTGCATGGATGTAACGGTATTACGCCCTACTGTGCTTTTGGGTTTCACCAGCTCAATCCGGGGCAGCTTGGCGGCCCGTTGGTACAGGGCTTCCGTGGAGATACCGATGCCGGGAGCAATGGCACCTCCGATATATTGGGACTTCTCGTCGATATAGCAGAAGGTGGTGGCCGTGCCGAAATCAACAATGATGAGCGGCGGGCCATACAGTTCCAGCGCTGCCACTGCATTCACGATCCGGTCGGCGCCCACCTCCCGGGGATTTTCGTAACGGACGCTTAATCCTGTCTTAATGCCGGGGCCTACAATAAGAGGCTCGCGGCCAATATACTTGCGGCACATGCTTTCCAATGCGAACATCAGCGGCGGTACAACAGAGGAAATGATGACCCCCTCCACCGACTCAAGCGCCATTCCCTTATGGGCGAACAAACTGTACAGCGTCAGGCCATATTCATCTGCAGTTGCCTGGCGGTTGGTGCTGATCCGCCAGTCCTGCACAAGGGTTTTGCCCTCGAACAGTCCAAGTACGATGTTGGTATTGCCCACATCCACAACCAGAATCATGGGTCAGGCCTTCCTTTCATTCAAATCCAGACTGATATCCAGCGCTTGCACTGAATAGGTCAGCCGGCCTACGGAGATCACATCCACTCCCGTTTCGGCAATGCCGCGGAGGGTGGACAGATTCACGTTCCCGGAGGCCTCTATCAGAATATGCGGCATTTTGGCTTTCAGAATGCCCACAGCCTGGCTCATATCGGCCGGCTTCATATTATCCAGCATGATGATGTCCGCCCCTGCCGCCATAGCCTCCTCCAATTGGGAAAACCCTTCCACTTCCACCTCAATTTTCATGGTGTGGGGAATTTGACTGCGGGCTGCAGCAACCGCCTGGGCGATACCGCCGGAGCCCTTGATGTGGTTGTCCTTGATCATCACCGCATCATACAGGCCGAAGCGGTGATTATGTCCACCGCCTACACGGACAGCGTACTTCTCCAGCAGCCGGTGGCCCGGTGTGGTTTTGCGGGTGTCCACAAGCCGTGTCGGGAGCCCGTCCAATATATCCACATATTCACGGGTGCGGGTGGCAATGCCTGAAAGCCGCTGCATCAGGTTCAGAGCAAGCCGCTCGCCTAATAGAATGCTGCGAATGCTTCCATGCACCTCAGCCAGCACCGTTCCCTTGGTAATCCGATCCCCATCTGCCCGGGCTGGGCGGAACGTCAAGGAGGGATCGACTACACGGAAAACAGCCTCGGCTACGGGAATGCCTGCCAGAACGCCATCCTCCTTCACATGAATAATACCCTTGCCATCCCGGTCAGCCGGTATTGTGGTCCATGTGGTAATGTCTCCGGAGCCGATATCCTCCTCCAGCCATAACCGAATCTGGCCTTCCAGGGCCTGTATATTCAAGAAAGGGTTAGACATCGGATATACGCTCCTCTACTACACCTATTTCGCGGTTAAAAACCACATGCTTGCGCCATACCAGGTCATCCCTTTCCGGGAAATCATCCCGGTAATGGCCGCCCCTGCTTTCCTCGCGGATCTCCGCTGCACGGGTAATCAACAGGGCACAGGTGAGCATATTGGCGAATTCCAGCTCCTCCCGCTTGGTCAGGGCGGAATCAAAAATCGGCATCTGCCGCTTCAGCTCTTCATGGCCCTTCTGCAGGCCCTTGGCATTACGCTTCAAGCCCGCATAACGGACCAGGATTTTCTGCAGCTTCAGCCGCTTCTCCACAATCGCCTGATGGACGGCCTCCTTGCGCTGGAGGTTCTCCAATTCTTCAGGGAGCGGAGCCTTATCTGTAAGCTGCAGCACCTTATTCACGATCCGCCGGCCGAAAACAATGGCTTCGGACAGACTGTTGCTGGCCAGACGGTTAGCCCCATGCACACCGGTAGAGGAAACCTCCCCACAGGCAAACAACCGTTTGAGGGTAGTTTCTCCAAAGAGATCCGTTTCCACCCCGCCCATCATGTAATGGGCTGCAGGCGCCACGGGAATCCAGTCTGTAGCCAAATCAAGACCAAATTGCATGCAGGTTTCATAAATGGTAGGAAAGCGGTTTTTGACCATTTCCGCAGATTCATGGGTGATGTCCAGATATACAAAGGTGGATTTGGTGAGTTCCATTTCGCTGACGATGGCCCGGGCAACAATATCCCGCGGCGCCAGCTCCAGCTGGGGATGGTATTTTTCCATAAAACGCTCGCCGCGGATATTCCGCAGCACCGCCCCTTCACCGCGGACCGCCTCCGAAATCAGGAACCGGGGAGCGCCGGGATAACACAGGGAGGTAGGATGGAATTGAATAAATTCAACGTCCCGCACGGAAGCCCCTGCGCGGTAGGCAATCGCCATGCCGTCGCTGGTGGCCACCTCAGGGTTGGTGGTGTAGCGGTAGAGCTGACCCGCTCCGCCGGAGCAGAGCACGGTGGCGGCACCGTGGACAATGACCTTTTCCCCGGAGGGTTTGATGACCAGGGCACCGCAGCATTCGCCTTGGTTGGTGATCAGGTCAACGACAAAATGATCATGCCATATTTCGATGTTGGGATGCTTCAAGGCCTTTTCCGACAGCGCTCTGACAATCTCCGCGCCAGTGGCGTCGCCGTGGGCATGGAGAATACGCCGCATGCTGTGGGCGCCCTCCTGGGTAAGGGCAAGCTCGCCATTCTCCAGGTCAAACTGGGTGCCCAGCTTGATCAGATCACGGACACCGTCAGGCCCCTCCTGGACCAGCACATCCACAGCGGCATGGTCGCACAGACCGGCCCCGGCAATCAGCGTGTCCTGGCGGTGGTACGCAAACGAATCCTCATCGGAAATAACGGCGGCAATGCCACCCTGGGCATAACGGGTATTGCTCTCGGTGAGCGCCTTCTTGGTGATCATCAGCACCTTGCGCTCTTTTGCCGCCTTAATGGCAGCGAACAAGCCGGCAATACCGGCTCCGATAATAATGACATCCGCCTCCACTCGGGGCAGCTGGCTCACATCCACATCCATCAAATAACGCGGGATCATCTCATTCACCTGTCTCTAACAAGGAAGTAGCGCATGCTACTTAACCAGTAGCATGCGCTCTAATGACAATCGTGCTTGATCTGCAATATGAGGCGGTACATAAATCTGAGGCGACAGCGTCTCCAGACACTTGGCGACCTTTTTCAGATTGTTAACCTTCATGTTGGGGCATACCAGATATTTGGTTGCGAAATGAAAGGTTTTGTGGGGGCTGTCCAGACGCAGCTGATAGCCTGTCCCATCCTCGGTGCCCACAATAAACTCCTGACAATCGGATTCCTTGCAATACTTGATAATGGCTGTGGTGCTGCCTACAAAATCCCCCAGCTTCACCACTTCAGGACGGCATTCGGGATGTACGACAAACTGGGCACCCGGGTGTTGGGCTCTCATTTCTTCCACGTCCCGGACGGTAAGCATATCATGGGTATTGCAATAGCCCTCCCAGATAATCAGCTTCTTTCCGGTTTGCTTCTGCACGTAGTCCCCAAGGTTCTTGTCCGGAACCCAAATTACTTCATCGGCATCCACGGATTCAATTACCTTAATGGCATTGGCAGAGGTGCAGCAGATGTCCGTTTCCGCTTTTACTTCGGCGGAGGTATTGATATATGCTACTACCTTGGCATTGGGATGCTGTGCTTTAAGCTTCTTCAAGCCATCCACATTGACCATATCGGCCATGGGGCAGCCGGCCCGCTCGTCGGGAATAATCACCGTCTTGTTGGGGGCCAGAATCTTAGCGGATTCACCCATAAAATGAACGCCGCAGAACACAATGACATCCGCATCCGTAGTGGCGGCCTTCTGCGCCAGCAGGAAGGAATCGCCCCGGAAATCGGCAATTTCCTGTATCTCATCCCGTTGATAATAATGGGCAAGAATAATCGCGTTGCGCTCCTTCTTCAATTGAAGAATGCGCTCCTTCAAGAGCCTGTCCTGCTCAGCTTTGTGTGCACGGGCCAGAGCTTCCATCGTATTGAATGACCTCCTTCGCATGTTGCCTGCACTAGTGACGGAGATAAGGGCGAAAACAGCTTTGTGCATTCGCCTAAGAATAGTTTACAACTACTGTACACAACCGGATTCCGCGTGTCAATGTGAAACTGGACTTATTCTGAAGGCAAAAAAATAAAAACCGGCAGCCTGGGGAGGCTGCCGGTCAGACTCATTATTCCTTAGGCTCTTCCCGGTCATCCAGAGTTGGCTTGACTGGGGCGGCTTCATCCGGCTGCTTCTGAATGTTGATCTTCAGATCAGCATTCTCCGCGGCAGGTGTTGAGCTGCCACTGTCCGGAACAGCATCCAGATGTCCTTGTTCAATCAACTGGACAATGTCATCCTTGTCCAGGGTCTCCTTATTCAACAGGGTTTGGGCAATCAGATGCACCTTCTCCGCATGCTGGTTAAGGATTTCCTTAGCCCTGGCATAACACCGCATCACAAGGCTGCGGATTTCCAGGTCAATTTCATAAGCAATGGCGTCGCTGTAGTTCTGCTCATGCCCTAAATCCCGGCCCAGGAAAACCTGACCGCCTTGGGTATGGCCGAACTGCATAGGCCCGAGCTTATCACTCATGCCGTAATCTACAATCATCCTGCGGGCGATTTCCGTGGATTTGCGGAAGTCGTCATAAGCGCCGGTGCCGATTTCGCCGATAAACAGCTCCTCGGATACCCGTCCGCCCAGCAGGCCGGTAATCTGATCAAGCAGCTCCGCTTTAGTGACTACCAGCGGATCTTCCGCATCCTTCGGCAGCATCATAACATAGCCGCCGGCGCGTCCGCGGGGAACGATGGTTACCTTGTGGATCATCTGGGCATTCCGCTCGTAGTAGCCGATAATCGCATGGCCAGCCTCATGATAAGCAACGGTCTTCTTATCCCGCTCGCTGATCACTCTGCTCTTCTTCTGGGTACCGACGATTACCCGGTCGAAGGCTTCCTCCACCTCGGACATGGAGATGTCCTTGCGGTTGCGTCTAGCCGCGATCAAGGCAGCTTCGTTAAGCAGGTTCTCCAGATCCGCACCGGTAAAGCCGGTGGTATAGCGGGCCAGATTATCCAGCTTCACATCCTTGTTCAGAGGTTTGTTGCGGGCATGCACCTTCAGCACCGCTTCGCGGCCCTTCACATCAGGACGGTCAACTGTGATCTGGCGGTCAAAACGACCTGGACGCAGAAGCGCCGGGTCCAGAATGTCCGGACGGTTAGTGGCAGCTACGATAATAATACCTTCATTGGCACCGAAGCCGTCCATTTCCACCAGCAGCTGATTCAGGGTTTGCTCGCGCTCGTCGTGTCCGCCGCCCAGGCCTGCG
>JAQSYT010000470.1 GCA_029256065.1 Paenibacillaceae bacterium
GGCCGGTCTGGTGGGAATGGTCTGTGTTTTGGGCGGAGGCTGCAGCAGCGCGTCGGGTCCACAGATGGCCGGGGATACGGACAGAGGAGAGCGGCTTTTGGTCAGAGCCCTTTCGGAGCTGGACAGAGAGCGGGTAACGGTAAGGGCGGCTGATTCAGAGATTGTCGCTGCCGACGGCATCGTCCTCTCCGCGGTTTCTCCGCAGCTGGTGGCTTCCACATGGGGACAGTGGTCTGCAGATTACCGGGAGGCCGTTAGGCTGGTGCAGCTTATGGACCGCTCTGTCATGATCCAGAAGCCGTCGGATAGTCTGTCCGCCACAACCCTTGTGGTGTCCATGGAGCAGGAAGCCTGGAGCCGCACCATGAAGGAAGCGCTGGAGCAGCGGGTGGCTGCGCTGCGGCAGGCAACGGAGAAGCTGGAGGACCAACAGGTCCGGGCCGCAACAGAGAAGACCCTGGGCACATTAGAAGGGGCAGTCCGGTCCTTGGCTGCGGAGGGAACCTGCACCATACGGCTGAATCCATCCACCGGCAGGCCTGAGCGTTTCATTATGGAGAGCCGGATCATCTACCAGGAATCAGGGGAGGCCCGGGGCGAAACAGTTCGAACAATATACGATTTTTAAGACGTTTACATCATGTGTAAACATGGTACAATAAGGGAGGGAATTGGACAGGGGGTTAATTTTTTGGTTAAAAGCTGGCAAAAGGCGGGGCGGATTCTCCTCCCGGTCTGTTTGATTGCGGCGGCGGTAGCATTTATTCTGTTTACCGATACCGGCAAACATCTTACCCGTATGAATGTGCAGGAGCTTTCGGACTATTTACGTTCTTTCGGAGCCTTTTCCGTCATTCTGGGAATGGCCATTGTCTATGTTCAGGTCATGGTGCCCTTTATCCCGTTTGTTCTGGTGGCTGGAGCGAATGTGCTTGTATTCGGTCTGGGCTGGGGCATTGCCATTAATTATCTGATGGCGGTACTCGGTGCCATTACCGCCTTCGGCTTTGCCCGTTCAGCAGGCAAAGCCAGGGCCGAGAAGATGCTTACCCGCTACAATGCCGTCCGTGTGTTCAATAAGCGGATGGAGGAGAATGGCTTTTTTTATGTCCTGCTGGGCCGGCTGATTCCGGTGATTCCCTCGACTGCCGTGAGCCTCGGCGCTGGTGTGGTGAAGATTAAGGCACGGGACTACATTCTGGCTACCGTCATCGGCAAGCTGCCGATTGTCCTGCTGGAATCCTTCATCGGCCATGATCTGCTGCATTTCCGCGAATACAAGGGCAGACTGCTTCTGCTGTGCGGCATCTTCGTGATGCTGCTGGCTCTCGGCACGGTGTTCAAGAACAAGCTGACCGGCAAACCGGTCAAATAACCTGCCGCTTATGGTTCGGCCATAGAGCGGCACTGTCATGTGAAAGGAGACACTATGCGGGATCCCAGACTTCAAACCTTAGCGCAAAACCTGATTCAATATTCTCTCGACGTACAGCCGGGGGATAAGGTGCTTATCGATATGTTAGGCTCCGAAAAGGAAATTGTCCGCTTACTGGTGGAAGAGGTCTACAAAAGAGGCGGAATGCCGTTTGTGGAGCTGCGCGATGCCACAGTCCTGGCCACTTTGCTGAAAAGCTGCTCGGAGGAGCAGATTCTCACCTGGGCCAAGCTGGACCTGGCCCGGATGAAGGAAATGCAATGCTATATCAGCATCCGCGGCGGCGACAACCAAAGCGAGCTGTCCGATGTGCCGGAAGATAAGATGAAGCTGTACAGCAGGCTGTACAGCCATCCGATTCATATGGAGCAGCGGGTGGAGCATACCCGTTGGGCCATTCTGCGCTATCCCAATGCGGCCATGGCGCAGCTGGCTGGAACCAGCACGGAGGCCTTCGAGGATTTCTACTTCGATGTGTGCAACCTGGATTATGCCCGTATGGCCCAGGCTATGGACCCGCTCCAGGCGCTCATGAACAAAACCGACCGTGTCCGCATCACCGGACCGGGTACAGACATCTCCTTCTCCATCAAGGATATCGGCTCGGTGAAATGCTGCGGCCGGCGCAATATCCCGGACGGGGAGCTGTATACCGCACCGGTGCGCGATTCGGTGAACGGTGTCATCAGCTACAATACTCCTTCCATTAACGGGGGAGTGACCTACGAGAACATCCGGTTTGTCTTCAAGGACGGCAAAATTGTGGAGGCTACCGCCAATCACACGGACCGGATCAATGCTGTTCTGGATGCGGATGAGGGTGCGCGTTATATCGGAGAGTTCAGCTTCGGCTTCAATCCGTTTATCAAGCACCCGATGAAGGATACCCTCTTCGATGAGAAGATCGACGGAAGCATCCACTTCACGCCCGGCCAAGCCTACAAGGCGGCCAATAACGGCAATGTATCCAGCGTACACTGGGACTTGGTGCTGATCCAGCGTCCTGAATACGGCGGCGGTGAAATCTGGTTCGATGATGTGCTGATCCGCAAGGACGGCAGGTTTGTGCTTCCTGAGCTGGAGGTTCTGAACCCGGAGAATCTGCGGTAGCAGCCGGTTTCGAGGCCTCCACAGCAACTCCAACCTCTGGCTTGGACCATGTTGTGGAGAAAGGGACCCTCAAACCGTCTCTGCCGGTTTCGAGGCCGCAGCAGCATATCCGGCCTGCGGCTTGGACCATGTTGTGCGGAATAGACCACCGGAGAAAAGTTCAGCTTGCCTGTAACCCTTTTCACATGTATGATAAAGGTAAGTTTTTCTAGGGGCTTTCTTATAACCCGAAGTAAGTCTCTAAATAAAAAAAGTTGCTTAACTATGGAGGGATTTACAATGCCAAATGCAAATAACGCCGCGATTGTAGAAATTTCCCAAACTGCTAACAAATTCCGTTCTTCTATCGTTCTTCAATACGATAACAAGTATATTGACGTGAAGAGTATCCTCGGATTGTTCACAACGCTTCTGGCAAGCGGTACATATAATCTGCATGTTCACGGTCCGGATTCGGAAGACGCCAAGAAGGCAATGGTAGAAGTATTTGCTAAGCACAACATGACTGTAAATGCAGTGAACGACTAATGTAACGGGAGTGCAGCCTTACTTTGGCTGCAAGAGGAACCTGCCGTAAG
>JAQSYT010000100.1 GCA_029256065.1 Paenibacillaceae bacterium
ATCCATTTCTTTGAGTCCTCTCTGGTGGTAGCGGAGGAAGTCAAAGAGTTGAGCAAACGCACAGAGGTGCTGGATGCCTGCCATTATGTCACGCTGAACCTGAACCGGAGGATTACTCTGGACGAGGTGGCGGAGCATCTTTTTATGAATTCCAGCTATTTCAGCCGTCTGTTCCGCAAGGAAACCGGAATCACCTTCATCGAGTATGTCAACCGGATGAAGGTCGAACGGGCTAAAGAGCTGCTGGACCAAACCAGTCTTCCGGTGGCCAAAATCGGGGAATCGCTGGGGTATGACAATCACAGCTATTTCATTAAGATGTTCCGTTCCCAAGCGGGCGTTACCCCCCAGGAATACCGGAACGGAAGCGCCTGAGGTTTTTGGCAGAAGTCAAAATAACAACGGGAGAGGTAAATATTGCGTTATCTGCTGAAATGTCCCCCTTGTTATACTCGAGGAGTAAGGTAAAGAAAGCGCTGTACATTCTTAACACATATGGAGGGGTCCCACCATGCAAAAGCGTAAATTAGCGGCAGGTCTGCTGTCCGGCGCATTGGCTATCGGCTTGCTGGCAGGCTGCGGAGGAAAAGACAACAATACCGGCAGCTCCGCTGCACCGGATGCCAACAAACAGGTTACCATCAAGTTCCATGCCTTCGGCAGTGAAGCACAGCAGAACTGGAGCAAGGTTATCGGTGCTTTCCAAACCAAATATCCCAACATCAAGGTCGATCTGATCAACCTGAGCGAGAAGGGCGATACCCAGGAATATGCCAAGAAGCTTGACCTGGCGGCTGCCTCTAATGAAGCCATGGACGTCATTATGTTCAGCGAAGCGGGCATGTACGCCCAGCGTGTAGCCTTGGGCATGGTTGCTCCTCTGGATGATTTCATCAGCAAGGAAGGCTACAAGGTTCCTGAGGAATATAAGGTTGACACCAAGCTAAACGGCAAATATTACGCACTTCCCGGGAAATTTAACCCCTGGTATGTGCTGTTGAATAAGACGCATCTGGATGAAGCGGGCTTGAAGGTTCCTACTGACTGGACCTGGGATGAATTCCGGGATTACGCCAAAAAGCTGACCAAGGGCGAAGGCGCCACGAAGCGTTACGGCACCTATTTCCACGGACCCCAAGGCGGCGGCTGGCTGGAATTCACCCGACTGGCTATGGCTAACCAGGCTACCGGCGGCGACTATCTGAAGGAAGACGGCACCTCCAACCTGGACAACCCCAACTTCCGCAAGTCTATTGAGCTGCGCTACAACATGGAGAAGGTGGACAAGTCCTCCACTCCTTACACCGATATGATTTCACAGAAGCTGAACTACCGTCCGCAGTTCTTCAACCAGGCGGCCAGCATGATCGTCATCGGCAGCTGGATGAACTCGGAAATCGGCGGCACCGAGCAATTCCCGTTGAACTTCAATGTGGCGGTTGCTCCGTTCCCGAAGAACAACGCTGCGGATAAGGAAACCTATTCCATGGTGACCACCGACTTCTACGCCATGTCCAATAACTCCAAGAACAAGGATGCGGCCTACCAGTTCATCCGGTTCGCTACCACGGAAGGCGTTATTGCCCAGGAGAAATATGTTCCGTCCTGGTCCAAGATCAAGGATGACCAGCTGAGCGCCATTATCGACACCATCCTGGCCGGCACGAAGAACCCGGAAAAGGTGGACAAGGAGTCCCTGAAGAAGGTGCTGCTGAACGCCAAAGCAACCAGCCTGGTGCCGCCTGCTTCCTACAATGCGGATGTGTACAAGGTCATCAACGAGGAGTATGAGAAGCTGATCCTGGATAAGCAAAACGTGGACCAGATGATCAAAAACTCGCAAGAACGTACGCAAAAGCTGATTGACGCCAACAAAAAATAAGCCGCCGTTTCAGGCAGAGGGATAGAGAGGATCGCCGATCCTCTCTATTTCTCTGGGGACGGGTAGAGCCGTCTGGATTCTAACGGCGGTGAGAGACCCTATCTTCGGTAAATATGCCGCCATGGCCCCGATTTGGCTCCAATAAGGGCTCCTGCTTCCGTTAGAATCCGACAGCCCTGATTTTAGCCAAAATAGAGGCGCTCACTTCCGTTAGAATTTTCTCAGGGGAATGTCAGCCATCGCCAGCAATGAAAATGCCGGGTACAGGTGCGGCATTTCAGAAAATGCATATGGAATCCTGTGGCGGAAGCTGGTAAAATGAAATGGGTTTCATCAAATTAAAACGTTTAAACACTTGTGTATAAAGGAGTCTGAAATCATGAGCTTGCCGCAAAATTGGGCCCAGGAAGCATGGGACAAAACAGTTGAAAAAATTGGACGGACCAGCGGGCGCATTAAGGACGGCTTTCCCCATGCCAGCGTGGACGGCATGTACAAGCTGGAGCCGGCATATTGGTGGACGGCAGGCTTCTGGCCGGGTCTACTCTGGCTTCTGTACCGGAAAACAGGGGATGCCGCGCTTCGTGAGATCGCCGAGTCCTGCGAACGCCAGCTGGATGGTGTAATCTCGGATTATTACAGGTTGGATCATGATATCGGCTTTATGTGGACGCTGACCAGCGTGGCCCGTTACAAGGTTCTGGGCGCTGCGGAGGCGGAGGATTCCAAACGCCGCGGGCTTCTGGCGGCCAATCTGTTGGCTGCACGCTTCAACGTCCTGGGCAACTACATCCGGGCATGGAATCCGTGGCATGAAGGCCAGGAGAATGCGGGCTGGGCCATAATCGACTGCATGATGAATCTGTCTTTGCTCCATTGGGCATCGGAGCTGACTGGTGATCCCCGCTACCGGCATATCGCTGTCCGCCATGCGGATATGGCGCTGGAGCATTTTATCCGGCCGGACGGCTCGGTGAATCATATTGTGATCTTCGATCCCGTTACAGGAGAGAAGGTATCCGTTAACGGCGGGCAGGGCTTCGCACCGGATTCCGCCTGGTCCCGGGGCGCGTCCTGGGCCATCTATGGCATGTCGCTGTCCTACAAGCACACCGGTGATATCCGCTATCTGGAGGCGGCCAAGCGGGTGGCCCATTTCTTCATTGCCAATCTGCCGGAGGATCATGTTCCCCATTGGGACTTCAGGCTGCCCGAGGATGTGCCTCATTACCGTGATTCCTCTGCTGGCGCCTGCGCCGCCTGCGGTCTGCTGCTCATTGCCGAGCAGGTCGATGGACTGGAGGCGGACCTGTACCGTCAGGCCGGAGAGCGGATTCTGCATTCGCTTTATGCCAACTATGGCACATGGGACTCCGCGGAGGAGGAAGGGCTGATCCTGCATGGCACCAGCCATTACCCGGAACGCAAAAACATGGATGTGCCGCTGATCTACGGCGATTATTATTTTGTGGAGGGCCTCTCCCGTCTGCTGGGGCATGGGGATTTGTTCTGGTAGGACCGGAACCGGCTGCAAAGCCAAACGAAAAAAGCTGATCCTCGTCATGGGCGGATCAGCTTTTTTTAGGTTTGGTGTTGTAATGAGGGGGACGGCGGCGCTAACGAGTGCCAGAATACTGGGCTCAGCTCAGCTTTTCGGAGGTGGCCGGCATATAGGTCCGGGTGATGGTTTCCCGGTACAATCCCTCCACATCCTTGGCGAACCGGATACCGGTCAGCTCGGACACGGAGCGGCGGGCTTCCGCCGACATACGCTCCTGCAGGTGGGGATCCGTCAGGAGGGTATCAATGTAACGGAGGAAATCGGGCTGTTCGTTGAATACGAATCCGTTAGCCTCATGCCTCACAACTCCCTCAAGACAAGGGTCTGCCATGGCTACCACAGGCAGACCTGAGGCCAGCGCCTCGGTATATGTAATGCCTTGGGTTTCACTTTGGGAGGCATTGATGAATACATCGCCCATGCGGTAATACAGGGAGACCCGGTCCCACAGCACCTCTCCGGCGAAAATAGTCCGGTGCCCTATGCCATATTCCTCAGCAGCCTCCTCCAGCCGCTTCCGCTCCGGGCCGTCCCCAACCAGCAGAAGCTTCACCCGCTCCTTGGTTTGCAGATATCCCTGCAGATGGCGCAGCAGCTGGTCCACATTCTTCTCCTTGGCCATTCTTCCGATGTAGAGCAAAACTTTGTCGCCGGCCTCAATGCCCAGTGATGCCCGGAGCTCTGGCAGCTCCGGAGAGAAGCCCACGGTACCGCCGAACCTGCTGACATCAATAGGGGTAGGGATCACGCCGATATCCTTCCGGACACGATAGGAAAGCAGCAGGCTGCGGACCTTTTCCGTAGGGACAATCACCTGGTCGGCAGAATTGCAAAAACGGGTGCTGATGGTCCGGGCCAGTTTTTTGGCCGCGGGCTCCAACACCCCAAGTTTAATAATGTAGTGGGTATAATTTTCGTAGATCGTATGGTAGGTATGCACAAAAGGGATTTTCAGGATTTTGGCCAGAGCTCTGCCCATCATGCCCAAAGAGAACTCGGTATGAGTATGAATGACGTCAAGCCCAAGCCCCCGGATGAATTGAATGGTTTTCGGATGGATGAAGATACCGATCCGTCTGGAGCTGGCGAAGGGAAGGCTTTTTACCCGGAAAACGCCGGGCTCCTGGCCGGAGGCTCCCGGGTCAGTGGTAGTGAATACATACACGCGGTGCCCCAGCATCTCCAGAAATTTTTTGTGCATTAGTACGGATGTGGCCACACCATTAATTTGCGGATAATAAGTATCCGAAAAAAGTCCGATCTTCATGTGCAAAGCTCCCCTTCATGTATGATGAGAACTGCCCAACCGTCAGTCTCATCATACACCAAGGAGATGTGCTTCTGGTAAATTATTTGTTAACGGACCATTAAATCCTTACAGCTTCACCGGCGCCATCAACCCGTCCGTTCCAAACCCCAGCGGGTCGATGCACACCTCACGGTGGAAGCCCTTGCCTTCTGTAAAACGGGTGAGGGGTGTAACGAACCGGTGATAGGCAATCCAATACTTGTCCGTGCCGGGCTCTTGGAAAATAGAGTGGTGGCCGGTACCCAGCATATCCTTTTCCTTGTTTTTGACAAGAACGGGATAGCGGTAGGTGACAGGGCCGTACAAGCTCTCTGCCGTGCCGTAATTAATGTGGTAATCCTCGCTTCCCGTATCGTCGCAGGACCAGGTGAAGTGGTACAGCCCGTCCCGCTTAAGAACAGTCACTGCTTCACGGAAGTCGTAGAGACCCTCCAGATTCCGCATGGTTTCTCCGGCAATGCTGACCATATCCTCATTCAGTCTGACGATGGCGGCTTGGCTGTTGCCGAACAACAGATACACAGCCCCGTCATCCTCATAGTAAATAGAGGGATCAATGGCCTGCGCCATGGCGATGCCAAGGCGACCCAAGAGCTCCAGGGTGATCAGTGGCTGCGGCTCTGCCCGGAACGGACCTGACGGAGATTCGCTTACTGCCACACCGATGGCACTTTTGCCGTCGGGGCCTTTGCCGCAGAAATAATAATAGTATTTGCCGTTTCTGGAGGCAATGCAGGGCGCCCAGGCGCTGCCCACAGCCCAGGGTACATCGTCAGTGGCCAGATCCAGGATGACGCCTTCATCCTTCCACAGCTTCAGATCGGCGGAGGAAAACACATGGAACCGGGAGCCGGACCACTTGGTATAGCCATCCGTGGTTGGATACAGGTAATAACGGTCCCCGAATTTGGCCAGATCCGGATCGGCGAATTGGCCCGGCAGCACCTGGTGGCCATCTCCGTAAGCGGCCAAAAGAAGGCTGCTTTCATCGCGGGTGATGGGAAGGACGCCGCCATGCCGCTTTTTGGTGGTGCCCATATTGAATTCGGCATCGTCCAACACGCGGAATTCACCGCTTGCCAGATCAGAGGTAACCAGAGGCAGATAACCCTTGCCGGTGGCGAAGCGGTCCACGATGAGGCACCATTCCTCGCGGTCATTGAATTTGAAGATTTCCGGTCCCTCCACGCCGATCAACGCCTCCAGAACGGGAGCATTCACCGGTGTGAAGGCATCCTTGTCCAGGGAAGAGCCTTGCTCCACCCGGATATTCTTGGTGGTTTCATCCTTGGAATACCGGAAGTACATGCCGTTATGAAGCAGGATGGTGGTATCGATAATATGGTTATCCCGCTCAATATATTTTTCCGTAGGGGCAAAGGCTTTGAAGTCCCGGGTGCGGGTGCTGTAAATTTTATGCTTCGGCTCGGATTCATGCTGTTCCTTGGTGGAAGAGGCCCAGAAGACCAGGAATTCTCCTGATGCTTCCTCATATACGGCTTCGGGAGCCCACAGGCAGCCTGCACCCGGTACAGCCAGGGTGACCGCCCACGGAGAGGACCAGTTCACCAGATCAGCGGATTCCCAGACAATCATGTCCCGGCTTCCGGCATGCACGGCGGTGGCCCAGCCTTTGCCGTTGGCTACGCGAAGATCGGTAGCGACCAAATAAAACTTGCCTGCATGAGGGTCCCGCACCAAAAACGGATCGCGGGCGCCTTTTTCACCCAGCTCCGACCGGAGCACCGGCAAACCCCCGTTCAGATCCTTCCAATGGAGTCCATCCTCGCTGTATGCGAAGTATACCTGCTCGCCGTCAGGCTGCTCGCCAATAAAATGTGCCATTACATAACCGGAGTAGATGCTTTTCTGCTGTGTCAAAATCGATTCTCCCTCCATACTTCGCGTTGTATTACTGAAAGTATATGGGGCTGTCCCAAGCAGGACAATAGTGTATCCGGGCAAAAAACTGACCTATCGTGTTAAGACTTTACCTCTAAACGGATAACATTCCACGACGCCTTGCCGAGCCGGGCCTCCAGGCGGCTGCCTTCTGTGCGGGCATTGCCCCTGTTGTGGGGAGCCACTTGATTAGGATGCTCCATGGTATTGACTGCCTTCAGGTCCTCGTGCTCCAGCACCAGATGCTCCAGCACCTTGACCTCGCCGAAGCTGCGCAGGTCGGTCTGCAAATCCAGTTCCTCCGTCAGATGGCGGTTCACGGCAAAAACCGTCACCTGGGACTGCTCTTCATTATAGACGGCAATGGCCTCCAGATACGGCACATCCGTAAAGTCCTTGGAATCGTATTTAGGCGAATGGATAATGGGATGCAGTACAGTTCCTCTGCCATAGAGGGAAGCATGAAGATAAGGATAATAGGTGGTCTGCAGCCACAGCCCGCCTCCCGTTACAGTAGTGATGGGGGCAATGGTATTGATGAGCTGGGCCAGACAAGCCACCTTCACCCGGTCCGCATGCTTCAGGAGGGTAATCAGGAGGCAGCCTACCATCAGGGCATCCTCCATATTGTAGATATCCTCAAATTCCGGCGGCGCCACCTGCCAGCGGTCTGATGCCCGGCTGGATCCGATAGTCTTCCATACATTCCATTCATCCATGGAAAGATAGATTTTCTTCTTGCTTCGTTTCTTCGCCTGCACATAGTCGCAAATGGAGGCCACACTTCCGATAAACTGGTCCAAATCCAGGGACTTGGCCAGGAAATTATCCGTCTCGTCCTTGTTGTTATTATAGTAGGTGTGCAGCGAAAGATAATCCACCTGATTATAGGTCAGATCCAGCACGGTGGCCTCCCACTCCGCGAAGGTGGCCATGCCCCGGTTGGAGCTTCCGCAGGCTACCAGCTCAATATTGGGATCCACCCATTTCATTACCTTGGCAGTTTCATTGGCGATGCGGCCGTATTCCACCGCCGTCTTGGCGCCGATTTGCCAGGGACCGTCCATTTCATTGCCCAGGCACCAGGTTCTGAACCTGTGGGGCTCCTTGTAGCCATGGGAAATCCGCAGATCGCTGTAATAGGAGCCGGAGGGGTGGTTGCAGTATTCCACCAGATTCCGTGCCTCATCCGGGCCGCGGGTTCCCAGATTCACCGCCATCATCACCTCGGAGCCTGCAAGCCTGGCCCAATCGGCGAACTCGTTGGTTCCCATCTGATTGGTTTCAGTGGTCCACCAGGCCAGCTCCAGCTTCTGCTTCCGCTCTGCCTTGGGACCCACGCCGTCCTCCCAATTGTAGCCGGATACAAAATTGCCGCCGGGGTAACGGATAATCGGGACCTGCAGCCTCCGTACCGCCTCCAATACATCGCCGCGGAAGCCGTTGGCATCCGCTGTGGGATGTCCGGGCTCATAAATTCCTCCATATACTGCCCGTCCCAAATGCTCGATAAAGGAGCCGAAAATCCGGTTGTCCACCTCCGAAATGACAAAATCCTTATCCACCGTCATGCTTGCCTTCAGCTTCACAGGGAACACCCTCTCTTGAATTAATGAAAACATTAATTTAAAATGGTCTTAATGGCAACATAGATTTAACACACCTTCATGAAATAATCAATATATAAATTTAAAATAAATATTTCATGAGTCAGGAGAGGTTCTTCGATGCTATTGACCACAGATAAAGAGTCTCTGGCCGTTTATGAGGCGTTGGCCAGTGAGGTCCGCCTGCGGATGATCAGGCTTTTGCAGGAGGGGGAACGGAGCATTAAGGAATTGGCCGAAGCCCTTCATATAAGCAGTCCCATGGCCAGTGTGCATGCGGGTAAGCTGGAGCGGGCGGGGCTCATCAGCTGCAGGAGCAAGCGGATCCAAGGCGGGACCTATAAATTCTGCTCTCTAACCACCCACCATATGCAGATCAATCTGGCCTCCGCCTCTACGGAGACCCGCAAGCTTGTTGAGATCGCTGTGCCGGTAGGACATTATACGGACATTGAAGCCTATCCCACCTGCGGCTTGGCCTCAACGGCGAGAATGATCGGCGAGTATGACAATCCCCGGTATTTCTTGGACCCTGAACGGATGTCAGCCGGGATTTTGTGGTTTGCAAGGGGACATCTGGAATATAAGGTGCCCAATTATTTATTCGCTCATCAGGTGATGAACGAGGTGGAGATCTCCATGGAGATCAGCTCGGAGGCTCCCCATACCCATGATCAATGGCCGTCGGATATCGGATTCTATCTCAACGGCACCTACATCGGCCAGTGGACCAGCCCCGGGGATTACGGGGACCGGAGAGGCAAGCTGACACCGGATTGGTGGCCGTCCAATGTGAATCAGTATGGCCTGCTGAAGCGGCTGCGGATTAACGGAAACGGAACCTTCATGGACGGCAAGCGGATTTCGGACCGGCGGATCCAGGATATCGATTGGAAGGGCGAAGCCTGGCTTTTCCGGATGGAGGCCAAGGACGGAGGTAGGCATGGCGGGGGATTAACTCTTTTCGGGCGCGGCTTCGGCAATTATGACCAGGATTTGCTGTTCCGGGTGTATTATGAGTAATATTCAGGAAACTCTCAGTTGGTGCTCAGTTTAATTTCATCACCGTTTAAGGTTCGGGGGATAAGCTTCGTATATAAGCAAACCCAAAACAAACCAAACCTGAAGGGATGAGATGAATAATGAAAAAGCAATTGGCGGTTGTGATGAGTGCGGCGGTTCTGGCGGCAGGAGGATGGGGATGGGCAGGCACGGCGGCCCATGCGGCAGCAGAACCATATGCGGTGACAGTTTCAATAAGCGGTGAAGCCGCCCAGCAGAACCTTACATATCCGGATGTGTTTGTATCCGCTTGGCTGAACAATCTGCCTGAGCTGGTGTCGGGATTGTACAGTGTGGATCAGGACATCTACAATGCGAATTTGGCCGAAGGTGTTTCCATTGCCACTGCAGCCGGCGAATCCTATTCCACCATTACATCCGATCTGACAGCCCTGTTCAATAAGGATGCCGAAAACGAAGTGGCGCGCGGTTACCTTACAGCACAGGAAGCAGCAGATGCAGTCAAGCAGCTGGATAGCCTGCTGCCCAAGCTGTTGAGCCAAGCCTGGTCAGGGTATGATGCGGCAGCAGAGGCTTTAAGCCTGGGCCGGGAGGCCTTCAACAACCGGATGAGCCAATTGGTCCAGCTTACCTCCGGAATATCCGAGGTCTCTACAGCTGATTTACAAGCGGCGCTGCAATCCGGTCAATCTCTGGTGGAGGCTTCCGGCTTGGGTGAAGCCGAGCTGACCGCATATTTGCTATCCGGGCTGAATCAGGATTTGGACCGGCTGGTGAATGCAAACAAGCTGACGCAGGCGGAAAGCAGCGGCTTGAAGAGTGAGGCGGCATTGAAAGCTGCCAGCATCGTGAATACCAAGGGCTACGATGCGGAAGAAAATGAATGGATGGATGTATATGCCCAATCGCTGATTAATGACAAGCTGGATAGTATCTCCAGACTGGCCTCCATTTATGCCGATGAAGACTACACCGATGTGGTTAGTGCTCTGGCAGCGGGCCAAAGCCTGCAGGCGGCAACAGGATTGGACTCCAGTGAGCTTGTTGCGCATCTCCAGGCGGATGTTGACAAAACTCTTGGTGCAGCATGGACTTCAGGTGCTCTGAGCTCAGCCAAGCGTGATGAGTGGAAAGGGGAAGCGGAAAAGCAGCTTTTGGAGGCTGTCACCACAAATGGTTACGGAACGGCGGCGGAGGCTGATGCAGCTATTGTCAAAGAAAGCCTGCGCTCCATTGTCAGCCAAACGGCAAGCTATGCCGGACTTGGACTGGCGGAGCTGAGAAGCCAGCTGGACAGCGGTGTAACCCTTGCGGCTGCAGCGGACTTAAGTGTATCAGAGCTTGCTGCGGTACTGGACAGCTCGGTGGATGCTTATATTGATCAAGCCGTGAACAACGGTTGGCTGAAGCAAGAGGCGGCTGCTTCCACTAAGGAAGCTGCATATGCGGAGCTGCTTGCCGCAGTGGATAAGGCGGGATATACCGGGGAAGTGGATGCAGACCTTTATCTGAAGGAACGCACCGGCCGTATTGTATATGATGCAGCCGCCGTGACAGGTACTCCGGCTGCACAAATTCTTGAAGGGCTGGCCCAAGGGCGGAGCCTGGCGGCTGCAGCGCAAACAGATGCGGCAACCCTGTTCAAAGGTCTTGTGAAGCAAACCAACAAGGAGATCAATGCTTATGTGACGGCCGGTTCCCTGAGCAGCCAGGACGCCGATAGCCTGAAGGCGGACTACTCTGTGAAACTGCTGGAGGCTCTTAATCCTTCTTTCTAAATCAATATTAAAAAAGCCATCTATGGATACCGGGAAACGGGCCAAAGATGGCTTTTTGCCATAAGCACAAGCGGACAGAAGTGACATTATACCATAAACCCCTTCCACACTGGCATGGGCAGGCTTCGTCTCTTTGGATACAATAAGCTTAATTCCAAAGGGAGGTAAGTCTAAACATGTATAGAGCTGATGAAACAAGGTATGACAAGATGATATATCGCCGGTGCGGCAACAGCGGGCTGAAGCTGCCGGCCATTTCCCTGGGCCTATGGCATAATTTCGGGGGGATCGATTCTTACGAGAACGGGCGGTCTCTTATCCACAAGGCCTTTGATTTGGGCATCACCCATTTTGATTTGGCCAATAACTACGGGCCTCCGGCAGGCTCGGCGGAGGAGATGTTCGGCATGCTGCTGCAGTCTGATTTGGCCCCTTACCGGGACGAGCTGCTTATTTCCACCAAGGCGGGGTACTATATGTGGCCCGGACCTTATGGGGAATGGGGCTCCAAGAAAAGTCTGGCAGCCAGCATCGATCAGAGCCTCAAACGGATGAATTTGGATTATGTGGATATATTTTACCATCACCGTCCCGATCCCAATACGCCACTTGAGGAAACCATGTCTGCATTGGATGGTATTGTCCGGCAGGGCAAGGCGCTGTATGTCGGCTTGTCCAATTATAAACCGGAGGATACGCGGAAGGCGGCGCAGATTTTGAAGGCGCTGGGCACTCCCTGCCTGATTCATCAGCCCTCCTACTCCATGCTGAACCGGACAATTGAAGGAGGCCTTCTGGATGTGCTGGAGGAAGAGGGAGTCGGCTCTATTGTCTTTGCTCCGCTGCAGCACGGGATCTTAAGCGACCGGTATGTGAACGGGATTGCCGCGGATTCCCGGGCAGCCGGACCCAGCCCTTTCCTGAAGCCGCAGGATATTAGCGAGGAGCGTCTGGATAAGGTAAGAAGGCTGACTGAGCTGGCCTCCGCCCGCGGGCAAAAGCTGGCCCAGATGGCATTGGCCTGGGTGCTGCGGAAGGGCAGAGTGACCTCAGCGCTGATCGGAGCCAGCAAAATCAGCCACATCGAGGATGCAGTTGGAGCTGTCGGGGGTCTGGAGTTCTCCGAGGAGGAGCTAACGGCCATCGACTCGATTCTGGCATGAGTGGAGGCATGCGGCTCAACCGGGACCGGCTCAGCTTTATCGCATTTTTCTTCCTCTATTACGGAACAACGGCCATTACCGTTGTGTTTATGCCCTTGGTGTTGAAAAGCAAGGGGCTGTCGCCGCTGGAGATTGGCGGATTCCTCAGCACGGCTCCCTTGGTAACGCTGGTCATGCAGCCCTTATGGGGCATGGCTGCAGACCGGTCGGGCAGGACGAAGCTGCTGCTGCTGTCGGCCATGTGCGGTTTGCTGCTGGCCATGGGGCTCTTGCTGGGGACACAGGATAAATCCCTGCTGCTGGCTTGTTATCTCATGTACACCTTGTTTTCCTGTCCGGTTATTCCCATGATGGATGCATGGAATTTCAGCTATTGTGAGAAGCAGGGGGAAAACTACGGCTCCTTCCGTTTGTGGGGGTCCCTTGGCTTTGCGGCTATGTCCATCTGCTTCGGTCTGTTTGCGGTGGGAGCAGGCGAAACAGTGTTATTCAGCTTTTTCGCGGCCTCCGTAGGGCTTGCTGCCATGGCACTACTGCTGATACGACCAGTGGAGAAGACGGCCTTCAACAAGAAAAGAGGTTATGGCAAGGAGCTGCTCCAGGTGCTGAAGGATAAGCGGGTCTGGGTATTTGCCCTGTTTCTGCTGCTGGCAGGAATTCCGGCAAGGTCGGTGGATTCCTTCTACGGGCTCATCCTGGAGGGAAGGGGAGCATCCGCCTTTCTTATCGGCGCCGGATGGGCCTTGGCCTGCCTTAGTGAGGTGCCTGTGTTCGCCACGGCACAGCGGTGGATCGTAAAAAGGGGCAGCACCTTCCTGATGACCGCAGCCGCTGCAGTCTATTGCATCCGCTGGGCACTGCCGCTGGTAAGCGGAGCTCCCGGCTGGCTGGTGGCCATCCAATTGCTGCATGGGTTGACCAACGGCATGCTGTTTATCGCCTCCATGCATTATATGAAGGAGCTTGTGCCGGCAGCGCTGCGGGCCTCCGGGCAAACCCTGTTGATGCTGTTTCTGTTCACCATTCCGGGTATAGCCGGCAATTCCCTGGGCGGCTGGATGCTGGATGGGGGGCATGAGACAGGACTGTTTGCCTTGGCCTCCCTACTGTCTCTGGGGGCTGCGCTCTTGTGGAGGCTGTTCTCGCCGAAGAGCGGCAGGCGGCCGTTGGTATAGCCGTGTTAAGGGAGAGGGAGGAGATCAACCTCTCCCCGGCGGTTTCCCCGGCGCGCAGCCTGGGCCGAGCCTTGCCTGTTTCCCGTGTTCTGCCGTTGTGTGCGGCGGGGCACGGGATTTTTGGGTTGGAGCCAGATTCTAACGGCGGTGAGCGCCGTTATTCCGGCGGCAAACGGCTCTTGAAAAATCTAACGGAAGTACGCGCCGTTATTTGGTTTTATTTGACCCCAACTCCGGGAAAATGACGCGAATAGCGGCGCTGGCCGCCGTTAGATTTGTAGAGGAGGCGTAATCAGCGAAATAAGGGCGCTGGCTTCCGTTAGCTTAGTTAGCTTGGGATGAGGAGACGCGCCGGGTTAGTACAGGCATGATAAAATCCAGCAACTACTTGTAAAACCACTGTGATAATTGGTAACTAAACCTATAACAGCGTTTACTCCTCAGCCTATTTTGGCCAAATGCTTAAAAAAGTACATGTTTTCCATGGAAAAGTACAGCTTTTTTACCACCCGTTGATGATCCCCGGTAAAAAATACATGAACTCAATTTGAATGTACATATTCTTTTTGGGGACCATTCGCTATAATCAAAATCAGATTCGGACAATCGAATCCATAATGAAGGATAAATCGAGGGGGAATCCGCATGAAAATGAAGAGCCTTTTCAATATTACGCTTGCGGGCGCACTAAGCGCCGGACTGCTGGCAGGCTGCGGCGGGAATAGCGATAACAACAGCACGGCATCTACCGCACCAACTCAACCGGCTGCTTCTGCAAGCGCTTCCGCAGCGCCCAGCAATGAGCCTGTGAAACTGAAGTGGGCCCTGTGGGATTGGGAAGCCACCGCTTATTACAAGCCTTTGATTGAAGCCTACAAAAAGTCCCATCCCAACGTAACCATTGAATATGTGGATTTGGGCTCCACCGACTACATGACCATGCTTAGCACCCAATTGTCTGGCGGCGCGGACCTGGACATCCTGACCATCAAGGATATTCCCGGCTATGCCAACCTGGTGAAGCAGAACCATCTGGAGCCGCTCAAGAGCTACATTTCCAAAGCATCCATCAACACGGCGGATTATGGCGGAACTGTAGAACAAATTCAAGTTAACAATGAAGTGTATGCGCTTCCTTTCCGCAGTGACTTCTGGGTGGTCTATTACAATAAGGATTTGTTCGACAAAGCAGGCGTGGCTTACCCTACCAACGATATGACCCTGGACCAATATGATGCCTTGGCCCGCAAGCTGACCTCCGGCTCCGGCTCGGCCAAGGTTTATGGCGGCCACTATCACACCTGGCGCAGCGCAGTCCAGCTGTTCGGCATTCTGGACGGCAAGAATACCATCGTAGGTGGGGAATATGACTTCCTGAAGCCCACCTATGAGCGGATTCTGAAGGAGCAAACCGACGGCATTGTGATGGATTATGCCACGCTGAAGACCTCCAGCAC
>JAQSYT010000471.1 GCA_029256065.1 Paenibacillaceae bacterium
ACTGTCAGCTTCGCATGCATTGGCACTGCCTCCTGTTTGTTGGGTTTGCGAGAGAACGGACGACCCCAGGAGGGAAGGTTACTGGCAGTATTTTCTGCACCCGGACTACCAACCGGATTGTGTTTTTATCTCCCAATACCATTATAATGAATTTTCCTTCACAGCAAAAGCGCCGGTTGCTTCACTGTGGAAGGGCCAGCCCCTAACTCGGCTACTTAATCACCAGCTCACCGGGAAAGGCTTGGACACCCATCCGGTTCCACATCTGGTCGATATAAGACAGGGTATAGTCATACTCATAATAGTGAAAATAATACATTCCCTTGGAGGTCAGAATATAGCAGCCGTCCTGTTTACGGACAAGACCAAGCATCCGCGCCAACGCCAGCTCCAGGCCGTAATAACGCTCCAGAGAGGCTCCGAAAAACTGCCTGAAAGCCGTTCCGTCCACTTGAGTGGTATACGCTGTCCAAAACAGATAGTAGATCATCCGCTGCCGCCGTGTAAACCGCAGGGTTAGAGCGGTAGGAATGTCTCCGCTGTCCACACGGGCGGTATACTCCGGTATGGAAAAGGTGTTGATTTTAAACTGGCCGTCCAGGAGAGTGGTAGCCGAACAGCCAAAGCCCAAGAAATTGTCCCGGGTCATGGAGGAATATTTCTTGGTGCCGGGTTTGCCGAAGGTTCAGATGGAATCCCGGACATACCCCCGCTCCAAGCGGTACTCCTCCATTTGATCCATTAAAGCCCGTTTCCCCGCTTCGGACATTGTCTTGAAATCCCGGCGGTTCATGGTAAAGTCGATAAACGGATAAAGCGCAACATGGTTGGCACCGTTGGCAAAGGCAGTATCGATATCCGCCTGCAGGCTTGCCGCCGTCTGGCCGGGCAGAGCAAAGATGAAATCCATGGCAACGGTTTCGAAGCTTACTCTGCTTAACGCATCAAACATAATGGAATACACATGCCCTTGGCGTCCCAGCATCTTCAGACAATCCTCGCCAAAGGACTGCACCCCGATGCTGATCCGGGTCACCCCAGCCTCCTTCAGCATCCTCAGCTTGTCCACCGTCACATCCGCAGGATACAGCTCCAATCCCACGCCTTCGGTAATTTCAAAGTACCGGCTGACGGTTTCCATAATTCCATGAATCTCATGGGCGACCAATGCCGGAGTTCCTCCGCCGAAATACAGGGTGATATTACCTCCAATATACCACGGCCCTTGCCCCTCTACTACCGGGAAAATGGATCACAGCAAAAACGCCGGCGTCTCTTCGGAGAGACCCGGCGCTTCTTGACAGGCGGAGAGCCGCACTGTGTATGGATTAATTGGTTCCGGTGTGCCCGAAGCCGCCTGCACCCCGACCGGTGTCCGTCAGCTCCAGCACTTCCACCAGCTGCACCTCCGGCACGATCTGGATCACCATCTGGGCGATCCGCTCGTTGCGGGTTATGGTGAAGGGCTCCTGCCCCAGATTGACGAGCAGCACCTTCACCTCGCCGCGGTAATCGGCGTCGATGGTGCCTGGGGAGTTCAGGCAGGTAATGCCATGCTTCAGAGCCAGCCCGCTGCGCGGACGAACCTGAGCCTCCAGCCCCCGCTCCATGCTCATGGCGAAGCCTGTGGGAATAAGCCGCCGCTCACCCGGATTGAGAATCACCGGATCCTCAACTGCGGCATGAAGATCAAAGCCGCTGGCCAGCTCCGACATCCGCCGGGGCAGCAGCACATCCTCATTGCCCGGCAGTTTTTTCAGTTGCACCTGAAACAAAGGTATCCCTCCTGAACTGCTTGATGGCCTCATCCGACTGGCCTACCATAGCCAATGCAAACGGACGGTTGAAAATCTCCTTGGTCAGCTCCCTGACCTGGTCCAGCTGCACGCTTTCAATGCGCTCGATGATTTCATCCAACGTATAGTGCCGCCCCAGCATCAGCTCGTTTTTGCCCAGACGGTTCATCCGGCTGCTGGTGCTTTCCAGGCTCAGGATCAGGCTGCCCTTAAGCTGCTCCTTGCCCTTGCGAAGCTCGGCCTCGGTCATCCCGTTCTGGATGATGTCCCCGATAATCTCCATGGAAACCTTCAGCACTTCCTCCGTTTGCTTGGGCGCCGTGCCGGTGTAGATGGTAAATACACCTGAGTCCAGGTAAGCCGTATGATAGGAATAGACCGAGTAGGCCAGCCCTCTTTTCTCCCGGATCTCCTGGAACAGACGGGAGCTCATACCGCCGCCGATGGCGTTGTTCAAAAGAATCATGGCGTACTGCCGTTCATCCTTCATGGAGCAGCCCGGCAGGGACAGGCAGATATGGTTTTGCTCTGTTGTTTTGTGATGGTACAGCAGGTCGGAGTGGAAGGCCGGCTTCTCCAGGGAAACCTCCTTGCCCGGATTGGCAAATGCGCCAAAGTGCTGCTCCACCAGCTTCATCACATCATCGTTGAAATTGCCGGCCATGCTCACAACAATATTGCTGATGCCGTAAAATTCCTGCATATACATCCGCAGATCCTCGGATTGGAAGCGGTGAAGATTCTCCTCCAGACCCAGAATGGTCTGTCCCAGAGCATGATCGCTGAAGACGGCCTTAGCCATAAGATCATGGACCAAATCATCCGGCGTATCCTCATACATGGAGATTTCCTCCAGAATGACGTTGCGTTCCTTCTCCAGCTCCGCAGGATCGAAGCGGGAGTGGAAGAACATATCCGCCAGCACCTCCATGGCCAACGGCAGATGCTCATCCAGCACCTTCACGTAATAGCAGGTGTACTCCTTGGTGGTAAACGCATTTATGTTGCCGCCGATGCCATCGAAAATCTCCGCAATATCCTTGGCGGTATGGCGGTCCGTACCTTTAAACAGCATGTGCTCGATAAAGTGGGAAATGCCGTTTTGGGCCCGAGATTCATTCCGCGAGCCTGTTTTGGCCCATATGCCAAAGGAAACGGACCGGCAAGTGGGGATATGCTCCAGCACAACTCTCAATCCGTTAGGCAATGTATAATGATTCAAATGTGTTCCTCCTTAAGGTCATCCTTCGTGCCGCGCAACCTTAAGTTTATCACTTGCCCAGACTGGTTTCCAGTTCCGGCACCCGTTCGGG
>JAQSYT010000101.1 GCA_029256065.1 Paenibacillaceae bacterium
AAAATGTATTGTTTTGTAATGGTCTGTTGTATATACATTTGACCATTATTGGAACATAACAATCTCAACCCTTCTGCTTTAAAAAACGCAGGCGATAGTTAGTCCACCTGCGGTTTACGTTTGTATTGACATACTTTTTATCGAGTTATTTGATTAAAGAAAGGTATCCTATCGATTAGACTTGCATCATTAAATTTCAATAATTTTGCTGAATCAGGCACTCGAACTCTTGAAATGTGAATCCCATTCAAACAAGAATTGCACCATAATTCTAAATATCCAATTCTTGTTTCAGAATCACCGACATATTGAAAATCAACATCAACATATATAAGTGCCGTATTTTCTCCAGTATAATGGACGTTACCCTTTTCCGTAAAAGGCTACTTCCATTATATTGTTGGTATTTCACTATCCCAAACAAGTATCTAAAGCACGCTTAAGAATATATATTCGAGAAATAAGTGTAGAATTTATTGTATAATGGAAGAAAAAAATGCCGTAATCAAAGAAAAGAGGCAGCGTCTAGGGAGGTAGATGACCTTTGTTAAAGACTTTTCGAATTCTATTTTTAGCTATTACCATAGCCTTGGCTGGTTATGGACTAATTACGAAAAATTACGAATTTCAAACCTATATGACTTTATTTTTAGGCTTCACAATGTTGGTGATGGGAATACAAGAACTCCAACAGAACAAAAAGCTGACAGGCTGGTTATTGATTGCCGTATTCGCATTCTTGTTATTCGTTTCCATCCAAGGATTTATCCTAAATTAAAGGTGTAAGTAATGTTACCATACGAAAAAACAGAAGCGAATTCGATTCAAAATATCGAATTCGCTTCTTAATTTGGAATATACTCATTCAAGTCACACAACCCTAGTAAAAAAAGCTTGAGGGTGACGTAGGGTCACCTTATACAATACATTCAGGCAGGCAAAAACGCCGCAATCATGGAGGAGCTTGCATATGCAGCAGCAAGGACTAGGAATGACAGCAGGCCAATTCGCCAAAAAAGCGGGGGTGACAATCCGGACAGTCCGCTTCTACGACAAGGTAGGTCTGCTGCCGCCTAGCCACAGAGCAGACAACGGCTACCGCTATTATGAAATGCAGGATCTGGCGCGCCTTCAGAGAATCCTGACCTTAAAATACATCGGTCTATCCATCGATGAGATTAAGAAGGTGATTCGCAGGGACGGACAGGAGGAGGACTTACGGGAATCCCTGCGGGTGCAGGATACCATTATCCGGCGCAAAATGGAGCATCTCCGCCTTGTCCGCAAGGCTGTTGCTGAAACACTCACGGAGCTGGAGGCACGTGATGCGGAAAAGCCGGCAGATCACGGCGAGTACCAAAACAGGCAATCTGAAGAAAAGGAGCTTGCCGGGAACAACGGGTCGTGGGAGCTCTTCACCTCCATTATCCGCGTCGTGACACAGGAGGAGCAATGGGTGGAGCAGTATCACAATGCGTCCAATCTTCATACCCGAATCAGGCTGCATGACGGCTTCAGTGTCAATCCCTGCAGCTGGCATCAATGGCTGTTCGACTGCTTGGAGCTGTCTTCTTCCAGCCGCATTCTGGAATTGGGCTGCGGGGACGGGAGCCTATGGCAGCGTAATATGGACCGCATCCCGGAGCATTGGGACATTACGCTGACGGATTTCTCGGAAGGAATGCTGCAGGATGCCAAGGAGCGGCTAACGGAAGATGGATCTCCCCGCTCCTTCCGCTTCATGCAGGCAGATGTACGGGCCATTCCTTTTCCGGACGGCAGCTTCGATGCAGTATTGGCCAATCACATGCTGTATCATGTCAACAGCAGACATGAGGCGCTGCAAGAAATATACCGGGTGCTAAAGCCCGGAGGACGCTTCTATGCCTCCACCATAGGACGCAACCACTTAAGAGAAATGAAGGAGCTGCTGAGGGGCTTCAACCCGGAGCTGGTCCTCTCTGAGAAGGATTTTGCCGACGAGTTTGGACTGGAGAACGGTGACGTGCAGCTGAAGGCGGCGGGATTCCGCCATATTGTACTTAAACGCTACGAGGATTCTCTTCGGATTACGGAGGCGGAGCCGCTGATTGCTTATATCTGTTCTACCACCGGGAATAGCAGAAGCGCACTATCCGGAAGCAGCCTGGATAAATTCAGAATCCGTGTGGAGAGTCTTCTGCACTGTAAGGGCTTCATTGGTATTACGAAGGATTCCGGACTGTTCACCGGATATAAATGAAGGGAGATGTCAATCCATGAAAATTCTAATTACAGGCGGGGCCGGCTTTATTGGCTCTCATGTGGCGGAGACATATTTGGCAGAGGGGCATGAGGTGGTTATTGTAGACGACTTAAGCACGGGACGGCGTGAGCAGCTCCCGGCGCAGGCTGTTTTTTACAAGCTGGATATCCGTTCAGACGGAATGGATGCCATATTGGAAAAGGAACGGCCGGACGTGGTAAGCCACCATGCCGCCCAGAAATCCATTCCCAAGTCTGTAGCAGATCCTCTCCATGATTCCGATGTGAATATTACCGGGACACTTAGGCTCTTGGACTCCTGCGTCCGTTACGGGGTCAAGCGAGTCATCTTCGCCTCAACAGGTGGTGCTCTAGCCGGAGATTCCGCGGCTATTCCTACACCGGAATCCGCTCCCCCCATGCTGATGTCGCCTTATGCCGTGAGCAAGTACGCCATAGAGCAATATCTGCGTCTCTACCAGCTGAGCCACGGCTTGGAATTTATTGCACTGCGGTATGCCAATGTGTATGGGCCCCGCCAGATGCCGGACGGAGAATGCGGTGTTATTCCCATCTTCATGAGAAATACTGCGGCAGGAATACCTTCAACTCTCTACAGCTACCCGGATATGCCTAAGGGGACGACAAGAGATTATGTGTATATCCGGGATGTATGCCGGGCTAACGTGTCAGCCCTGTCCTGTGAAGCCGGGCAGGTAGTGAATATCGGCAGCGGCCAGGAGCTATTCATTGCGGATATCTATGAAGCTGTATGCCAAGCCATGAAGCTAAGTCTGCCGCTTAAGAGAGCAGGCGTCCGTGCCGGTGATCTGCGCAGAAGTGCTCTGGACTGCTCCAAGGCAGCCAGCCTCCTCCATTGGTCGGCAGAAACGCAGCTCCCGGATGGACTTCAGGAAACCGCCGCATGGTTTCATGCCTCTTAGAAGCGGAGCAATACAGCACATATTACTTAAGAAGCCAATAGAACAAGAAACCGCCAGACATTCCGGCAGGAATGCCTGGTTTTCTTATGCCATGGTTTGCCCCGCGTCTGCGGTAATGATCTGCCCGGATGGTCTTCTGCTCCAGAGCCCGGACCATGGCCGCTTCATCCAGAGTAGCTCCTCTTGAGCATTATCGGCATGGGCAGCATTGGCGACAGACAAAATCCGATTGTCCATCCCAAATCCAAACCGGGCACGATTATGACGCCTCTCACTCCGGCCACCAAGGGACTGATTGGCGAGCGGGAATTTAACCTTGTACGTCAACTCCGAACCAAGCGTCATCCGGCCGGGATTGCCATGCTCCTGTCCGTATGGCTGCATCAAGCTTATAAATTGTATATAAACCTCCATATTATAACATGGAACCGAATACATAGGGATTGATTTATTTTTTTGAGCATAAATCTTTTTGATGTGCTCCTTTACTCCCACAAAAAAAAGAATTGCCCACCAGCTCTTATCAGCTGATGTACAATTCTTTAACGGTTTGGTAAAATTATACCAAGATTCTAGTACCAGTTGTCGTCTCCCAACGGTGTGACTTCTGACAGGGTAATGGTGCCTTCGTAAATTTTAGTAGCTTTTTTCGTTTGGGTGGGCGACAATGGAAGTTCGCCATATGTAAGCATTCCAGTTTTTTTCATGTCCCGCACCGAGGCTGCAAGATCAGTCGACAACGAGATATCGATCATTCCCGACAACTCCTTTATAATGGAATGTTTTCACCTCATTTTATCAGAAGCTGAATCTTTTAGAAATGGGTGTTCCCGATGAAGAAGAAGGATTTTATTTTTTTTGCGGTTTTTTTGTCTTTTTTTGTGTTCGTGCAAATATGGAATTTCACATTGGTGGTCAAATATCCCTATTTGGGCATAGGCATTGAACAAAATAACAGCCAGGAATGGCGGATTGACTCGCTGGACAAAAACGGAAACGGGAGGAAGATAGGTCTTCAGTTAGGGGACCGGGTCCTGGAGATCAATCACATGGAGCCGCATATGCACAATACCGTGAAGGATTGGGGCAATGTTGAGCAAGCCCGGCATCTGCTGGTTGAGCGCGGCGGGCAGGTAATGGAGCTGGATGTGAAATCCCGGACCGCTCCCTTGTTCGATTATATTCCTCTTATAGAGGAGGCCATATGTCTGATTGTCGCCGGAATGGTCTGGTTCAAAATGTCCAGGCACAAGTCGACACAGCTCTTGACTCTGGTTTTTCTGTGCGGTGCTTTCGTCTATATGAGTCTGGGCGCTTCCGTCCGCGGGGATTATATCGGCAAATCCATGATCGGCAGTTTGACGGCGCTTTTGCCTGTTCTGTTCCTGCATTTCCTGTTTTCCTTTTTTGAGGAAAAAAGCAATATCCGGTTGTCGAAGGTGATCCTAAAAATTGCCTACCCGGGTGTATTTACCATAGTAGTGCTTCAATTTATCACCATGCTTTCGCCGGAGACCCAAATCTTTTATCAATTCAGCAAAATGCTGATCCTGCTGTTCTTTATGGTCGGCTCCCTCTACAATATCTTCCTGTTAAGCTATATGTATGTCCGGCACGGGCGGGACGGCTCCTACCTGTCCACCATCATTAAGTTTATCCGGACGTCCTTGCTGGTTTCCTTTATGCCGATCATCTGCCTGTCCTTTGGACCTACCCTGATCCTTGGAAGTTCCTTCGTTGACGCCATCTACACCAGCTTGTTCATGCTGTTCTTCCCGGCCTCCTTCGCTTATCTGATCGCCTCCGACCAGCTGTACGACATCGGGCTGGTGATCAGGCGCTTTCTGTTCGGCTGCTTGCTGGCGCTTGTGCCCGCCTCGCTGTTCGCCGGGCTGTATTCCGCCATCTTCTTCCGCACTGCCGGCAAGGAAGAGATCATCTTCGTTTTCCTGGGCTCAATACTTACACTGTCCATTGTGCTTTATTCTACGGAATATCTGATTACCCGGCTGGAGCCGATATTCTTCCCCAGGAAGAACATGCTGAATACCTCCTTGCGGAAGATTTCCAAGAATCTCAGCACGGTCTCCACCATGCGGGAGATGAAGGATATTTTCCTTGCGGATATCGTGCAGACCCTGGAGGTTCAAGGCGGTGCAATTATTTGCCAATATCCGGACAGCACAGAGATGATCGGGGCCGGCGAGATAAAAACCGACGACTTGGAGTCCCTTCTGAACGATGGCTCGCTGCTCTCCAACAGCCAGTATACCTGCCTGGAAATCAGCCGGACGGAGGAATCCACCAATTATCTGGTGATGACCAGGAAACGCACCAATGTCCTGCTTAACCGGGAGGAGCAGCAATGGCTGGGACTGATCACCTCCTATCTGGAGGTGAGCCTGGAGAACATCCATCTGATCCGGACGCTGACGAATAAGCTGCAGGACCTGTCCTCCCGGTTCTCGGACGACACGTCTGCCGCAGAGTTTCAATGGTTCCGCAAGGTCATGTTCGAGCTTCAAGAGGAAGAGCGCATCCGGATCGCTTCGGATCTTCACGATACCACCATGCAGGATTTGTTTTTCTTGAAACGGCGCTTCTCTGCCTTGATGGAGAAGTATGTCATGAATCAGGAGGATAAGGAGCATCTCGAAAACATTCTGAAGTTTGTGGACTTGATTAATGCCAGCCTGAGGCAGAGCTGCTTCGAGCTGAACCCCCATCTCCTCCGGGAGATCGGGCTGGTGCCGACACTCCGGCAGTATCTGGAAAAGGAGGCCTACACCGCTCCCTTCCATATCCACTTCGATCCGGGCAGCAGCACAGGCCGGGTGGAGCTGGAGCCATTACCCACCAAACGGCATCTTCTGCGGATCATCCAAGAGCTGTTGAACAATGCGAAGAAGCATTCCCAAGCCTCCAAAGTCAGCTTCAAGCTGGGGGCAACCCCCCAGGAGTTCCAGCTTGTTTACGAGGATGACGGAGTGGGCCTGCAATCGATGGGAGGCAATCAGCCGGAGATTGGCGGATCAGGAATAGGCATGGAGCAGATGAAAGGCCGGGTACTGCTCCTGCAGGGCTCCATGGAGCTCTCTAACAAGCCCGGCTCTGGTATCAGAATAAAAATTTCCATACCCATGCGGGAGGTGCCGGACAATGGACTTAACCGTCAAAGCACTGGTCGTTGACGACCATCCCCTGCTTGCACATGCTACTCGGGACATGCTTCACAAAACAGGGGAAATTGAAGTGGTAAGTGTTGTAGGAACCGGAGCTGACTGTCTGGAGCAGGTCCGGGTGCATGAACCGGGGCTGATCTTCCTGGATTACCAACTGCCGGATACCACCGGAACAGAGCTAACCAAAGTGATCAAGGCCAGCTATCCGGAGATTCATATCATTATCTTCACCGGCGTGGATTACATGGAATTCTATGACCAGCTGGTGGAGGCGGGAGTGAGCGGCGTGCTATCCAAGGAATCCGGCATCCGCACCATCCGGAATATGGTCTGGTGTGTGCTGGATAACCACACCATGCTGCCCATGCCGATGTACCATCAGCTGCGTCTGGGCAACCGCCATATGAATGATCCCCATTCCAAGCTGGATCAAGAAGAGCTGAATATTATGAATATGCTCCTGAAGGGAGCCACCTACGATCAGATTGCCGACAACATCCATATGAGCAGGCGTACCGTGGATAATTATATGAAGCGCATTTTCGAGAAAATGGGCGTGAAGAACCGGCTGGAGGCGATTGAGGCCTTCCTGGTAAAAGGATCAAAGTCCCCATGAATCAGGAAACCGCGTTGGAAATGGAGCGCATCATCCGGTCACAGCCGTATGCCGGAGAGTTTCAGGAGCTGCTATTATCCTTCGTAGCGGAGAAGGCAAAGGAGCGGGGCTCCTGGTCGGACATTGTCCGCACCGTACATAACCTCTTGGCCGGAGATTGCCCACGGATCGAAGCTATCGCCGCGGCAGCGGAATTGGCCGTGCTGGCTTCAGATATTCTGGATGATCTTCAGGACCAGGACCAATCGGATAAGCTTTGGATGCAATGCCCCCCCTCCCACGCGCTAAATAGCGTAGTGGCGCTGATGATGTGCTTTACCAGCGAGCTTGGCGTGTGCGGGTTGCCGCCTGAAGCCATTGCTGAGGCGGGCAGAATCATATCCCGTTCCCTGCAGGGCCAATACCGGGACATCCGCAACTCTGCGGAATCCCCGGACGAATATCTTCAGCTGGTGCAGGAGAAATCCGGCTCCATTTTTCAACTGATGGTGCATCTGGGAAGTGCCGCCGCGGGCGCCGAAAACCCGCAGAGAGAGCTTTTATTAGGTCTTGCTGATTGCACGGGTCTCATTCATCAAATTCAGAATGACCTCCGGGATATTACCCGTCTGGGTCAAAAAAATGATATTCTTATGAAGCGCAAAACATTGCCGGTCTTATTCCTGCTTTCTCTTCAGGACGAATGGGAGTTCCGCTTCTTCCAGCAGTATTACCGCGGTGAAATGGAATGGGAGGAATTTCTCCAGCGGACTGGGGATTACGAGGCTTTTATTGACAATTCAGGCTGCCGGGAGTATTCCTTGGTTGTCCAAGGCCTCTGTGTGGACCGTGCGGAGGAGCTGATGGGGCAGTTGGATGCGCCCCCTTCCCGCAAGGAGCAGCTGAAGGAATTTATGTACGGGGCATTTGTGCGGGAATAAATTCCGACGGCTTTTCAAAAGTCACCAAATTTTTGCTGTATGGAAATTTCCGGCATATCCCGGACAGCCCCTGTCATAAATTGATGGTAGAGCAGGCTGAAAAGGAGTGGAGGCAAGTTCATGCAGCAATGGTGGCGTAAGGTTGAGCGCTGGTGGTGGCAGACCCGGTCTACCATCCGGGCGGTGATGTTCCCGCTGATCTGCATCCAATTTGTCCGGACGCTGCTGTTTCCCAATCCGGTGGATGTGTTTCTCCTGTTTGCCTTATTTTTATTCTATCTGGGCTTCCTGTTTCAGGTTTACTAGGGTGTGTCTGATAACTCCGAGGGGAGCAGATTTTAGCGAATTTTCGTTCCAGGCAAGGCACTTTTGCGCAGGCGTACCGGAGGGTACGTCAAGCGAAAGTAACGCAGCAAGGGGCGAAAAGGCGATGAAAGATGCCCTCAAGCGGGTTTTCAGACACGCCCTAAACAAGAAGAGCCATCCGGGCTGTTGCTGACCCGGGTGGCTCTTCCTTTTTGCCGCTTTTCCTCGCGTTACACCGGAATCAGGAGTGTTTTGCCTTCGGCAATCTCCCCGTCCGAAAGGCGGTTGTACAGCTGAATTTCCTTGGGATTTAACCCGTAGCGGGAGGCGATGTCCTCCAGTGTCTCTTCCTTTTGGACAATGCATACCTTTAATTGACGGACGCGGCGCTCCTCCTCCTGCTCCCGGGAGAAAAGCCGCTTCCACTCCAGTGCATCCGTGCGCGGAGTTGGGGACAGCACCTCCTCCACCAGCTCGGCCGCCCGATAGTCGTGGGGATTTGTATGTATCAGCGACTGCAGGTGGTACGAGGTATCCGAGGAAGGAGATTTGCTGTTGAAGGCAATCTTGACCTCCTTCTTCTCTTCCTGAGGCCCGGCTTCAGCAGACTCCTCCAAAGCAGGCAGCTGTGCAGGAACTTCGTTCAGCTGCTCATTCTCTGCGGCGGCTTGTGTCCACTCGGGCAGCTCCGCATTCTCTGTTGGGTCGACATACACCTCTGCCACCTCATCAGCCTCTTCAGCAGGAGCATTCCACGCAGGGCTCTGTGGCTGCTCGGCTGCAGGCTCCTCCGCCCGGTATCCCTCCTCTGGCTTCCGCAGGAACGGGGCCCATGCATAAGCAGGCTCCTGGACAATCTCCTCTTCGGCGTAGACAAGAGCTGGCTCAGCAGGAACAGCTGCTTCCCGCTGCTCCGGAGCATTGTAGCTGGGCGCCTCGTGGACAAAAATCGTCTCCTCTTCCTCTTCCCAAGCCGAATCCGGAAGGGAAAGCATTTCAATGCCGTGCAGAGTAAGCACCCCTGTTACATTCAGACTGCGCGGCGATAAGATGTCCACATCGAAGTTATCGATATTCACGGACACCTGGCTAACATCCTGAATCCGGTTCAACGGCAGCGTAATTTCCACTGGAATCAGATGCTCCAGTGTCCGCTTCGCCTCACCGTCCGTTCCTTCATATTGCCCCGTCAGATACAAATGCCCTTTCAGGAGCGCCTGCTCCTCCTCCGTATACACCTGTATATGGGGAACCAGCTCCACTTCGTCCAATTCTCTGATCGCTGCGGTATCTTCGGATAGATGCACACGCTCATAAATATCAAACCTGAGACCGGATTGCTGATCTGCCACAGTTATATCCTCCCTTCTTGAATGCCAAGAATGCTTGCTCGAAACAAGCCCTCTCTATTCAATATATGGGAGGATTCCGCCCGCCATGCCATCTTTTTCACTCAAGGGGCAGCCCCGGCCTGCAGCTTGCTCCATAGGGCTGCCATTTCCTCCGGCATGGGTGCAGTCAATGTCATGGGCTCCCCTGACCAGGGATGGGAAAAATCCAGCTTGTACCCATGGAGCGCCTGTCTGGCGAACAGATTGGTTGGTCCGCCGTACAATGCGTCCCCCACCAGCGGTGCTCCCGCATGCTGCAGATGCACACGGATCTGGTGGGTCCGCCCCGTTTCCAGCTCCAGCTCCACCAGTGCCGCACCACGCGCCTGCTCCACAGTTTGATAGCGGGTCCGGGCCGGGGCGCCGCTCTGTGATACCCGCCTCCTTTGGGCATGGTGGCGGTCCTTGCCGATAGGGCGGTCAATGAGCCCGGCAGGCGGTACAAGCCGCCCTTGGGCAATGGCCCAATAGGTCCGGCGGATCGCCTTCTCCCGCATAGCCTGGTCCAGGATCTGCTGGGCAAAATCATTCTTGGCATAGAGGACCAGGCCCGTGGTATCGTTGTCCAGCCTGTGAATATGCCGGAGCCTGCAGTATTGTCCTGTTGTTTCATAATAATAGGCTACGGCATGGTCCAACGTGCCGATCTGTCCCGGCTCCGAGGGATGCACCGGCATTCCGGCCGGCTTCATGGCCACCAGGCAGAAATCATCCTCATGGACAATCTGCACATCGGCATATCCACCCTCTAGCTGCGCGGCTTCCCTGGGAAAAAGACGGAGCCGGAGCTTGCCGGCTTGCCTCTCCACACCCCCATCCCGTTCCAGCCTCTGGAGAAACACGGGTGAAATACCGGATCGGGCAGCAATGTCTGCCAGCCATTCTTCGTTGGCAGCCCCCGAACAGGCAGCGGACAACTCCAGCCATTCCCCTTTTCGCCGATAATCCGTCATGTTGCCTCACCTTCCGTATGGGATATGCCCATATTGTACGCCAACAGAAATCTGCCGTCCATGTCTTATCCCGGATGAGGTTCCATGATATAATCCACCTAGGAGAAAAGTCCGATAGATTCATGCGACTAAATACATAGCAGCAGCACTAGTTTAAAGGAGCGAAAAGTGATGCCGAAAAGAACGAAGACCGTAGCGCTGGCTCTCGGAATAGTCATGTTCATGATGCCTGCCGGCTCATGGGCGGGGACGGCACGGGCCGAAGCCTCTCTTAGTATTGTGATGGACGGCTCCATATCCTCATGGAGCGGAGATGCCGTGATCCGGGACGGGAACTACTATTTGCCGATGCGGAGTTTTTTTGAACAGCAGGGCTACCAGGTCTCGTGGAATTCATCCGCCAGCAAAATTGTTGTGGAAAAGCCGGGTCTCCACCGGCTGGAGCTTGCTGCGGGCGATCCGTATATTGTACTGGACGGCCAGAGCTTCCGGGTTGACCCGGCTCCTGTTCTGATGGGCAGCACCTTATATATAGCAGTTGACGGATACAGCATTCCCGAACTGATGGGCTATGGGATTAAGACCAACCGCTACCGGGGCAAGCTCTACCTTTCCACCTCCGTGTGGGATCAGATCCGGACGGCCTTGAAAAGCGGCGACTACCGGTTGGAGGGTGTCTTCGGCGGGGTATCTGGCGCAAGCCGGGATGCGGAGCTGTATTTGGGGGATGAGCTGGTCTATACAGGCCAGTGGTCCGGCGGTGGAATGAACGGTGCGGGAACCGTCTACCGGAACGGGAAGATCCTTTATAAGGGAGGCTTGTCCGACAATCTGCCTGAGGGCCCGGGCACCTCTTATGAAATTGGAAACGAGCATTATGAGGGCATGTTCAAGCGGGGACGGCCCAACGGCAAAGGGAAGCTGTATGCGGGAGACTCCCTCTTCTATGAAGGAGATTGGAAGGAAGGACGGATGTCAGGCAACGGAAAGCTCTACGGAAAAGAGGGTAAAACTCTGTTCGAGGGGACCCTTGACGGCGGCCTCCGTTATGGCTATGGAGTGCTGTTTGACCCCGACGGCAAGAAGGTGTATGAGGGCAACTGGGTCAAGGACCAGCGTTACGGCTACGGCAAATCCTACGGGCAGGACGGAAAGGTGCTGTATGCCGGCAATTGGCTGGAGGACCGTGAGAACGGAAAAGGCCAGCTCCGCCGCTTCGGCAAGATCAAGCTCTACCAGCTTGACGGCGTAACTCCGGTGTCCGAGGAGGAGGTGGAGGTGGCTTATGTATCCGATGTGGAGTACAAGAACGGCATTCTGTTTAAGCAAACCGAGTCCGATCTGGTGTACCGCGGTGAATTCAACGAGGCGGGAGAGCTTCATGGCGAGGGGGAAGCGGGGCGGATTGTGGGAACCGTTTCGTCCAGTGTCGGGGTATTGAATAAGTGGGAGCCTCTTTATAAAGGGCAATTCAAGAACGGCCTGATGACCGGTTCCGGTACATTGTACACCGGCAACGGGACGAAGGAATATGACGGCCAGCTGAGCGGGGGCGTCCGGGACGGCACCGGCCTTTCCTTTATGGCTAACGGACAGATGCAATATTATGGCCCTTGGGTGAACGGCATCAGGAGCGGCAAGGGCTGGGTCTATGGCTATGGAACCCCCGACTCGTCTGTGGCCAACACCAGCTTTACCTTAACGGAAGCGGAATTCAGCCAAGGCTCACAGATTTCCTCCGGCAATGTGTACCAGGTCCATACGGATGTGAAGAACGGCATAGGCAAAAGCACAGGCACCCAATACTGGACTTATGACGCGGAGAAAAAGGAAGACCTGACCATCTTCAGCTCCTACGGAAACAAGGGACGGCTGGTTTATGAAGGGGACATGCTGAACGGACTGCGCCATGGCTTTGGTGAGGAGAAGCTCACCAACGGCACCTATAAAGGAAACTTCGCCTATAACAAATGGCATGGCAGCGGTATTCTGGAGACAGTTAACGACTATGTCAATGTCAAATATGAAGGCATCTTCGAGAATGGGCGCAAAACCGGCAGCGGAAAGCTGTATGTGAATAAGACGCTTGTTTATGAAGGCCAATTCCTGAACGATGACCGTTCCGGCTACGGCATCAGCTATTATGACAACGGCAAAAAGGAATACGAGGGCAGCTTTGCCTACAACAACCGGCATGGCATCGGCACGCTCTATGATTACCTGGGCAACGTGATTTACAAGGGAGAATTCCGCGACGGCCTGACTTTAACCCAGTACAAGGAACGGTATCAGTGACAAAGCCATGACAAGTCAGAAGACTGGAGTCAAGAGGAATCCAAGGAAGCGGCATCCTATTATCATCCCGTTCGATTTATGCTACAATGATAGAGTTATGTTAACTTACTAGAAGGAACGGGAGAGACATCCTTTGAACAAACCAAAAAAAGCCTTCAGCCGTGCCATGGCCCAGATGCGGAGCTGGAGCTGGCTGAAGCGGACTTATGCAGCTATATTCGCAGCAGGCTTTATTATATCCAGCTTTCTTTTCCTGACCCCTACGGGAGAAGCCTCCCGGGAATGGATGGCGCAGACTGTCATCACTACTCAACACCGTTCATGGGCCTGGATGTTCGTAGGCGGAGAGAAACGCGACCGCATGGTGGCCCAGCTTCATCTGGACAGAGAGCTTATGGGAACCGAGCGCCAGAACTTCGGCATGATTAATGTGGGCGGCGGAAACACCAAAACCGTCAAGCGTTCTGCCGAAGAGCTGATCAAGGTGGAGGATATCTCCGCCCCTTTGTGGAAAGGCAAGAAAATGTACGTCTATGACCCCCGGGCCATTCGGGTGGTTGTTCCCTCCAAAAGCGGTGAAGGCGAGCGCATCTCCTCCATGGTGGAGCGGACCGGAGCTTATGCTGGCATTAATGGCGGCGGCTTCGTTGACCCTGACGGGCTTGGCAACGGATTTGCGCCAATCGGCTTTATCATTTCCGGAGGCGACATTCTGTATACGGACCAGGACGGCAGCATTGCCCAGCACGTGGTGGGCTTCACCAAAGAAGGCGTGCTGGTTGTAGGCAAGTATACCATTGATCAATTGCTGGAGATGGGCATTTCCGAAGCGGTTATGTTTTATCCCCGGGTAATTGCCAACGGCAAAGGCCTGATTACCTCCGGCGACGGCGGCTGGGGCCGCGGGCCGCGGACAGCCATCGGCCAGAAGGAGGACGGCACCGTGGTGATTATGGTCATTGATGGCCGTCAAACCCACAGTGTCGGTGCAACCTTGAAGGAGCTTCAGGATCTGATGCTGGAGGAGGGTGTGGTGAACGCCGGCTTCCTGGACGGCGGCGCCTCCTCGGAGCTGGTTACCCATACGGACGGGTTGATTACCAAACCCTCCAGCCGTTACGGGGAGCGCAGACTTCCTTCGGCCCTGCTGGTATTCGGGGATCCTGATGATTATGTACCGAACAATCCATGGGATGGGGTAACGAAAATTGATCCGGGCGGAGCGTATGACCATCCGGACTTCCTAAAGGAGCAAGCGGAGAATAAGAACAAGCCCAAACCCTCCGTCTCCCCTTCCGCTTCCACCTCAGCAACACCTAAGCCTGACAAAAGCAATGAACCCAGTTCGTCGGCCTCCGGCAAACCGGCCCCGCCTGGGACCTCCGGTTCTCCTGGAGCCGGCACACCTAGCGGCAGCGCGCCCGCAGGCGGCTCGGCAAACCCGGGTGTTTCTCCCGGGAGCTCCGCCGGAGCGGGCACCACAAGCCCGGGCACCAGCGCAAGCCCTGGTGCAAGCGCAGGCACGGGTGGCGGCAGCGCCACACCCGGCACGGGCGCCAGTACGACGCCGAAGCCGTCATCTTCGGCGGGAGCCGGCACAGGGGCGTCGGTGCAGCCTTCTGTGAAGGCGACCTCCACCGCGTCCCCCGGTGATGTGAAGCTGCCCGGTGCAACCACAGGGCAGCAAAGCGATGCCGCCGGCGTCGCGAAGCCTACGGCGGCGCCGGCCGTCACTGGCGGCGCCGGGAATGGCGCAGCCGGCGGTAGCTCTGGTGCCCCGGCAGCCACTGCCGGGAGCGGCGGTTAAAGCAGCACAGCCCCATCCTCTGAAGCGTTCAGGGGATGGGGCTGTGTTTGTGTTGCCGGGCCGCCGGCGGGTGCGCGGCGGCGGTGCTGCTCGAAATAGCCGCCCATGCTGCGGATATCCGCTGATTTTGGGGCTTCCATATCCGCCATCCA
>JAQSYT010000102.1 GCA_029256065.1 Paenibacillaceae bacterium
CTTTCGTATACCGTCCTGGAGGAATTGGATGCTATTACCCGGTCCGTACGGTTCACTAATACCGGCTCTGCCCCGCTGAAGCTGCTCCGGGCCTTGTCTGTCAGCGTGGATTTTTACGGCGCAGATAAAGAATTGATCCAGCTGTCCGGTGCATGGGGACGTGAACGCCACATCGTCCGGCGGCCGCTGGTATACGGTTATCAGGGCATAAACAGCAAACGCGGGGCCAGCAGCCACCAGCAGAACCCGTTCCTGGCGCTGGTCTCCCCTGGAACCGATGAAGAGCACGGGGACGCGTATGGATTGAATCTGGTGTACAGCGGCAATTTCACCGCCTATGCCGAGGTGGACCAGATCCAGAATACCCGTGTGGCTATGGGCATCAACCCCTTCGGCTTCAGCTGGCTTCTGGAGCATGGCGCATCCTTCCAGACCCCCGAGGCCGTGATGGTCTATTCGTCAGAGGGCCTGGGCGGCATGTCCCGCATCTACCACCGGCTGTACCGCACCCGTCTGGTCAGAGGCTTCTACCGTGACCAACCCCGTCCGGTGCTGGTCAACAACTGGGAGGCCACCTACTTCGATTTCACCGCCGACAAGATTGTGGCCATTGCCGAAACCGCCAAGGAGCTGGGCATTGAGCTGATGGTGCTGGATGACGGCTGGTTCGGCAAGCGGGATGACGACACCACTTCTCTGGGGGACTGGGTTGTTGACACCAACAAACTGCCTCAGGGATTAAACGATTTGGCACGCCGGGTAAATGAACTGGGCCTGCAATTCGGCCTGTGGTTTGAGCCGGAAATGATCTCTCCGGTAAGCGAGCTGTACGAGGCTCACCCGGATTGGTGCCTGCATGTGCCGGACCGGCGCAGGAGCACCGCGCGGAGCCAGCTGATTCTCGATTTGAGCCGCGATGACGTATGCTCGTACATTGTGGAGGCCGTATCCGCCATATTGGACTCCGCCCCGATCTCCTATGTGAAATGGGATATGAACCGCCATATGACAGAGGTCGGGTCCGCTCTTCTGCCAGCGGAGCGCCAGGGTGAAACCGCCCACCGCTACATGCTGGGCCTCTACAAGGTAATGGACGCTATTACCACCCGCTTCCCGCAGGTGCTGTTCGAAAGCTGCTCCGGCGGCGGCGGACGTTTCGACCCGGGCATTCTCTACTACATGCCGCAAACCTGGACCAGCGACAACACCGATGCCGTGGAGCGGCTCAAAATCCAATACGGCACCAGCCTGGCGTACCCGGCCAGCGCCATGGGCGCCCATGTGTCCGCAGTGCCTAACCACCAGGTTCACCGGACCACTCCCCTGTCCATGCGCGGCGACGTGGCCATGTCCGGCAACTTCGGCTATGAGCTGGATTTGACCGCTTTTAGCGACGAGGAGAAGGAAGAGGTTAAAGCCCAGGTGGCCTTCTATAAAGAAATCCGCTCCTTGGTGCAGCAGGGGGATATGTACCGGCTGAAAAGCCCCTTCGAGGGCAATGTGACCGCATGGATGTTTGTTTCCGCCGACAAAAATGAAGCACTGGCCGGGTATTTCCAGGTGCTGGCGGAGCCCAATGCTCCAAGAGCGCGGATCTGCCTGTCCGGACTCGATCCGGAGAAGGACTATCTCCTGAAGGAAACCGGAGAGGTGTACGGCGGCGACCGTCTGATGTACGCAGGGCTGCCTGTGCCAAACCTGGGCGGCGATTTCACGAGCAAGCTTTATCATTTGACAGTGGTAATGAAATAAGGGCCAGTAAATCTCCCGCAGTGTTCTTCCGGTTCTTCCGGAAGGGCGCTGTTTTTTTATGAAGCAGCAAGCACCCAAACTATTTATCCCCTTAATCATCAATCATGGAAAAGATGAACCATGAAAACTCTGTCCACCATCTTAAAAATGGCTCCGCACAAAACAACTCCGCACAAAAAAGCCCGCCGCCTCTCCCCGGCGTCAGCGGTTGGAGATGGCGTCGAGCAGATCGCCGATATTAATGTCCTCCAGCTCCTCCAGCAGCTTGTCGGTTTTGGTTTTCCGCCGGAGTGTGCCGGTGAGGACAATTTCGAGGTCCTTGTTCCGGTCCACCAGCACGGAATCCACCTTCAAGGCATTGGACAAGAGTGCCGTTATTACCGCCAGCTGCTGGGGCGAAAGCTTGCCCAGCGAAAGCGGCAGCCCCGCCGGCAGGAGAGAGTCCTTGCCCGGCTTGCAATTTTTGCCGCTTTTGTTGTTGCCGCCATTGCCATTGCCGCTGCTTTTGCCCTTCTGTCCACCGCTGTATGCCGCCACCTTTGCCTGCCCTCCCCCCAGACCCATTTCCCCGGGAAAGCCGGATTCGGCTGGATCACCGATTAACCTGCAGGAATGACGGTTTCGGTGCTGCCGCCCGGTTTCCCATAGCCATATAAAAAAGACAGTATCACCACAATGCCTACAACCAGCAGCAGTTTACGCTTGAACTCATCGCCGTTATCCACGGCGTCCCGACTGGCCATTGCGGCAGCCTCCTAATCTTCCCCATCGTAGTATTCCGCTGCCCTGCCGGCAAACAGAAGTGTAAATACAACTACCGTAGCAATAATTAGATATGCATCCTGAAATTGCTCATGACGTTCCTCGTTCATGCCCTTGCCCCGCTTTCACGTACCAGCACAGGTTGTTTGTATATCATAAGCGACCAGCGCAGCAATGTTGCCGGTTTCCCGCGCCCAACTTTTACAGATACCGCACCCGCACCTCCTGGAACACCTCCGCCTCCTGCCGCCGGGGGCAGCGCACCTCCAGGACACGGTCCTTCAGACTCGCCTTGACGCCTCCTCCATCCACCTCAGACGGGAGCGGAATATACATGCTTTTGCGGGCAGGGTCCTGCTCCACCTTCAGCTGCATGCTTCCGGCATAGACGCGCACATTCTTCACCTGCACGTCCTCCGGAACCGTAATCCGGACGATGACATTATTATGGGTTTCAAAGGTTTCATAATCGTAATCCAGCTCGTGGTTGGCCTCGGAGGTTTCAGCGCGGGCGCTCTCCTCGGGAAAGGACCCTGTACGCTGGGAAAAGGTTCGCTTCAAAACATCCTGAACGTACTCCTCTACCCAATCGGTGCCGCCTGCTCCCATTTTCTTTTTGATTTTATCGTTCATGAACGGGAAATGCCCGCCCATCCACTGATCCATTCCGCTCCAATCCGGACCATTGCGCCCCCGGTTTGCCATGGTACTCCCCCGTTTCTCCACTTAAATGGAATCCTTCGGCCAACACGGCTCATAGGCTATTCTATGCGCCGGGTAGGCAAATGCCACACTCCCCGCGGCAAAAAGGGGCACATCTGGGCGGCTGCCCACATATACTGGTAACAACCACTTTTCGCAAGCCGCAGAAAGGAGAATGCAGCATGCCCGCCATCGTCGGTTATGTCAAAATCGTCAGCGTAGGCTCCAGCTCCATCGTTCAATTCGGTGACGCTGTGTTCCTCTCTCCTACCAGCAGCACCAAAACCTTTGCCGGCTCCGGCTCCTTCATAACAGGGGATCTGCCGGTTACCAACAACGGGATCAGCTCCACCAACACCAATGACCCCGATCTGGTGGATGCCTCCAACAGCAAGGTAGCCTCGCCATGATTGTGAATGTATATCAGACCATCACCATCCGCAGCCTGACCATCAGCTCATTGGCCAATTCCTCCGTTTTCCAGGTTGGTTCCGCCGGCCTGGTAAAAAGCCTGTCCAACAATTTCAACACGGGAGGCTTCAGCGGACCGGCTCCGGAAATCGGGGAAAGCGTATCTTCGCCGCAGTCGGCCTTGCCTTCTGTGCCTCTGGTTCCTTTGCCGGCACTGCGCTGACAGAAGGACTGTTCTTGTACTACAACGTGCCTCCCTGACGTACATATGAGACAAGGGGGGTGTTGGCATGGACCCGGTGCTGCTTTGGCATCTTCAGGAGATTCTGCGGCGTTTGGGGTGGATGGCCCAAAAACAAATCCAGACAGATGAGCGGTTGACAGGGCTGGAGAACGCGGTGTCGGAGCTCTCGTCCCAGCTAAAGGCGGTAGAGCATGAATTGGCCCGTATTGCACCCACGCTGGATGCGCTGGAGAGCTCCGTCTCCGCCCTGGAGGATCAGCCTTCCACCCGCATCGATAAAATTGAATACCGGTTTGAGCAGCTGAAGGTGGATACTTTGTCCGGTTCCCTGCATATCGGGCTGGCCCATGGAGCCGAAGGGCTGATCGAGGATTTGCAGGCCGCTAATGCAGATGCCAAGGACATTCAGCTGTCCGGTCCCGCTATATCCGGCCCGGCTTCGCCCGACCAGGCCTACACTCAGGCTATGGCCTCCATGCAGGAGTACCTGCGCCGGGATTTGCCCAGTGACATTGATGAAGCGGCAGACGCTGCCGGTTTACCTCTGGTTCCGGAGCTGCGCCAGCAGATAACGGAGGATTTATCCAGACAGGCGGAGCAGCGTTTTATGTTATACATTAAGGAGCATCCCTTTGCCGAGAATGCGGGAGCCCAGGATGCGGCTCCTGTTATCGGGAAGGTCAGGCAGGATGTGCGCGAGGGGCTGAAGGCCTTTTTTGCTGGATATGGAAAGGAGAGCTCTGCATGATCGAGATGAATGTCACCAATCAAGGGCTGACGGTGGGCAGTATTCATATTGTCGGTGTAGGCAGCGCCTCGGTGGTGCTGATCGGAGATACGGATACGGTCACCGCCTCCTCTGTCTTCGATACTCCGCCGGAATCCCTGATTATCGGGCCGCTGGTGCCGTTTGCTTCCTCAGGGTCCACCTGACGTGACCCGGACCTCTATTGTAGGCGCCGTCCGCATCATCTCCAGCCAGATCAGCTCTATCGTCCAGTTCGGGGACTCCGTAGGGCTTGCGGCAGTATCCCAGGTGCTGGCAGTCCAGCAGGAGACTGCCAACTTTCAGGGAAATGAGGGCGACAACTGGAGAGAATACCCCTTCTACAGCCGGGAGCTGCCTGTGATTTCTCCCGGCGGCGAGGTCCTCATGAACCGGCGGAATCCCTGCCCCAATATCCGGGTGGGAGCGGTGTCCATCTATGGATTATCCGCTGCGGCTGTACTGCAGATCGGCAGCAACCGGCTGATTGATCTGGAGAACCGGACCTTTCATATCCGGCAATACGATACCAAAGAGGAAGCGGATGAGCAGGAGCCTTACCAGGAGCAGGCCGAGGCTGGAGGAGGTACAGCAGTCCAAGCCGGGCAAGACGCCGCCAGTCAGTCCTAGGGTTGTGTTTGCAAACTCGTCTTAGCCCAAAACTGGCATCTGTCCAGTAAACCGGGACATATAACCATGCACAGGAGCCTTCCTCCGCATAGGATACAGCAGATCAAGAACGAAAGGAGGAAGGAACCATGAGCGCAGCCGCCGGACTTTACACCTCCACTGGAATTATTCTGGTTCTGTTCATTCTGCTGGTTATCATCTCCCGCCCGTTGATTCTGTAATGCCATAAAACGGCAAAGCGGCTTGCCTTCGGGCAGCCGCTTTTTTCGCTTGATTCGGGCAGGCCTCAATCCGCTTGACGAAAGGAGCAACCCTATGATCAGCAAAAAAGAAGCCCGGGATGCCATGAAGGGCATGACCACCATCAAGAAGGAGCTGGAAAAGGAAAGAGCCCGGCTCGCGGGCTCCATGAAAACATTACGTAAGCATGCCCGTTCCGGAACTGCCCCGGACTGGTCCCAGGATTTGATGAAGCTGTATGGAACTCCGGACTATTCCTTCGGGAAGCTGCTGAAGCTGATGCGCAAAAATAAGATCCTGTAAGCCTCTCGCCTTGCTGCTCTGCCGGTATCGCTGCTCAACCCTCTGCCTGCCGCTTCAGGCCGATGATTACACCATGCCCAAACAGGGACTGGTGGGCATTCATCAGCTCATCATAGCGGCGGGCTGTTTCCCATAAGGTAGGAAAACGCCCCAAATCCTTGTCGGCAAACTGATGGGGATCGGGAAACATCACCACATCCTCCCACAGCTGTGGGGTCATGGGCCGGTGATCCCAAACTGCTGTTTCACCAAACCCCTTCTCCAAAAGCAGTCCTCTCCACTCCTCGGCCGTCCGCAGCCGCGCGATCCCGTAGCTGTCCCGCAGCTCCTCCGCCAACTCCGCAGGCAGCGGCCCTGCCGCCAGGAGCTCCCGGTCCAGAAATAACCCGCCGGGCTTCAGAACCCGGAGATACTCGGCGGCCGCCTTCCCTGCATCCACAAACACAGTAACAGATTCCACCAGAACCCGGTCAAAGCTGTTATCGGGGAAAGGCAGCCCCTCGGCCTGCCCCGTAACCAAGCGCACCTGGACCCCCTCCGCAGCAGCACGTTTCTCTGCCTTCTCCAGCATGACCGGATGGCTGTCCACTGCAGTCACCCTGCATCCCATTGCAGCCAGGCGGCATGCGGTTCTTCCCGTTCCGCAGCCCACCTCCAGCACAGACTGTCCATGCCCGAAGCCAAAGTGGGTAATGAGCCGCAGGGTGCCCGCATAACCGCCGGGGTGGGCATTCCCGATACCCAGCTTTGCCAGCATATCCATATAATCCATTGCATTCCTCCCCGAGCCAAACTGCATCCTCCGCCCGGCAGCATGCCTCACCGCCGTTGCAGCTGCGCATTGCATTGAGCGCGTTTTCTAGTATATGCGCCCAGGCGTTGGGAATTGAATGGATAAATGAAAGATAGTGTTCCGTATTGACATCCGCCTTCAATGTAACTATACTAGTTACAACGGTGGTGACACACATGAAGCAAATCAGCACACGGTTGTCTATGGCCGTCCATACCCTTTGCCTTATTGCAATGCTTCCCCATGAATGCACGGGGGATTTCATTGCCGGGAGTGTAAATACCAATCCTGTGGTGATCCGCAGAATTATGGGCATGCTGAAGAAAGCGGGGCTTGTGGATGTCCGTCCCGGCGTCGGCGGTGCCTATCTCTTGCGCAGCCCGGAGGAGATTACTCTCCTGGATATTTACCGGGCGGTGAACGCCGCGGAAGAGGAGCAGCTGTTTGGAATTCACGTGAATTCCAATATTAAGTGCCCTGTAGGACGGAATATCGAGGGTGTCCTTCAAGCCGAATTCCAGGCCGCACAGTCGGCCATGGAGCAGCAGCTGTCGGGCGTTGCGCTGAAGCAGTTGCTCAGCCAATTCAAGGAATAAAAGCTCGCGCAGAGCTTTTATTTATAGATTAGTTGTAACCATCTAAGTTATAACAATACAACATTACTTTCAGGAGGTATACGTACATGAAAATTCTAGTAACTGGCGCAACCGGCAAATTGGGCTCAAAAGTGGTGGAAGCATTGTTGAAGAAGGTATCTGCCGATCAACTGGCAGTCAGCGTCCGCAATCCGGAAAAAGCAGCCGGACTCCGTGAATTGGGAATCGAAATCCGTCAGGGAGATTTTGACCAGCCGGAAACTCTGGTGCAAGCCTTCGCCGGTATTGACCGGCTCCTGATCATCTCCGCAGACGGGGATACTGAAACCCGCATCCGCCAGCACACCCATGCCGTAGAAGCCGCAGCTAAAGCCAAGGTGGGCTTTATTGCTTATACCAGTGTGGGCAATGCCCAAGAGAGCACCCTGTTCCTGGCCCCGGTTCACAGCCATACGGAAAAGGCCATCCAGGCAACAGGTATCCCCTATTCTTTCCTCCGCAACAACTGGTATCTGGAAAATGAACTGTCCAGCATCCAAGGCGTGTTGGCGGGAGCCCCATGGGTAACCTCAGCCGGCAACGGCAGGGTGGGCTGGGCCTTACGGGAGGATTATGCGGAGGCCGCGGCAGCAGTGCTGGCAGGCAGCGGGCATGACAATACCATCTACGAGCTGTCCGGCAAACCTCTGACTCAGGCCGAGCTGGCAGCCGCATTGGGGACAGTGCTGGGTAAGGAGATTCCGGTTCAGCAGGTGGATGACACAGCCTATGGGGAGATCATGAAGGGCGCCGGTGTGCCCGACTTCATTATCCCGATGCTGGTGGCCATTCAATCAGGCATCCGGGAGGGAACCCTGGATGTGGTAAGCGGCGACTTCGAGAAGCTGCTGGGCCGTCCCGCCACTCCTGTGGAGGTGGCTTTGCCCAAGCTGGTGGCGGAAGCCAAGGGCTGAGGAGCAAGGACCAACGCTGGATATTGGTGGCAGAAGTATGGCCGAATGAACTGGTGGCAGGACCAAAGGCTGGATGAGAGCTGGGCACGGTGCGTTTAAGTTAGCGGTAGGGTTTTGTCCGCTATCGGCGCCTCTGCGGCCAATAGTTATGAAAAAACGGCAGATAACGGAAATTACCCTTCCGTTATCTGCCGTTTTGGTGTTTGTTGAGAGAAATAGTGGAACTCAACATTCCGCTATTTCTTTGTAACCTATGGATAGCGGAAGCCAGTTTCCGCTATCCGCTTGCCGTGTGGTCCGGCGGCCCAAATAGCGGAAGCGGATTACCGCTATTGCTGCCGGTTCAGGTCCGGCGGGCTTCAAAAACGGCGGATAGCGGAAGAATGCTTCCGTTATCCGCCGTTCCAATGTCTGCCGGGGGTTAATAGCGGAAATTGTGTTCCGCTATCCTGAAGCAGCACCGGTCCTCGCCCCAGGCCGGATGGAGGGTTTCCCCCACCCCTACACCCTCACGCTGATATGCACGACCTCGGCATATGCGCCGCCATTGGTGCCGGTGACGGTGAGCCGCAGCCGGTCCGTCTTCGCTTCTTCCGCCAGCCGGTATACCCGGTTGCGCTTGCGGTTGTCCGTTTCCTCCGCCAAGGTGACCCATGCGTCCCCGCCGCCGGAGGCGGGTATCTCCAGACGGTACGAACGGGCCAGCTCCGGAATAACCGGGAACGGTGTGGAATGATGATGGAGATTGATCAGATCCTCATTGACATCATCGTTGAAGATCACCTGGACCTCACGGAAGCGGACCGGTTCCGGCCAAGCCAGCTCCAGCCAGGCTTCCCCCTGCTCCTCCAGCGGTGCGGACACCCAAGAATGGGGGCCGCCGTACGGCCGCAGATAGCCGTCCGTAACGGATGCAGGAGCATAGGGCGATACGGCTGCGGACTCCGCCGCTCCGGCGCCTGCTGCAGCTTCCAAAGGCAGCGCCCGGAAGCAGAAGGCTTTGCGCACCAGCTGCCGCATGCTCCATTGGACAACGGGCTGGTCCGGCTGATGGTCCTCCATGCTGGAGGAGACTCTGGGCTTATCACCCTTAAGGAAGGTGAGCACTCCCGTCAGAGGTCCGACCGCATTCCGCAGGGATACGGAGTTATTGGCCCGGATGATCACAAAGGCATTCTGCATCCGGTCCGGCTGCCAGGAGAGCGGCAGCACAATCCACTGCCCTTCTCCCGGAGCAGCATTCACCGATGCCTCGGCAATCAGGCTGGCCGGCACATAATTTTCCGGCTTGCCTGTTTCCCACAGTTCCACATGGAGCTGGGCAGCTTGGGCCACGTCAACCAGAAGCTCCAGCCTGCCGAGACCGCAAGGCCCTACGGGGAACAGAATTGCCGTATCATGGACCAGCGGATGCGCCTCTGCACCCGGCTCCTCCAATGCGGGATAGACCAGTGTGGAGGAAGCGCTCACCGCTGCCTGCGGGGCCAGATCCTCAAGATCATCCAAGGCCAGGCCGATGATGGAGGCATCCTGCCGCAGCATCGTCCGCTGCAGATCTGCCAGATGCCGTTCGCCTACCTCCCGCGGCGTAATATCCAAGAAGGAAGCAAGCGCCGCGCCGGTGCCTGCCGCTTCGCCCATGATGGCACAGGTGGCCATAACCCGGAGTGTGCCGAAGGCCACATGGGAAGCGCTGACATTCCGGCCTGCGAACAGCAGGTTGGACACATTAGCGGAATACAAGGAACGGTACGGGATATGATAAACACCGTCTGAATGCAGATGCTTGGAGCCGCTCTCCTCCGAGTAAACCCCTTGGGGCGGGTGCAGATCAATGGACCAGCCGCCGAAGCCGATCCGGTCATGGAAAGGCTCCTGGGCAATAATATCTTGCTGCTTCATCACATAATCCCCGATAAAGCGCCTGTATTCCCGCTTGCCCGGCACGGAGCCTACCCACTCCAGAGTCATGGTGTCGGAATCGAATTGCCCGGAATTTTTGATATAATCCCAAATGCCGTAAATCACTGACCACAGCTCGTCGCGGATGCGTTCGTTCTGGTCCACGATATCCAGCTCGCCGCCCCATTCGATCCACCAATAGGCACAGCCGTTATCGCCGCTTCTGATGACTCTGCGCAGTGGAATGCTGGTTTGGGTAATGTCCTTGGCAAATGCTGGCGGCACATACTTCACCGGCTTGCCCGTGTCCTTGGTATAGAACAAAAGCGTGCAGCCCAGGGTAATATTGTCGGGAACCTCCGGCGCCCAATCCTCGCCGTATTCGCTGTAGGCCTCACGGCCAATCCGGTGCTTGGCCCCCGCCAGGAAGCCCACCAGACCGTCTCCGGTGCAATCGAGAAACATCTTGCTTTCGAAACGGATCCGCCGCTCCGAGCCCATCATCCAGCCTGTGACGGAACGGATAATCCGGTTGTCCGCATCCCCTTCCGCCTCCACCTCATGCACATCCGTATTCAAAAAGAGGGTGATGTTCGGCTCCGCCCGAACCGTCTCCAGAATGGTCAAATCCCAAAAATAAGGATTCCCCTCCGGGTTCCGGTATTGGTTTTCCGAGAACAATTCCCCCATAATGCCTGTTTCGCGGGCATAGCGGTTAACGCCATGCGACGTCGCTCCGCACACCCACACCCGCACCTCGCTGCTGGAGTTGCCGCCCAACACCGGACGGTTGTTGATGAGTGCTACCGTTTGACCCAAACGTGCTGCCGCCACTGCCGCACAAACCCCTGACAGACCGCCGCCGACCACCGTAATATCGGACCTTACCACTTCTTCCCTCATTGCAGGATCACCCCGTTAGAAGCATAGTATTTATCCTCCATTTCATTGTAAATCATCAATTTATCTTTTAACATGCACATTGTGTATCAAAACCATATCTTATATTTCATAACGCAGCATAAAAAGGCCTGCCGTTTCCGGCAAGCCAACGAGCCTGCAAACCATCAAACCGGTGAACCGGCTCCCCGCCTTATTTGTCCCCGCCCGGATTCCTTCTGGGACCGCAATAATAAATGCGGGGATAGCGCAAGCCGCCAAGCATCTCCATGCACACGCTTACCGCCACGAACGATACCAATTGCCAATCCAGCTGGCGCAAGCCGCTCATCCCAACGCCTCCCTCTGGGGTGTGTCTTCAACATCCGAGGGGAGCAAATTGTGAAAGTTGCCCTCACGCGGGTTTGAAAACACGCCCTAGTCTTTACTACCTTATGAGCCGGGAAAGCTGTCCTATGTTATGTGTCGGAGAACCGGACCGGATTACGGCGCCAAGCGTTTTTCCAAGGCATGCTTGGCCCGGTAATCGGACAGATTGAATTCCTGCCAGCCCCGCTTCTCCCGGAGCAGCTCCAGCTTGATGCCCAACCGCTCCTCCAGGTCCGGATAAACGATACCCCCAAGCTTGGAAAGACGGGGCACGGCATCGCTTGACAGCGTCAGCAGATAGGACACATCCAGCTTGCCCCTTTGTTCGTAGCGCTCCAGGTTAAGCCGGGTAACGGCAGACTCCATTCCCACAAAATTCATCAGCACGTAGGCGCCCAGGAACAGCACAATGTATGACCGGATCAGAGGGAACCGGGGCATCCTTACCCTTACGGCAGCCAGCACCAGCAGAAGAACCAGAAAAATCATAAAGGCATGCACCGAAAAACGCAGCACCGTATATCCGTATGCCTCCTCGTACAGACCAAGCCTGGCATAGGCGGAATACAGCATGACACAGGAGCAGCCGACCAACAGATATAGCATCCGCCGGTTGAAGCGGGCAGTCCCTTGGAGGGAGCCCTCCCCGGCGGACAGGCTGGTTAAGAGGAGAAGATAATTCAGCACAGTGGCCGCCACCAGCTCGCCGAAGCCTTTGCGGGCATAATCCGCATAGGTTACCCCCTCCGGCAAAACCCCCTCCCAGGCTCCGAATAAATAGCTGAACTGGACCGCCACAAACAGCACATATACCACATTGACCAAAGCCAGCACCGTGGCTGCCGTAACGGGATTAAGCCCCCATGTCCTGCCGGACAGAGCGTCGGCCTCACGGTCCTTACGGACAGCCTCTGTCTCCTCTTCTTCCTTCTCCGGATGAAGATAGCTATACACATATCCAAAAAAGCAAAGCCCCAGCACAACCGTCCACAGCAGCCTGATTCCGCCTTCCGTCAGGGAAAGCCCGGCCAACCAGTTGGGTATGCCGTCCAGTACATGGTGGAAGATGCCGTCTGCAGAAGCCAAGAGAGAGATGACCACCGCCAGCAGCGGGCAGGCAATAGCCAGTCCCACCAAAACTCCCTTCAGCGTTTCCCTGCGCTTGGCCTCAAGCCGCCCCGTAACCGACTTAAACAGAAGCTCCATGGCGGTTTTCCAATGCCTCAAATTTTGGGATATCAAGTGATCAAGAGCAATGAGAACCAGGCCTGCCCTGCCCCAGTCCGGACGCCTCCAGTCCAGGCAATACGCCATATGAATCAAGGCCAGCCCAGGGACAACCAGCATATTCAGCCCGCGGAAAAAATCCGAGTCAAACACCACCACGGATAGAGCCAGCAGCGCCACCACAACTCCCAGGTAACAGGCAAAGGCGTTGACGGGACGCAGCCTCTCTTTTGCACCGGCATACATAAACAGATAGAACAGAAGCACAAACAGAGGAAACGAAATGCCGGGCTCATGCTCAAAAAACAGCCATTGATGCACCCCTCCCAGCATAACCGCCAAAAGCAGCAACGCAAGCGGCCTGCCGTAGACCAGGCGGGCGAAAGCCTTCATGGAAGCAACCTCCTAATTCTTTCTATTTCTCATCTTACCTGATAAAATAAGAAAATAAATAGAAAGCTAGGCACCGTTTATTTCCTATTTTTGCAGGGAGGGTACGCCCGTGAAGCTGCATCCCCAATTCTTACGTCTCCACGCCTATTACGGCGGCTCCGGCGCCAAAACCGAAACCACTCTGGACGAGATCGCCCAGGCACTGGACTGCACCCACCGCCATGCTCTCAATGTGGTGACGGCCATGGTAAGGCTGGGCTGGATCATCTGGTCCCCCAAGCGCGGGCGGGGCAGCCGCTCCGGTCTGGAGTTTGCCGTGCCTGCGGAGCAAATTGCCTCTGAAGCGGTGATGGCCGCGCTGAGCGGACGGGAGCTGGAGCAGGCGCTGAGGCAGGTCCGCGCGTATGCGCAAACACCCCAGCTGGAGCAGGCGCTGCAAAGCCGGCTGCTGGGTTTTTTCGGGCATCACCGGGAAACCGGGCCCGACAGCCAAGTGGACACTCTGCGCCTTCCCCTCCGGCAAAAGCTGCATACGATTGATCCGTTATATATGAATCTGACGGCGGAGTCCTTTGTGGCCAGCCATGTCTTCGACTGTCTGGTCCGGCGTAAAGGGGGCAGCGGGGAGATTGTGCCGCTGGCCGCCCATGCCTGGGAAACCGACGAAAGCCGGACCCGCTGGGTGTTCTATCTGCGCAAGGGAATCGAGTTTCACAACGGGCGGCCACTGACCTCCCGGGATGTAGTCTATTCCCTGCGGCGCTTGTCCGGCAGCGGACGGCCGCTCCTCTACAGCTCCATCGTGAAAACCCTTCGCTCCATCGAAGTCCTCGGCCCGCTGGCGGTGACCATGGAGCTGGCGGAGCCCAACGAGCTGTTCCTGCCGTTCCTCTGCACCAGCCGGGCCTCCATTCTGCCGGAGGAGCTGCACGGCGCGGATGAACAGACCTTCGGGCTGCGGCCGGTTGGCACAGGCCCGTTCCGGGTGGCGGAGCTAAACGACCGTCATTGCATTTTGGAGGCCTTCCCGGCCTATCACCTGGGCAGAGCCCATTTGGACCGGGCAGAAATCATCCATGTGCCATGGACTGTGGGAGAACATACCACAGCAGAGGGGGACGGCTCCCCCTTCCACCTGGTCCACAATCCAGGCGGGGCGGCGGAGGCCGGTTGGAGCCGGATGCATTCCCATGCCTCCATCCGCAAGTTTGTCACCTGCAACACCGGGTCCGGCGGGTCTTTGCAGAATATGACGTTACGAGCTAAGGTTATGGACGCCATCCGGGGCGAAGGGCCGGATGCATTGGGATCTGCATTGTCTGGAGCACAGCCGGAGGCGGAGAGCCTGCCGCTTCCGTCAGGCAGGCCGCTCCTCATCGCCACCATCCCCCAATACCGGGAGGATGCAGAGCTTGTGGCAGAGCGGCTGCTGGCCCGGGCAATCCCCAGCGGGCTTTTGCTCATTGAGCCGGAGGCGTTCAAGGGGAAGGCAAGGCTTCAAGCCGACCTGATCATCTTTTCCCTGATCCGGGACCAGGATGAGGAGCTGCGGCAGTTTGACCTTTACCAGACCGTAAGCGAGCATATGGAGGCTCCGGTGAGGAGCCGTGTCCAAGGCCTGCTCTCCGGGGTGCGGCATCAGGACGGCCCGGCAGAGCGGAACGCCTATTTCCGGCAGCTGGAGGAGCTTCTTGCGCAGGAGCAGCTTTTACAGATTCTCTACGAAAAACCGCTGGAAACCGCCTACCTGCCCTCTGTACGCGGGCTTGCCTTCAACAGCCAAGGCTGGAT
>JAQSYT010000103.1 GCA_029256065.1 Paenibacillaceae bacterium
GAGCCAGGTGCTGCTGCACCGGAATGCTGCGGTAGCTTTGTTTACTCCATCTCCTGAATCTGAGGCTGAGGGCCTTATAATTGGTGTGCTGCCCAAGGGAGATTGGCATTTCGGAGACAGGCAGATAACCGGCTTGACGGGCACCGTTTATCTGGTGGTGCATCTCCTGAACCCTTATACCTGTGTGGAAAATGAGGAGCGGGGCTGCATCGAGGTCAGGTCCGAAGGGGGAACAAACGGTGTGGCGGTAGAGGCATTCACGGCTGAGGCTGCTTCCGCCCTGGGCATGGGAAGCTTGAAGGATGTGATTGCCGCAGCTGAACGGCAGGCCCAAGCGGGGCTGTTCAATAACAGCGGGGACGGCATCATTAGCTTCACCGGCAAAACCTTGGCAGATAGTGCAGAGCTTCAGCTGGAGGTTGCCGCTGACGGCTCCGTGGACCGGCGGACCATTAACGGAAGCCCGGTGTCCTTCGAAGCATACACCGTGGCGCTATAGGCTTCCGTCCTTCTCCGCAGGCGCCGCCTGCACAGCAGATTTGGCGACCATCTCGTTCAGCGTAAGCCCGCCGATGGCGGGATGCTGCCGGATGGTCTGAAAGCCGAAGCGGCCGTATAAAGCCATGGCCGGCGCATTGGTGGACACAGCCAGCACCGCTGTGTCCAGCCCCTCTGCGTTAGCCAGCTGCAGCACATGGCGCAGCAGCGTAGACGCGATGCCCCGGCGGAACAAACCGGGCTGAACCATCAGCCGGCAGATGTGCAGCCGGACAGGTCCCAGCGGAGCCGCCAACAAGGAGGGCTGCTCCTGCTTCAGCGAAACTGCTCCAGCCAGACCCTCCTCCATGAAGCAGCCATAATAGATTTCTCCCGAATCCCGGACTGACTGCGGGGATTGCAAAAGAGGCGGAATGTCGGCCAGGCCGACCAATTCCGCCTCTTTTTTATATGCAGCCGTCTGAAGGGCAAGGAGCTCCAGCATCTCTCGGGTATTGTCCAAATCGATAAGCCGGACCATGCGTCTTCACTCCAATCAGCTGTTGCTTAGGACCTCGAGAATAAGCTTGTTGGCCAAGGCCGGATTGGCCTTGCCCTTGGAGGCCTTCATCACCTGGCCTACCAGGAAGCCGATGGCCTTCTCCTTGCCGGCCTTGAAGTCCGCCACGGATTGGGGATTGTCCGCCACAACCTGCTCCACGATGGCCTTGATGGCGCCTTCGTCGCTGATCTGGACCAAACCCTGCTCCTCCACAATTTTCTCCGGGTCCTTGCCGGATTCCAGCATGCCCTTGAAAACGGTTTTGGCGATTTTGCCGCTGATGGTTCCCTTCTCAATCAGGGAAATCATGCTGCCCAGGGTTTTTCCGGTTACCTTAGCCTGGGCGGGCTCCAGCCCGTTGGCATTGAGATAACCCAGCAGGTCACCCATAATCCAGTTGGCGGTTGACTTGGCATCGGAGGTGTATTGAAGGCTTTCCTCGAAAAGATCAGCCAGGTTCTTGGAGGCGGTGATGACTTCCGCATCATAATTGGACAATCCCAGTTCCACCGTATAACGGGCCTTCCGGGAATCCGGAAGCTCAGGAATGCTGCCGCGGACTTTGTCCTTCCACGCATCATCAATATGCAGCGTCACCAAATCCGGATCCGGGAAATACCGGTAGTCGTGGGCCTCTTCCTTGCTCCGCATGGAGAAGGTTTTACCTTGGGCATCATCATACCGGCGGGTTTCTTGGACGATCTTGCCTCCAGAGCGGAGCACCTCCGCCTGGCGGATTTCCTCGTACTCCAAGCCCTTTTGTACGCCGCGGAAGGAGTTCATGTTCTTCAGCTCCGCTTTGGTGCCGAACTGCTCCTGGCCGTAGGGACGAAGGCTTACATTGGCGTCGCAGCGCAGGGAGCCCTCCTCCATCTTCACGTCGGACACTTCGCAATACTGCATAATGGTACGGATCTTCTCCAGGTAGGCTCTGGCTTCCTCTGGGGTACGCAGGTCCGGCTCGGAGACAATCTCGATGAGAGGAGTACCGCCCCGGTTAATGTCCACGAGGGAAGCGTAGCCGCCGTCCACATGGTTCAGCTTGCAGGCATCCTCCTCCAGATGGACCCGGGTAATGCCGATGCGCTTCTCCACGCCGTTCACTTCAATATCAATATAACCGTGCTCGCCGACAGGCTTATCAAACTGTGAAATCTGATAGGCCTTGGGCAGATCGGGATAGAAATAATTCTTCCGGTCGAACTTGCTGACAGAGGCGATCTGGCAGTTCAAGGCCATTGCCGCCTTCATGGCATATTCCACCGCCTGCCGGTTCAACACCGGCAGCACACCGGGATGCCCGAGACAAACGGGACAGGTGCGGGTATTGGGCTCGGCCCCAAAGGAGGTGGCGCAGCCGCAGAAAATCTTGGTTGCGGTATGCAGCTCCACATGGACCTCCAGGCCAATGACGGTTTCATACCGGGTTGCGGATGTGGTGGTCATACGGTCGCCTCCTTCTTGTCCGCGGCCAGGGTTGGACGCAGGGTGTGATATGCGGTATTCTGCTCGAAGGCATGCGCGGCGCGGAGCACGGTTGCTTCATCCAGCGCCTTGCCAATGATTTGCAGGCCCACTGGCAAACCTCCGCTGTGGCCGCAGGGGATGCTGATAGCAGGAATGCCTGCCAGGTTCACCGGAATGGTGAGGATATCGTTGAGATACATGGTCAACGGGTCGTCCACTTGCGCTCCAATTTGGAAAGCGGTTGTAGGCGCCGTAGGCCCCATAATCACATCATAGTTCTGGAATACCTTCTCAAAATCCTGGCGGATCAAGGTCCGGACCTTCTGCGCCTTCAAATAGAAGGCATCATAATAACCGGAGCTCAGAGCATAGGTGCCCAGCATAATCCGGCGCTTCACCTCGGCACCGAAGCCTTGGCTGCGGGATTTCTTGTACAGGTCCAGCAGATTCTCGGCGTTCTCGGCGCGGACGCCGTACCGGACGCCGTCATAACGGGCCAGGTTGGAGGAGGCCTCAGAGGAAGCCAGCAGATAGTAGGTGGCAACGGCGTATTCCGTATGCGGCAGAGATACCTCTTCCCATACGGCGCCCAGGCCTTCGTATACCTTCAGGGCGGCCAGCACCGATTCCTTCACAGCGGGGTCTACACCCGCGCCCAAGTATTCCTTTGGCACCCCGATGCGAAGCCCCTTCACATCTCCGGTCAAAGCGGAAATATAGTCGGGAATCTCCACATTCAGCGAAGTGGAGTCCTGACCGTCATGCCCGGCAATCGCTTGGAGCACATAGGCGGCATCCTCCACATTTTTGGTCAAGGGGCCAATCTGGTCCAGGGAGGAGGCAAAGGCCACCAAGCCGTAACGGGATACCAGACCGTAGGTGGGCTTCAAGCCTACAATGCCGCAATAGGAGGCAGGCTGACGGATGGAGCCGCCTGTATCCGAACCAAGGGAGAAGTAAACCTCGCCCGCAGCTACTGCCGCTGCCGAGCCGCCGCTGGAGCCACCCGGCACATAGGCGGTATTCCATGGGTTATAGGTGGGATGGAACCCGGAGTTTTCGTTGGAGCCCCCCATGGCGAATTCGTCCATGTTGGTTTTGCCAACCAGCACAGCTTGGGCGCTCTTCAGCTTGGATACTGCCGTCGAATCATAGATGGACTGGTAGTTGGCCAAAAATTTGCTGGCGCAGGTGGTCAGTGTGCCCACCGCGGTCATATTGTCCTTAATCCCTGCGGGCAGACCAAACAGCAGCCCCCGCTCGCTCCCGTCCTTCAGCTGCTTGTCCAAAAGCGCCGCCTGGGCTTTGGCATCCTCTTCATAAAGATGAAGGAAGGCAGATACTACCGGCTCCACATCGGCAATTCGACGGTAAGAAGCGTCTACCAGATCGGTGACGGACAATTCGCCGCCCGCCAGCTTGTCATGCACATCCTGCAATCGCAAATCAAATAATGACACGGGTAACCCTCCTAGTGAGCGAAATGATTAACTATTCCAGAACCGCCGGGACCTTAAATTGGCCGTCCTCTTCCTCCGGCGCATTCAGCATGGCAACCTCCACGGGAATAGAGGGCTTCACTGTATCCTCCCGCATAACATTAAACAGAGGCACCGCATGGCTGGTGGGCTCCACACCCTCCGTATCCAGCGCATTGAGCTGCTCTGCATATTTAAGGATGGCGTTTAATTGGCCGGCATACACGCCCTTCTCCTCCTCAGTCAGCTCCAATCTGGCCAAAGCGGCGACATGCTCCACATCTTTTACAGTTATGCTCATCACTGCACCCCATTTTTCTCCAAAATACTTCATTCCATTATAGCCTACCGGAAAATTGAACTCAATTGCCGATTTCCAAAACTTCCGCACACAACTCCTAAAAAGCCAAAAAAGCCGCCTCCTATTTTCGAAGACGGCTTACAAACTAAATCTTATATCCAGGCTTTCAGCCCCACCTGGCGGATGAAGTCCTCTCTGCTCACAACATCCTTGTTTCCGTCCTGGGACGGGTCTTCCTCCGGCTCGCCATTCAACAGTCTGCGGAATAAGGCTTCATTATGAGTAGCTAAGGCAAAATCGATCAGCGCCTCCTGCTCAATCCGCTCCGCCTCCTGGGAGAGCAGCAGTTCCTCGGTCTCTATATCACTGCCCGTCACAAAAAAATGCTTGTTGACTTTGGGCACGCGAACCACATATTCGAATACATTATCCGCATTCCGGTCATACGCAATGATATATCCGTGCTCTCCAATAGGCAGGTTTTGCTCAAAGCTGTCGGCGACAACAAACACCTTCTGTCCCAATTGCAGCATACCGACCCCTCCTTTGCCTGGCCCGGACTAACCGCGCACAGTCTAGTAGCCTATGAATTTGCTTCTTATGTTACTAGAAAAATCCGGTTGTGTCCAATCGAAAAATCCGCGCAAACAAAAAAATAGCGCCCTCCCGTTAAGGATTGCGCCAACCCGGTTATTTACGCGCCACGCCGCCCTGCTCTGCGTACGGTTAGAATATAAACAATCAAGGGAAGAGGAGCGTGAATAAGTCCCCACAGCCCCCACAGCCAAGGAAACCGGCCTCTTTTTCTGGAGTCAATAAACAGATACAGGCTTTGGGCTATCACAATAGGCAATGCAAGAATAACTGCCCACATTTGTGTTTGTGTCATCCTTCCTTCACCCTCTTCCGTTCTTTATATGCCAGAAGCACTGGCAGCAGAAAGCCTGCCCCGTACACAACCATAAACAGTGATGGCAGCTTAACCAGCATCAGTCCCATGACACCAAGGAAGGAACAGGCCATTGCCAGAAAAAGCAGCAGCTCACGGATAAACAGCTTCCTCAACAAACGCTGCTGTTTCTCCAGTTGTGCAGCGAAGGCCGCGTGGTCTGGCTCGGCAACCGGAACCATCCGGTCCAAAGCATCGAGACTGGAGCGCAGCAGCTCCACCGTCCGCTCATCCTCGGAAGACAGCATCTCATCCCTCTTCATGCTTCCAGCTCCTTCCTCAAGGCCCTTAAGCCGTTATGAACCCTGGACTTAACCGTGCCTGCGGGAATACTCAGGATATCCCCGATTTCCTCATAGGCATAACCATAATAATGCTTCAGAATAACAGACACACGATGCTCCTCATCCAAGGAGGCAAGTGCCTCCCATATTTCTGTACCTGCCTCTCCTGACTGCTGCCCCTGCCATTTCAGCTTGCGGACGGCTTGCTCCTGTTCCAGCAAAAGACGCTCTCGTTTTTGTTTACGGGTATAATCGATAAACAACCGGGACGCAATGGTCATCATCCACGAGGAAAACTTCGATTTCCCGTTGTACAGCCGGATTTTTTCCATACAGCGCAGCATGGTCTCCTGGGCCAGGTCCTCTGCCAGATGAGGCTGAAGGGTGATTTTCACGAGATACCGGACCAAAAAGGTATAGTGGGTCTGCAGCAGGAGTTGCAAAGCTTGTTTGTCTCCGCGTTGGGCCTGCTCAATGAGCCTGCTTTCCCCGCTGTCCTGCAAGAGCATCACCTGCTTTCATTAACTCCTGACCATTCAACTATAATACGGCTGCGCACCGGCAATCGTTCATTTTGCAAAAAAAGTCAGCCCGACCGGTCTTACCGGCGGTTGGCTGACTTAAGAGCTTACAGCACCAGCTCGGCGCTGCCTTTTACAATCCAATTAACCGGTCTGAGCAGATTATACATTCGCGGGTACCGGACGCCAATAATGAGCACAACTCCAGGGCGGTTCATGGTGACGGAATACTCATAAGCCGGCCGTTCATAGCGGTAGGGAAAGGTTTGCTCCGCCCCAATCACATCCAGGGCCAGCACGGATACCTGACCCTGCAGAAAGGTGCCCGGTAAAGGAAGCAGCGACTCGTCCAACCGCAGATTTTCCCTTAAGTACAAAAGGGACATCTCCCTGGCCTGCACCTCATCCAGATCCACCTTACCCTCCGCCAGCAGATCCTCGTCCAAGGCTTGGGCCCCTGCGTGGGCGGCCCGGTTTACTCCATGCTTCAGGTCAAAGTATTGGTGCATAGCCAATTCCTCATCTGCCTGCAGCGCAAACAACGATACACAAAACCCAACCAGCAGAATAAACAGCAGCAGCTTGTTCATGGCACATATTCGCTCATTTTCATCCCGGCAGCCCCCATCCGGTCTGTGCTTCCCGGAGAGCTGATCCCCAGAAGCCTGTCCACACCGAACAGATTGCCGTAGGGATAGGTAACCACCAGCCGGATGCCGTCACCCCGGAAGAGAGGACGGTCCGCATCCATAGGATCCAGTCCGGACTGAGCCGTTACCGTGTAAACCAGCTGATCCCGGTTGAAGCCCACCTGCACCAGCCGCTCGCGGGAAGCCTCCAGCATCTCTTCGTCAATATACCCGAAGGTGCCGCTGGCCCCCACCTCCAAGAGATAGTCTGTTTCCTTTTGCAGCATGGCCTGCCGGAGAATAAGAATATGGCGGTAAACAGGCGAAAACATCAGCCACACCAGCATCAGTGAAAACAGCAGAAACACCAGTATTTGCTTCATTCTCTCAGGGGTTCAGCCGTTCGATGACGGGATGAACCCTGCCCCCTCCATCCTTTACCCGGCTTTCCATACCGTCAGGACCGCCAATGGCAGCCTGGTAGATCAGCACAATCACCGCCGTCAGCAGCAGCACAATAAGGAGCTCCTTCATATTAGATTACACTCCCCTTGTCCGTCATGGCGAAATCAGGGAGGTGATCTGTGAATTGATGGATGAGCCCTTGCCTTCAATAACAGCTTTGGTGCCTGTTGACGGAGCGGTGATCACGGTGGTAAACATTACAACCACAACGATAAGTAACATAACGGTCATCAAAATATTGCGCATAAAAAATCCTCTCCATTCTTTACCTTGTAATTGATATTAGTTCAATCCCTGAAACAGACGCTGCCCTTCCTGCACCCACGGGTAAATGAAAATTTGGAAGGTGTACATGATGGGAACCGCCGCAATGACGAACAGCGCATAGGAAACAGATTCCTTGCGGCTGTCCCGCAGAAGCTCCAGCCGTTCCTTACAGTCATCCACCCGCCGCCTGAGCAGGTGGTAATACGCTTCGTTGTCATACAGTCGCAAATAATTCAGCGTTTCGGCAAACCCATATCCCTCCTCCGTCCCCAATCTCCCCCGGAAGGCCTCTATGGCTGTTTCCGCATCCTGATACCACTCATTAAGCAGCAGCTGCCAATCCTGCCGGATCAGCCGGGTATACGTCATACAGCGCATCAGCTTTCCGTGGAGGGGAAGGGGCGAAGCGGCAAAATACAGGAGCTGCCGGGAAACGGCATAGATCTCCTCCATAATGAGATTGGCTCTGCGCTTGCATAGCTGCTCCAGAAAAAGACGGTCCATCCAAAGACAGCAAAGCACACCGGCCAGCACTGCCATAACCGCATAGGGGGATAGATTCAACAGCGGAGCCAGGCTCTCCCGGAAAAGCCATACCGCCAGCAAAAGCAGGATATGGGCTGCCAGCGCCACCCTTCTTCCCAGACGGTACCATTCCGGATGCAGCCTTAAGCCTGCGGCCGCCAATAAATGCTTTCGCTCCGCATCACCCCCGCCATCCTCCTGCCCGTCGCTCAACCCCAGCATCAGCAGCAGCCAGCCTGGTGGAGCAGAACCGGCCAACCCGGCCGGACTGCCACGGAGGCGGACCACCCGTACAGGCTTGGCTACCCCCTTGAGTAAATAAAGAACAGCAGCATAGCAGGAGCCTGCAAGCAGCACAAGCATCCCTGCCAGCACACCATACAGTGCAATTCCTTCCATCTCCAACCTCCTTACACACGCCTGATGGACAAATAAATGCCCAATAACAGGGAGCCGAACATGAGCACAACGGCATTGAGCAGCATGTTTTTGCCCTCTGCGCTGTAGAAATAAAAACGGACGGAATTTTCATAGTTCAGCTTCAAATTTACACCCATGAACAGCGCCAGGAAAAATGCCGGCGAAAAGCTGGCCAAGCGGATTTCCAGCAGGCGGTTCCGTGCCCTTTGGTCAAAAAGCTGCGCCCTCCGCATATCATCGATCAGTTCCTTCAGCCCAGAGGCCATATTGAGCCCCTCCTGCAGGGCCAGCCGCATCAGGTTGGTGAAATAATGGGCCCAGATATGGCCATGCTCCAGTTCAAAAATCCGGAGAGCATCCTCCGGCTCCCTGCCGGCGGAAAGATTCCGCTGCAGCTGCTGGAAGCTGGGCTTGATGGGAAACACCAGCCGGTCCTCGGCAATCACAGCATGCAGCACATTGCGGATGTTGGGATGCTCCGTCAATAAAAGCTGCTGGTAGAATACCTCAGCCGCCGGCAAAAACTGCAGCCTGGTACGCAGCTGCCGGGAAAGCAGCTTCATCCGGAGCACCACATAAGGGGCAATGCCGCATACCGGCCCCAGGACCGCCACCCCCTTCAGACTTTGGAAAAAAAACACCCCCAGAATCATCCCTGTCAGCAAAAAGAGCATACAGCAGGTGGTGAAGGCACCTACAGTCGGAAAGAAACGGGTGACCTCGATCATGTCTTGCAGATGCCACTGAAGAGGAAGACCTTGAACAAAATGTCTCCGGGCAGGCTTTGGTTTTCCGGTGGAAAGCCGCGAACGGGCAGCGTGAAGGCTCCCCAACGCCAGTCCCAGGCGCCGCAGGGTAATAAACAGCAGCATAAACAATAATAGCGAAAGCGAGCCCTGCAGAACCGTCAGAAGCACCGGTCCATCCCTCCTTTCTCCCGGAAGCGTTCCAGTCTGGCATACCCTGTAGGGTCTGCCTGGCGGATTCTCTCCTTGGAGCGGCGGGACAGCTGCAGCGGATACTGCCAGCTGTCTGCGTCAGGGTCATACCGGACCCAATCGCAAACGGTAACAGCATCATCGCCAAATACAAACTCGCCGATGCGGGTAATCCGGCGTTTCCCGTTTACCAGCGCCATTTCAATTCCAATCTGGGTGACATATTGGGCAATCCGGCGGACCAGCCGGGCCGGCTCCATTCCGCGGTTTTCCATCAAACACATATCCGCAATGGCATCCGGCACATCCTCCAGTGCACTGGCGTGGACAGTGGTCATACTGCCCTCATGCCCGCGGGTACAAGCCCGGACATAAAGAACAGCGTCCTGATCCCGGATTTCCGCATGAATGATCCGCTTGGGGGATTGGCGGAGGGCCAGCTTAAACGCCTGGGCGCCATCATGCCGGGAGTCATCCTCGTCAATTTCGTATTCCACGCAGTTTTTTTGCGGGAAGTCACGCTTAATCCGCAGCTCATACCTGGATTCGATAGTGACCAGCCGCTCGTGATCAGGCATTTCCCGGATCAGCGCTTTAATCAGGGTGGTTTTTCCGGAATTGGTGGAGCCTGTAATCACCAGGTTCAATGAAGCCCGCACCAGTATCCGGAGCAGCTCGACCATGGCCGCCGACAATGTGCCGGCTTCAGGCCGGGACAATTCTTCCAGATTAAACAACGCCTGCGAATAAAAACGGATGGTCAGCGTGGGAAACGAGGTGAAGCCCATGCCTGTCATGGTGACCCGCGCTCCATCCAGCAGGGTAACCTCCGCCCATTTCTTGCGGACATGGAGGGAGTCGCCGTTAAACAGCACCAGATTCTGCTGCAGGCGCTCCAGCTCCTTCACGGATTGAAGCTTTACCAGTGAAGGTACGGGCACTCCTTGCCGCACCTCAAATACCTGCTCGCCGATGACTTGAATCTCCTCCAGGCCGGATTTTTGGCGCAGCACCGTATCCAGAACATTCCAGCCGATGATCTCCGCAAACGCCGCTTCGGCAAGACTGGTGTACCGGGTAGAGGGCGGCGGCGGACGGTGAACCCGTTTTTTGGCCAGGATGTCCACGATCATTCCCATAATGGCCCGGCGGGCAGGCTCGTATCCGATTACAGCCCGGTTCAGCGTGTCCGTATAAATCCGGCGCTCCTCCTCCGTTTTCCCCCTGGGGGCCGCCAGCTCCTTGCGGATTTCGTCCATCAGCACCCGGAACCATCCGTCCTCCCCTTCCTGCCCGGCAGGACCGCCGCCACTCCTCCGGCTCTTCTCCTCCTCCAGCTGACGCCGTTTGTCCGCATAGGACAGGACTGAAAACCGTTGCTCCATAAGCTCCTCCTTATTCATTCATTCATTGATTCCTCCGTGCCTGCCTTCCTCCCAGCAGAAGCCGGCACTGCCGTCCCAGCACAGTCCAGAATCCTTCCCCGGCAGCCGGCTCCTCCGGCAATACACCCCATTCACCGCAAAGCGGCAAAATCGATTGGACAAACCCTTCGTTGCCGTTTATATATTCTGCCAGCCTTCCTTGGCCCAGCAAACGCCTCAGCTCCGGGTCCGCCTTTACTACAGCTGCCAGCCTCATGCCGGTTTCCTTCGCCGCATCCTGCGGGGTTAACGGGTCAGTCCGTCCCTGCTGCGCCACTGCCAGCAGGAACTGTCCAGGGTCAATTCCGAATAAGGGAGCCATCTGCTTCAACCCCCGGTTGACATCCTCCTGGAAATGCCCCAGTTCAAGAGAGGTGACCAGCACACGCTCGTCAGCCTGGATTAAGGCAGCAAGAGTAGCCGCGTTGTCCCAATACGCATTCACCTCCACCACACACCGGGGGAAACACTGTTTGGCCGTATCCAGAAGGTGGCTGATATCCTCCGGTTGAAAAAATTCCGCCTGCTCCCGTTGAAGGGAGCCAAAAAGCACATGAACTCCCGGAGCCCCTTTTATCTGCTCCATACGGGATTTCAGAAATCCGGGGGTCAAGCTGCAGGAGCGCATTTCCGCCCGGATCTGGTCCAATCCTGGAGGACTGGGCTCCAGCCCCAAATAATGATGCAGCTTGGAGCTTTTCAAATTCAGGCATAAATAAGCCACCGGATCACCCGACAGCTTGGCCAACAGGGCTGCCGTTCCAAATGACAGCACCGTTGCTCCAATGTTGGGTGTGGAGCCAGTAAAAACAATTAATTGACCTTGAGCTGTCATGGTTTTGTCCCTCCCTCCTCCTCCGGCTCGGATGCGGACAAGAAGGCAATCACCAGCTTGTTCTGCTTCATTCCGCATGCCTCATCAATCAGCCGCCATTGATCCTCGGTCAGATTCAGGTTTAACTGCTCCGCCTTGCCGTTGGCATCCCTCCGGGAGGTGTACAGCTTCTCCTTGTCGTTGTTGACCTTGGCTATAATACTCGGCTCCTTGGGGTCATCCACCTCTGTATTGGCGGAGGACTTGACGGAGGCCACTGTTACCGCAGCCTCCAACAGCCGGACAGTGCCGCCTTTGCCGGATGCATAAACCGCCACCCGATCCCCCGCCCGGATTCCTCCCGGTATGGACAGCACATATTCCTTGGGTACAGGGAAGGTAGCCTGTCCGGGAGCCGGCAGCAGGGAAAACCGGTCAATCTTCCAGTCCAGGATAGGTTCACGGGTTCCAAGGGGAACCAGTGTCCACCTGCCCACAGCGGAGTCCATAGTCTCCAGCATACCCTGGCGCAATCCGCTTTTGACAACGGTAACCAGCTCCAGCATCTCCGCATCAAGTCTTGTGCCTGCCGGAATAAAATCCTTGGGCGCCACAATCCGCACCGTTTGCTGCAGCTCCACCTGCCGGATCAAAATCATATACACGCCGTAGACCAACAGCAGCGCCAGCAGTGCTGCCGCAAGGCTGTAGCCCAAATGTCTTCTTCTGGTCAACGCTTCCTCTCCTTTTTGGCCGGACGCAAAAAAAGGACGCAAACCGGGGATATTCCCAAGTTTGCGTCCTTCGCAAAACTAATGATCCGTTTATTCAGATGTGGATATCTTATCAGACCGGCAAAGAAGCCGTCAAGTAAATATTTACAATATTACCGGATAAAGCTTCCGCCGTAGAGATAGCGGTACTCCCACGTTTTACCGACACTGTCCACGCGGACACCGCCTGATTCCGGCGAATAGGTATGCAGCATTTGTCCATTGCCCAGGTAGATAGCCACGTGGGTTACTTCTTCTGTCATCCTGTTCACATTGGCATAATCCGAAGCTTTAGAGCCGGCATAGGACATAAAGAACATCAAATCGCCGCGCTTGAGGTTTTTCCAATCCATCTCCACCCCGCCCAAGTCCTGGACGTATGCGGCCTGGCCACGGGAGTCGGAAGGAATGGCGGTAGCCGTCACATTCCAGAAGGCCTGCAGAACAAAATCAGAGCAGTCGAAGGTGGTGATATCATAACGGGTGGAGCCAAATTCATATGGGGTACCCATGTACTTCAACCCTTCTGCGATAAAGGCCTCGATCAGATCCCCCTTCGCAAGCTTCATTTTGTAAACGGCCGTGTTCAGCTTTATGTATTTATCATTGGTGCTGGCATAGCCCTCAACGCCTGCGGCGTCCCGGACCTTATACCAGCTGTCATTTGCTTTCTCCAGAACCAGCAGCTCTTCACCCTTGGTCAGCATACGGACAACCTCTCCCGAGGTGCCGGGGCTCTTTCTCATGTTCACACCGTAGATAACCTCTGCATTGCTTAGGATCTCTATGTATTTGTCACTGGCAGAAACATAACCTTGTTGGCCGTTCTGATCCTCAATCCGATACCAATAGGGGTTTATTTCCTCCAAAACGGTAACAGGCTCGTTTTTCTTTAACATCCGGAGCAAGGTGCCTGAGGCTGCAGGCTGTGCCCGGAAGCTGACACCCGAGATAACCTTGCCCTTAGTGGGAACGTCGTCGGCGGCAGCAGCGGTGAGGGGAAGGAGCATGACTAGGAATGTGATGACAAGAAGCAGCGGCAGGATGCGTTTCATCATGTGGAACCCTCCATTTGGTGTAATGTCGAAGTCATCGAAAAGAACACTCCTCCAGCCGAAAGAGTGCCCCTGAGGGTATCTTCTCTGTTCGGCAGCTGGCAGGCATTCCGCATCTGCGGGGCAGCCCCTGTAGCTTTGCGTCACCGGCTTTCGCCGGGTTTGCCTTTATCGGAAACCGGATCGTCGATGTGCTTCGTACTCCCATTATAAATTGAGGGGGTAGCTGTCGAATATAGAGCAACAGACTCGATTTGTATCATTTTGTCATGCCCCGGTACCTATTGACACACTGAAAAATTCTGGAAATTTTGTGATTCTTCCGGTTTGGAAGAAATAGGTTCCTCTGGTTTGCCTGCCATATCATACAGCATTTTCTTACGGAATTCATTGGGCGAGCATTCCTTGAATTTGCGGAACATCTTATAAAAGTGGGCCATATTGGACATCCCCACCTCTTCCCCGATTTGGGAAATGCTCAGATCCTTGGTGAGCAGCAGCCGCTCAGCCCGCCTGATTTTCTTCAAGGTAATATAATCGACAAAAGAAATCCCCATGGTTTTCTTAAAGTATTTCACAAAATAATGGTAGCTCATGTTGGTCAGCTTGCAGGCTTCCTCTACCTGCAGCTTGTCACCCAAATGGTTGTCGATGTAATCCAGAACCGGCCGCAGCCGGATAATGTCGGAGTTTTCCCGGGAAGGAATCACCTTACGCCAGTCCGCCCGCAGAAGGGTCAGAATAATCCGCTTAATCTGGATGCTGATGGCGATTTCGTATCCGTCCTGCTTGGACAGAAATTCCTCATTGATGGCTTGGATGCAGTCGGCAACAGCCTTGCTCGCTTCAGGGTTTTCCTTGAATATGTAGTTTAGCCGGCTCAGCGGAATGGAGGGATCGGCAAAATAGCGGTAATAGGGCAGACCGCTGTGCTCCAGATGCTCCTGGATATCAAACTGAAAAACCAGATAAGAGCCGTTGTCGCAGGGATAATCCGTATGCAGCTCATTAGACCCGATGAGAATCAGCTCTCCGGGCTGCAGCACAACAGGGGTTTCGTTGAGATAAAAACCGTAGCGCCCCTTAAGCATCAGAATCAGTTCAATTTCTTTGTGGTAGTGCCAGCGTGTTACTTTTTTGTCCGGCTGGCAGGAGCGTTCGGCATCAAAAATCTTCACCGCCAAAAATGGATGCTGATACTGTATGTCTTCCCGGATAGATTCCATAACCGCCTCCGCAATAAAACCCTGTTGTCCCTTATTGTAACATATGCCTCCCCCGAAATAATACGGCTAGCCTTAAGCGTTTTCTTTTATTC
>JAQSYT010000104.1 GCA_029256065.1 Paenibacillaceae bacterium
GTGAAAAGAACTCCCTTTAGCAAGGAGGTAAACATTCCCTTTTTCCACCTTTTGGATAACCGTTGCAGAGTTTCGGCCTCCTTCAGGTTATGTTCAGTCTGATTCATCGTTATGGCAGCAGAGGTGGCTTGCAGCTCGGATTTGCACAGCTCGCAGCTGGCCAGATGCTCCTCAACCAGAGCCTTGCTTGCCTGGCTGCAAACCCCGTCGTGGTACAAGGGCAATAAGTCTTGGATGACATCGCATGATAATTTCATTTCATCGCCTCCTGCAATTGTTTTTTGGCCCGGTAAAAAATCAATCTTGCCCAGCTGTCGGTTTTGCCGAATAACTCGCCAATCTGCTGAAACGGCAATTCTGCAAATACCCGCAGGGTAAAGACCTCCCTGTAGGGCTCATTCAACTGATGCAGCAGGACATGCAGACTTCGGGCGGTCTCCTTGTCAAGATAGACGGCTTCGAGATCGGTCTCATCTATCTCCTCACCCTGGGCCGGGACGATGCGCTTTTGCTTTTGATAAAGGGAAAAATATGTATTTTTGGCAATCTGGATGAGCCATACATGAAGCTTGCAGGTCCCGTTAAACTGATCCATCTTCCGCAGCGCCTTAAAAAAAGTCTCCTGAGTCACTTCCTCCGCAATGGCTTCGTCCCGACTGAGGGTGAGCACATATTTATATACACGGGAGAAGTATTCCGAATAGATGTCGCCAAAGTCGGCCACTTTTTCACCTCCTGATCATAAGACTCCATTTGATTAAAAGCGTTTCACACATGTTTAGTTATTTTTGTCAAAGCCAAAGGCTTGGTCACCGAGGAAATCTATTCCACAAGTCACGTTCCAGTACGACAGTGATAAATTGGAGTTTATTTCGGCGGCTGTTACGGCAGACGGGCCGTTGATCGAGCTGATCTGGAGAGCCAAGGCTGTTGCCCAAACGATGCCGGTCAAGTGGATATTGGCGACCCTGCCATTCTTAACGCAGCTTACGGGCTCCAGTTGGCAAGGCTTTTAATAATTCCATGAATACTCCTCCTATTGTTTTGTTGGTGTATTTAGTTGCTGCTGTACACGAAACGAGATTTCTAAATTATTCCTGGACCTATACTGGCAATAGGAGGGGATGGGTTTGAAATGTGTATGCGGCAAGTTTTTAAGCACCTAGGCAGTCGATATGTCATCTAGTCTCCATGTTTCTCTTACGTCTGTTAGGACTGGGATGATTAAATGGCTTCGATGTTTGAAAAATGCCCTGTATGCAGAACCGGATTCATTACAATGGCTTCTCGGGAGGCCTGCACCTCAGAGGAGGAGGATTTTAAGGGAACTAACCTGTAAGGGAGGGGAAACAAATGTCTGTTGGTAACAGATCGAACAAGGGGAATAAACGGTGGGCTATTCACGATAAGCTCATTGTCCCTTTGAATGGCTACTGTTTTCAGGAAGACCCGCCGAAGGCAATGCCCGATCAGCCGACTTCTCCGGTGGGAAAGCCACTGCGTGGTCTGTTCGTGTATCTCTACGAGATTTCCAGGACTTACGAAGGCATTGCCGTAGGTAACATCCATAAAATACCTTTTACTGATCTGGTCGGCGATCCGATGACGGACGCTCAGATTGACGAAGGGACCGCCTTAACGACGGTGCAAGGAGAGACGTTGTGCGTGAAGTGGAACGCCAGTGACGGGGAGTTCAACGGACTGATTGTACACAATGAGTCCGCTACGGGAACGTCTTGGTACGAGCCTAACTGGGGAAATATTTATGGCGTGGCGCTTGAATGGGAGGCCAAGGACGGGTCGATTGCAGGGAAGAATTTCGCTGACCGTATCATCGGGTGGACACAGTCCCAACCGAACGGGTCCCTCAACAGGACGAACCGTTCCCTGAGCAGCCCGAAGGACTATGCGCCGAATGCCGTTCGCCCTGGTCTTATGCTCGGGAACCCTGATCCAAACAGGACTATTGCCACTATGTCGTCCGGCCTGCCTATTCTCGTCTTCCCTGCTTTGGGTAAGGTTGGACAGGGGTTGATTTTCGGATTCAACCGGAATGTTACAGACTTTCTTAGAGTCAAGCCGTACATTCCGGCCACTATCCGTCAGTCGGGCTTGGCTACAGCCAGGGCAGACCAATGGAACGTCAACTACGCGCTTAACGATGATCCCGCCGAGCAAACGTACGTTGTCGCTGAATTTGAGCGGGGAGGCAACCTTTACAGCAGCTTTACGCCATCGGCGGGGCCTATCGCTGGCGGTGAAATCGTCATCTCGAACAATGCCGCAAGGCAAGGCTCCGCAAGCGGCGTAATCAATTGGGTTGCCAGCGTTACAATCGATGTAGTTATGTATCTGAAGCTGCTGGAAATGGGAACCGACAGACTGCTTGCGGGGATCAAAGTTACGATCTACATCCCAGCTGGATCAATGAGCGGAACTGCGCTAGTGGAGCCATTAACACCCGACCCAGTCCCTGGGGAGAGCAGCGGTTCGAATGGGGGCAGCACGACGCCAAATACGGGTAATTCTGTCACCTATTTCTGCGACGGCACTGTAGCGACAGGGGACATCAATACGGATTACTGGCAGTCAGTCGTAGTACGAAAGACTTTTTGGGAGGGCCGGAACGACTGGCTCAATGCTCTCGGTTCCCCGGCCAACAAAAGTACGGTCGGAATAGCCCCGTTCCACAAGTACCTGTTCAAGTTCTATCGGGACACGAAGGCGGGAACGGTTGTGCTGCCTCAGCAGACGTGGGCAGAGTTCCGAACCTGGAGCCAATCGAATCTGACCTGTCTCTCTGACATCCAACGGGCGAGTCTTTATATGACGCACAGGCTGAAGGTTCCGGTCACATTCTTTAGCGTGGCCTCTGGCTACTTGAATGGAGATATTTTGGATATTATCTCCAGGATCGTCAGCAAGACACCTGCATCGACATATGACTGGGTGGACTTTAACGATGTAACAAGCGATGAACCAAAAACACTTACTGGAGCTTTCGCCACAGATATCCCGGGATATTCCGAGCTTAAATCGTACATCAATTTCGAGCCGCAGGCCCTTCAGTACAGTGTAGCCTCAGCGGTTGCACACAGGCCGTTTGACTACGTAATCCCCATCGGTCAGGAGCGGGGAGAGGCGGTCGCTCCGTACACGGCATATTATCTGCCCGAAATGACCGACAGCAACTACCTTCCATATGTAGCCGCCGAGGTGGCTATCCACGAGATAGGGCATTCTGTGTCTTTCAGTGGCAGTGATACGCTTGGAACTGCTCTTCATGATATGCCCGCCTGGCTAAGCATTAGCGGGTGGAGCAGTAAAAATGATACCCACCTTGCAAAGACACAACCGGGGACGCGGGCCAATAACGGTAAGGAGGCTCCGGTATCGGACTACGGATGCTTCAGCCCCGCCGAAGACTTCGCGGAAGCCTATCGTCTCTTCGTCCTCAACCCGACCTTCTTGCAAGACTTTTACCCGCAAAAATACGCTTTTATGCAAGAGTATGTCACTAATCTCTGATTGGAGGAGTCCTTATGCGAATCGAATTGAAGGATGGGCACGGACGTTTTGCCGTGCTAGATAACAGCGGTCAGGTAAATGGTCAGATCGTGATTACAGGAGATGCGGAGCTTGTCGGCATCCTCGACTTCAATCTCAATAAAAGGCTGGATATCTCCTTACACGTACCTACGGTCGGGGCGCTGCCTGAGCACTTCATCCTGAAGGAAGATGGTAAGCCCGCCAAGATGTTTAAGGCAAGCGATGCCTACCTGGGCCAGTATTTCATCCCTGTAGTCTGTCCTGCACTTGGTTTGGAAGTCGTTTCTCAAAAATAAACTTGACATGGTTTGGGGGAACCGGATATGAGCGAGATTAAGCCTGGAAGAAAGAATAAGATTGAGGAATGGGTTAATGGAACACGCCATCACCCTGCTTCTTGGGGAGGTGCCGGATCACGATAAAATCACAGATTGAATGCTACTCTTTTTGGCCAGCTACTTATATTATCCGTAAGCAACGGCACCACCTACCACTATGTGGTAAGTGCGGTTAACGCCTATGGGGAGAGCGGGCATTCCAGTGAAAGGAGTGCCATGCCTGAGAATGCGGCTATTGTGGTTCCTGTCAGCTCCATCACAGTAAGCTCCTTGGGAGGAAGCGCCATATCGGTCTTGGGCGGTACGCTGCAGCTGCAGGCGCAGGTTCTGCCCAGCCATGCTGCCATTCCCAGTGTCACGTGGTCTGTGTATGAAGCGGATGGCCTTACGGCCACGGACAAGGCGGTAATTTCCGGCAGCGGCTTGCTCCAGGCGGTCAAGGACGGAACGGTGATTGTTACCGCCCAAGCCATGGACGGCTCCGGTGTAAGAGGAAGTATGGCCATCACCATCTTCGGGCAAAAGCCTGCTGGCCTCCCGGGAGATGTGGAAGCTAAATCGCACCCCTTATCCTCCATTGGTTCCCCTCTTGGGCAGCCGTTGAAGGATAAGGGGTCTTCTTTCATCTTGCTCCATAATCATCGTATATGGAATAATAAGATAGAAAAGGGAGATTTGGAGATTGGAAGAGGGGGTCCATTCAGTGAAAAAGAAATGGATATCTGCACTTGTATGCGGCGCGCTATTGGTGAGTGGGCTTTCAGCCGCGTATGCTGCCGGTCTTTTCTATAAACCTGAGCGCAAGGACCCGCAGCAGGAAACCAATGACCACTCGGGTATCCAACCGGGGCTGGTGGACTCTTATGAGACAGCAATGCTAATGGCTGCGAATGAAGAGCAAAAAGAAGCGATAGCCCGTATCAAAGCCAGCAGCTTCTTCTTTAGTGAAAGGGCCGTCAAAATTGTCTTGGGGGAGCTGCCTGCTCATCAGCCAAGAATGACGGAAGCGCAAGCAAGGAAAATTGTCTCTACATTAGTCGCCGCCCACACGAATGAACACACAGAAGATTTTACCTCCACAATCATGAAGGAATTCAACCGGATTCATGGAGCTCCTGATTCTGTAGGGGGGAGCGGAATTCACAGATCAATTTATACCCTGAATGAAGCCTCAGGAAGCAGCATTACACTTATGCTCGGAATGGTTACGCTCAGTAAGCCCGATCCGAACCATCCGGATAGGCTGATTTCGGTGGATTTATTAACCAATGAGGTGCTGACTCCCCGGCCAACTGCTTCACCTGCATGAACTCGTAATACTTCTGCCCTGTTCGATGACAGCTGCTTGAGGAATAATTAGCAGTAGATGAGAAGCATGCACGTGGACTGCTTATGAACGGGACACTGAAGGAGGAATCTCACATGTTCAATACAAATCTTTTGGATAAAAAGAAGCTGTTGGAGGCATTGGATCCGCTGGGTTATTCGGACAGGATGAAGAAGGTTGCTCTGCTGGGCCGGGGGAATAAGGACGCTGCGGGGTATGCCCGGTGGGGAGCGAAGGAAGCGTCGGTCCTTTTGCCCGCCTGCAGCGGGGAGACGGTCCGGCAATGGCTGGCTGATCTCGGCTATGCCATAGCCAATTGGCATGGCATCGCCAAACGCCATCCGGAGGTGGTGCTGGCATGTGCCATGGCACGTGCTTAAAGAAATTTGACTTAATAGTGGAGTGATAATCCCAATGAAAAAATGGATGAAGGTAACGCTGATTTCGGTTGTCTCCCTTGTGCTTGTGGCAGGAATTGTGTTTGGGGTGTATGTATCCGATTATGGTCATGCCGACGAGGTGGCTGTGGCTGCTATGGCAAATGATCAAACGATCAAGAAGGACGGTAATTTGACCATTCTTTCCCCTACGAATCCCGGGGATACGGCAGTGATCTTCTATCCCGGCGGCAAGGTGGAATACAGCGCATATATCCCTCTTCTGGAGAAGCTGCGGCAAAACGGCATAACCTCTGTGCTGGTCAAAATGCCCTTTAATCTGGCCGTATTCAATTCTGGCGCCGCCGATGAGGTGTATAAGAAGCTCCCGGATATCAAAAATTGGTACATCGGCGGCCATTCTCTGGGGGGAGCTATGGCAAGCAGCTACGCCTCCAAGCACCAGGATAAGGTTAAGGGGCTGATTTTGCTTGGGGCATATGTTTATGGCGGAATTTCCCCGGATAATGCCCTGACCATCTACGGGTCCAATGATTATGTTATGGATCAAGCCAAGGTGGACTACACGACGAATGTCCATAAAATTAACGGCGGCAACCACGCCCAATTCGGCAACTACGGCCTGCAAAAAGGGGACGGTACCGCCACCATTACACGGGAGCAGCAGCAGGATGAGACGGCAGGTCTGATTCTGGATTTTATCAAAAGCAAGAATGCCCAGTAAAATGTGATTAATAGCTCTCCGCGGCAGGGGCCCGGCTATAAATCCTCTAACGTCAGTGCCCTTGTGTGCGGGATCATCTCCCATTTCCGCTGCTTCTTAAGCAGGCTGATAATGTTAATGGGCATCCAGGTCAATAAGAAGAAGATAAAGAAGCCGCCCGCCTTGCAGAATCCGCGGAGAGTCCGCCTGTTATGCTTGTACGTGATAAGAGCCGCCAGCAGAATGCAGCCTACCAGTCCTACGAAGCCTGCTGACAGCAGCTGTGTCTGATCGGTTAGCGGGGAATTGATGAGGTTGTATCCCAACAGAACGGCCTTGCCCAGCAACGCCAGGACCGACAGAATAAAAATCACCGGGCTCAAATAGGTCATGGCCAGATCCAGGCATGCGGCGCTGCGGCGGAGGATAGCCTGCTTCAACAGATCCTTGAGATAATATTTGGAGCTGTCAATATTCCCCGTGCTCCACCGCCTGCGCTGCTTCCATGACTGCTGGAAGGTAAGCGGCTGCTCATCATAGACAATGGCATCCGCCACATAATGCACTCTTTCTCCGGCAAGCACACATTGGGCGCTGAACTCGTAATCCTCCGTGATGGTGCGGGTGTTCCAGCCGCCGATTTTTTGCAGGAAGGGGATGGTGGTCATAAATCCGGTGCCGGTAATAAAGCTGGATAACCCCAGAGCTTCTCTGCTGGCATTATAAAACCGGTCGATGATCCAGAAGTAGATGGAGAAGCTGGAGGCAATGGCATTGTCCTCCGGGTTTTTGCTGTCCTTGAAGCCTTGTGCGATGTGGGCGCCTGCCAGCCGGGCATTATTCATCTTCTGCAAAAAATCCGGGTGTACGATGTTGTCGGCGTCAAAGACGCAGATGGCATCGTATGTTTGTTCTGTCATGCACTTCTCCGCAAATTGGGATAACACGTCTCCCTTGGAGCGGATTTCCCCCACCGGGTCAAAAATGTTGGCGCCGCAGGCAGCCGCAATCTCCCGGGTGTTATCGGTGCAATTATTGGGCGCCACATAGATATCGTACAACGCGGCGGGGTAATTCTGCTTTTGCAGGCTGGTAATCAGATTCCCGATCACATCCGCTTCATTGCGGGCTGCCACCACCAAGGCAAACCGTGTGGAGGGCGGCATTGCCTTTATCCTTGCTTTGGTTCTTTTCCTCATCTCTCCCCACAGGGCCAGAATGACAAAATATACGCCGTATAAGCTTGTCAGTACACCAATCCACTTCATCAGATGCTCTATCATTAATAGTGTTGGAGGATTCATTTTGTTATTCCTTTCTATCCGGTAATTAAGCCCATTGCCCCGGACAAGCTGACACTGTACAGAAACAGCGCGCCAGGCTTGCACAGGATCAGAATGACCATAAATTTCTTCAGCTTCATCCCGCTGGCGCCGGCCAGCATACACAGAAAGTCGTCCGGCGCTCCCGGCAGCAGAATCCCCAGGGCAAACATCCGCTCAAACCATTTTCCTTTGTCCAGCCAGCCAATGTATTTCTGATAGATTTTGCCGGGTGTGATTTTTTCAAGAAACGCTTTCCCCAAGTGCCGGGCCAGAAGATAGGCCAGCAATGAGCCAATAACAATGCCGATATAGTTATAAACAAAGCCGTAGGCTGTCCCGAACAGAAGCACCCCGTAGGCGGAGCTGATTCCACCGGGAAGAATCGGAATGATAACCTGAATAATCTGGATCAGCACGAATACCAGCGGCCCCCAAACTCCGGTCCGGAGGATGAACGAACGCAAGGCTTCAAAGGAGGCAACCGGACCTGCCATGTATCCGTACACGCAAAGCCCAAGAGTTCCAACCAAACCCGCAAGGGATAAGAGATTAAACCAATTTCGAAAACGGATGACGCCCATCCTTTCCTCCCGCCGGCCGGGTTATCATTGTGCACAGGAAAAGTATAAGGGACGTTTCATAAGCTAAACCTTGCAGAAAGCGAAAGATTTTCTTAAGAAAACAAAAAAAATCCAGGATCATCTTCTGATCCTGGACCCTCTGCAAGAAACTATACCGGCTGCGTCTCCCATTGAATGATGGCCTTGAACAGGTCCCCGTCCAGCTCGATCCGGAAGCTGCCGCCCTGCAATTCCACCAGATTCTTCACAATCGCCAGGCCCAGGCCCGAGCCTTCGGTATGCCGGGATGTATCCCCCCGGACAAACCGTTCCATAATCTCCTCCGGCGTAAAATTCAGCTCGAAGCTGGACACATTTTTGACTATAACGGTCACCCTGCCGTCCTTGTTCTGCACTTCAATATAAGCCCGGGAATCAGGCGGAGAATACTTGATGACGTTGGTAAACAGGTTTTCAAATATCCGGTAAGTCTTTTCGCTGTCCAGTGGAACAACTGCCTTGTCCTCAGGCTGCTGAAGCCGGAACTGGACGCGGGAATCCGCAATGCTGTCGCTTAATTCCACCTGCACCTGCCTGATCAATTCCATAAGGTCCACATCCACCAGATTCAAGTTCACATTGCCGCTGGCCGTCCGGGTGAATTCGAACAGATCATCAATAAGCCGCTGCAGCCGTTGGGACTTGGCATTCAGAATGTCGATATAAGCGCGCTTCTCCTCATTGGAAATCTGCTCATTCTGGAGCAAACCCACATACGTAATAATCGCTGTTACAGGCGTCTTCAAATCATGGGATACATTGGTGATCAAGTCGCTTTTCGTTTTTTGGCTTTTGATTTCCTCGTCCACAGCCCGTTTAAACCCGTCCATGATTTTCTGCAGCTCTTCCTTCAAGGGGTTAAACAGTCCCAGATCCTCATCAATGGAAATCTCCAGATTTTTCTCCGCCATTTGTCTGGTCGCGTTGAAGAGGATGGCGTAGTTGCTTCTTATCTTGTTCAAATACCGTCTCAGCACGTAAAACACAAAGAGAGCATAGGGAATCAAGAGAATGATGCCAAAAAGCCACATGAAGCTAATCGCTGTAATAATTGCGAAATGAACCGCCAGGATCTTGGCAATGTGCTTGGTGTAGGGATCCGACAAATTCAACCTCTTGACCGCAAGAATATTGCTTCTCACCATATGCTTGATGCGCCGGGACCATTTTCCAAGCAGCATAAACTCCCGGAAATACCGCCTCACCCCTACATTGGCTATTTGCAGCACAGATAAAGCACCAAGATGCCAGATGTACAGGATCAGCATCCAGGCCGCTACATTAAAGAAGTGCGACAACACACTCTCGGATAAAGGCACCAGATTCCAGGTGATTTCTTTGGTCCAGATTAATAGCGAAGAAACGGCACCGCCTGTTTTAAAATAGTTGCCCCGCGCAATTTCATTTGACCATTCCAGGAAATGATCATAAAGAAGTGCGGTTCCCAGCATCCCGAGGATCCAACCCTCCAACGGAATTTTTGCTGCCACATTTCCCGTTGCATACCAGCTGAAGCGGAACAGCAGCAAGGCCATAAGCATCACGCAGCCAATAGACAGCCAATAAACTGCCAGAAATCCGGCATCATTAAAATTCCCGCTCTGCATGAAGGGCGCTTTGCTCTGGTCCACATAGAATTGCTCGGCTTTGGCGGCATACACAATGGTGAAGCTCTTCGGGGGAGCGATCTGGGCAATATATTGCCGTTCGGCCCCTCTTTCCTCTGCAAACAGAGTATTATTCAATTCCATCAGCATCAGAGCATTTTTCTTCGACTCGTCCAATCCATGCCATACCGGTATGGACATTGTCCCGTCCGGCTGATAGACAATAAACGCATAGAAAGCATAGGTGTCGTTGAACTGGGAGGATTCCTGGGGCTGCTCTGCCAGTTCAACCAGGGAGCGTTGGAGGCTGTTGGTGGATTTTTTGCCTGTTCGATTGTCAATAGCCAAATACTCAAGACCATAGCTTTTGGGAGCATTCCTAAAGAAATCATGCTGCCAGAAATCCATCACCGCATTGAATCTGGCTGTGAATTCTTCGATGTATTCGGACCGGTTTTCGTTGCTGAATAATGGCTTCGGTAGAAAGATATCCGAAGGCCGTAGAGTGGGGTTGCCACTATTCTGGTTCAAGTCCCAGTACAAGGAATAGTTCCCACGGTAGAGACTCTGCAGGAACTGTTCCTTTTGCCCGTCAATAACGCCCGAATCGGGATTCGCCTGCTGCTGCTCCAGGTCGCTGGATTTATGCAATATCTGCGGGTACGCGGATACGGCCACGATCCCAATGATGGCAATCAACAAGAACCGGAGGAGTCTGCCCGCCATTCGATTGGTGCTATTGTTTTTCAATTTTGTATCCAACCCCCCAAACCACCTTCAGATATTTCGGATTCTTGGGGTTAATTTCGATTTTCTCCCGGATATTGCGGATATGGACCATAATGGTTTCCGTGGAGACGGCCCGTTCGTTCCAGACCCGCTCATAGATTTCTTCTGCGGGGAAAACCCGTCCGGGACTCTTCATCAACAGCGCCAGGATTTTGAATTCCAGCGGGGTGAGCTTCACCGGATTGCCGTCCAGACTGACCTGCACCAAGTCCTCGTTCAGCTCCAACCCGCCGATGCTGTGGACATTCCCCTCATTTTTTGCCGATAAAAAGGACAGGTATTTGAAGTACCGGCGCAGGTGGGAGTTGACCCTGGCCAACAGCTCCATGGGGGCAAAGGGTTTGGTGATGTAATCGTCCGCCCCGATATTCAGGCCGGCCACCTTGTCAATTTCCTCCGATTTGGCTGTCAAAAAAATAACCGGGAAATCATGGGTTTCCCGCAGCTTCATAGTCATGGTGATCCCGTCCATCTGCGGCATCATAATATCGACAATCGCCAGATGAATCTCCTCTTTGGCAATACACTCCAAACCCTCGTATCCGTTGGAGGCCTTGAATACCACATAACCCTGGTTTTTCAGGTAGATGCTGACACCCTCCAGGATTTCCTTATCGTCTTCCACAATCAGCACGTGACCAGCCATATCCGTCCCCTTCTGCACCATGTGCTTCCGTTTATACCCATCCATTATAAAAGAAAGAACGGAAAACATACCGGGACAAAAACGAAAGATTTTCTAAAGAAGGGGACGTTAATGCCCGCTATTACATGAAATGGGCAACCAGCAAAGCCGCCAGGGCCAAACCGGCAGGAGCCCCTTGCTTAAGCAGAATCGACTTGCTGGACGTCACACTGCCATAGATGGCCGCACAGGCTACACAAATCAGGAAAAAGAGCTGAAGTTGGAAGGCAAAGCCGCTATCGGGGTGGAGCAAGCCCCAGATCAGTCCGGCTGCGAGAAAGCCGTTATATAGGCCCTGATTGGCAGCCAGAGCCTTGGTCTCCCGGGCGAAATCCTCTGTTGTGCCGAACGTCCGGCGCGCCTTCGGTCCGGTCCACAGGAACATTTCCAGCACAAGAATGTACAGATGCTCAACAGCCACTAGGGCAATGAGAATGACGCTTACAGTATTCATTGTTTACACAGCCCTTCAACAAATTTCACAAAATTAAATTTTATAAAATCAATTTACCTCTATTATGTTTTTGTGTCAATGTGGCTGGCAAATACCAGAATCGCTCCGACATGAACCCATTGCAGACCTTTCGTCTGATTCGACTGAATACGACATATTATGGGAGCAAAAAGATGGTATAGTGGATGTACTCTTTGTCGATTAAGGATGTGGCCACCAAATGCTGATCACTAAGGATTTTTTGAAAGACATCCCGCCGTCCAAAAAAGATGCCGTGCTTCAGAAGACGGAGTCTTTCAGCCGGGCGATTCTGCAAAGCCGGAATATGTTCGATGTTCCCAACGGATTCTGGGTGCGCAGAGTTGCCGGAACCGATATTTATAAATTCCGGATTAATAACGGGGACCGGGTCCTGTTTGCTATCCAAAAAGAGCGGGGGGAAGACAGTGTCGTCTTCCTCCGTTATTGCAATCATGATCAGCAAATCCGGGCAGCCCGGGAGATAGACAGGAATGTGGAGCATATCCAGCCTCTGGACTTTGAGCTGGTGACCGGACGTTATGATGAGGACGAGACAGACTATAGCCTGGAAAGTGAATATGCCTCATATTTACAGCTTTATGCCCATGCGGATCTGTCCCAATTGGCAGCTATTGTTCTGGAGGACGAATATATCGCCTTGCTCCTGGACGAGAACAATGAAGACTATCTGTATTATTTAAATGACGATCAATTTGATTGTCTGAATGTCCTGAACAAGCCTCTGCTGGTTTGCGGCAGCGCTGGGAGCGGCAAGTCTATGATCGGTATGCGTAGACTGGTCTTAAATAATAAAGCCCAGGTGAAGACAGCTTATGTGACTCACTCCAACTTGCTGAAGGAGAACACACAGGCACTCTTCGAGAAGTTCAAGGATGCGGATAACAGGGTGGTTGATTTCTTCACCATCCATGAGTACGGGCTTCAGCAATTGGGGGCTACTTCCAATCAATTGGTGAAATTCTCCGATTTTGATAAGTGGCACAAAAGCTCTATGCCCCTATGGAAGCATAAGCCTGTTGACAGCTTGCGGGCATGGTTTGAAATTTCCGGAATATTGAAGGGAAGCCGCAGCCTATCAGACAGGCGGGATTCCTCGGGGCTTCTGTCTGAAGCGGATTATATGGCCTCGAAGGAGTCTATTCTGGAGCCTGAAGAGAAAAAGCGGATGTTCCCTCTTGCCAGAATGTACAACAGGTGGCTGAAGGACAACGGATATCTGGATGAGAATGACCTGGCCAGGCTGTGTCTGGAGAAGCGGGATGCATCCGGCGCAGGATATGATTTTGTTGTTATTGATGAAGTGCAGGATCTGAGCGAATTGCAGATGGAGCTGCTTTTCACCCTGGCTAAGTCTCCCGAGCATTATTTGCTGCTTGGGGATGCCAATCAGAGCCTCCGCGGCGGATTCACTGGAATGGCCCGGCTGAAGACCCGCTTCTATGAGAAATGCCAGAGCTGGGAGGAGCGCCGTCTGACCAAAAATTACCGCAGTGTTTCCGGGATTGTTCATTTGTTGAACAAGCTGACGGAGCTCCGGGAGAGCCATATCGGGAAGAGTGCTTACGATTATGAGGAGGCCGGCATCCGCCACGGCAACCGGCCTCTGCTGCTCCAATTTTCTGCGGAGGACCGCAGAAGACTATTCGATCAGCTGAATGAGCGGGATTATTGCGCTGTAGTTGTGGCTGGTTCCGAGGACCGGGACCGAATGCTGCTGGAGGGTTACCCCATTGACCGGATCTTTACGATACATGAGATGAAGGGGCTGGAGTATAAAAACGTCCTCATGGTCAATATTTTGTCCAACTATGCCGCGCATTGGGACCGCATCGTGAAGGGCGGGGCGAAAAACAATGATTTCTACCGTCTGTTCTATAATCTGGTTTATGTTGCAGCCACCCGGGCCCGTGACCAGCTGTACATCGTGGAGGATCAGGCGGATTGTGCACTATTACCCTTGTTGATGCCCTTTCTGGATGCCTCGTCCCGGTTCGATTATGTGCAGCTGCAATTGGAGAAGGAAACCACGGTTCAGGAGTGGATCCATGAAGCAATCCGTCTGGAGAAGGCCGAGCTGTATCATAAAGCGATGGAGATATACTGGCGGCTTGGAGATCAGGAAGGCGAAGACCGGTGCAAAGCGCGCATCAAGGATATTACGCTGCAGTATCTGCAGCATCAGCTGGGAGTGGCCGGGGAAACGGCCATCCGCATCGAACATGAAGATGGCGGGCTGGGATACGGGGAGATCCATCAGGCATTATTGGCACTGTGCCTCAGACATGGGGTCACCTTTAGCAGGGAGCGGATTCAATGTGCCGCATATACCGCAGCCGGTCAGCAAATGCTGGCTGATGTGAAGGTGCAAGCCGGTGATGATATTATCTCGGTTGTGTCCTTCCAGGTTAGCCGCATTATCGCTCCGGCTTCCATGTCAAAGCGTAAGCTCACCTTGCATCTGAAGCTATCTTCCGGGGACGCCGAAGTGCAGATTCCGGATTTGGATGGTGCAGTGTACGACACGGTGTATGCCACGTACACGAGCCACGAGTTGGCTATCAGCTATGCAAAAACGATGAATCCTGCCATGGAACAGCTGATGAACACCGTATTCCCGGAAATGCCCGGGAAGGTTCAGAACGACCAGGAGCTTATTCGGAAAACACTTCTTTTCCGCCATTCGCAGCAAGCGGCCAGTCTGTTCAATTCGCGTGATTACCGCCAAGCGGTTAATGAGTATGAGAAGGCTCTCC
>JAQSYT010000472.1 GCA_029256065.1 Paenibacillaceae bacterium
CTGGTCGGTATAGCGCTCAGTCAACATCTCAGTCATCCCTTGTATATTTGATTTCCTTGATTTTCTGTGTTCAACGGCTTGTCAACGTCAAGCGGGCAGAAATTAATCCTTCCCCCTCTGCCACTATCTCTATGGGGCCCGGCTCATCTCCCGAGCGGACCAGAGCCAGGCTTCTGCCCTTAAACGCCTTGCAGCTATTGGCCCTGTAGCTCGCGTTGCTGGTCAGATCGGCGGATATCACCCCCAGCAGACTTCCGGAGCCCTTCACCCTCACGGCCACCTGATGGGAGGCATCCGGCACCAGAACTCCGTTATCATCCACGACGGCAATGCCAATGGCCGCATCCTCCCGCTCCCCTACCTGAAGAACATCGTCCTGGCTATATAACATAATCCGCGAAGGGCGGCCGGAGGTCGCCAGTTGGCTGGTGCGCACCGTTTCGCCTCCAATATAACCTACAGCCTGCAAGATGCCCGGCGCATAGTCCAGGCTCCATTCCAAGGCATAAGGATTGTCCGGTTCCGCATTCCGTACCCCCAGAGAGGTTCCGTTCAGGAGAAGCTCCACCTGCTCGCAATTGGTAAAGCAATAGACGGTTTTGGCGGCTCCGCTCTCCGGGAAATTCCAATGCAGGTCAGCCTTCAAATAGCGGTAATGCCCATATTTCTCCGCGCCCTCCGCTTTTACTGCCAATTGGAGCGCCGGCCGCTCAGACCAGATGCCCGCTCTGTAGAAATATTCTCCGTTGGGGGTATCCAGGCTGTCCACCATGCCGTAGGCATAGCCGTGGCGCAATACCCGGTCTGCCCCTTGCCGGGAGCTGGCCAACTGCGATATATCGAAGGTATCCCCCAGCCTGGCATCCTCGCCAAACCGGTCTACCCCCTCTCCCATGTAGTCGTACCCGGCCCACAGGAACTGGCCCAGGGCATACTCCTGTTCCCGGATGGCCTGCCAATGCTCCGGCTCAAAGCCCGTCTCCGAACCCAGCAGAACCCAATCGGGATGCTGCCGGTGCAGGTTGGCATAATAAGCCTTGCCCTCCCGGTTGGACACGTAGTTGAACCCGGCCACATCCACCTGATCCATCATTCCCTCGTATATGGGAAGCATATGGCTGCCCTCCGCGCACACCGTCACCGGGCGGGTCGTATCCTCCTCCTTGCAAATCTCCACCAGTCTTTTGAGAATCCCGATGCCTTCCTTAAAATATAGCTCCGGTATCTCATTTCCCACACTCCACATGATAATGCTGGGATGATTGCGGCCACGGCGGACCATGGCCCGCAGATCGGTTTCATGCCACTGTTCAAAATCCAGGTAATACCCGTACTTGTTTTTGCCGTACGGCTGGTCGCTGCAGCCCCGGGTCCACCCGGCCTGCCACTCGTCAAAGGCTTCATCCATAACCAGCAGGCCCATAAAGTCGCAGGCATGATAAAACTCGGCGGGAAAGGGATGATGCGCCGTACGGATGGCGTTGACTCCTGCTTCTTGGAGCAGCCCCAGCCTTCTGACCCACGCCTTGAGGGGAACCGCCCCTCCGTATATCCCCGCATCCTGATGCAAGCAGACTCCCTTCAGCTTCATGGCTTGCCCGTTAATGGCGAATCCATGATCCGGATGAAAAGAAAGGGTTCTGATCCCCAACGGGGTGATGCAATCATCCACCAGCTCCCCATCCGCCAGAAGCCTCGAATGAATCCGGTACAGCTCCGGATTGCCGGGACTCCACAGGCCGGGATTTTCCACCTTCAGCCGCTGTGTGAACTCATGCCTGCTGAATTGGGGGAGCGGCACCGCATCCCTGGCCTCCGCCACCACATTCCCCTTGCTGTCCATAATGGAGGTCACCAGCAAAGCATTCTTCTGCACCTCCCGATTATCCTGCATCCCTGTTCCCTGCCAACTGAAGGCATTCCAGACCGTATCCTTGTACCGCTCCACACGGACATTGGTATGAACCGTAAGCTCTGCCAGCTCCGCCCCGGCTTCTTCCACAGCCGTCCTGATGCCCCATTGCTCTATGTGCAGCGCATTCATGGAGATTAAGGAGACCTGGCGGTACAGGCCCGCCCCGGTATAGAACCGGGAATACGGCTGCAGGGAGCTGTCCGCCCTGACGGCAATCCGGTTTACCGTCCCCGCTTCACCATGGACATAAGGAGTAATGTCATACCAGAAGGGAGTGAAGCCATAGGGATGCTGGCCCAAATAATGCCCGTTCACCCATACCTGGCTCATCATGGTCACGCCGTCGAACAGCAGGTAATGCTTTTCATACTTATTCCCGGCGGGCAGCACTATCCCCTTCCGGTACCAGAGCACACCGCTTTGCACAAAGCCGTTGGCCTCCTGCTCCCCGGAAAATTCCCCCTCAACAGAATAGTCGTGGGGAAGATCAAGATTCCGCCAGGAGGAATCGTCAAACTCCTCCCGGAACGCCCCCGGCACATCCTCCGGGCAAAATCTCCAGCTTCGATCCAGCAGCCGCACCTCCCTGGCTTCCAGGTCCGAGGTCATTCGTTTCATATATGATGCTATGTTGGTGTATATACTCGCGCTCATGTTAACCTCCATAAACAGCAATGTTAAAAATCCCAAGGCAAAGGAACAGGATTGTGCTGCAGCCGCAGCATGGCCTCATACAAAAAGTAGTCTCCGTAAATCAGGCTTTGGTTCGGGTAGATGTATGTCCGTTCCTTCTCCTCCCTGCTGCCTTGCGTGTAGGCAGGACCCACACATCCATGCAACAGGAAAGCATGGACCGGAGGAAGAGCAGGGGGGCGGTGAGCCTGGAGCAAACGTAAAATCATCCGTTCCGCTAACACCGGCATCTCTGTGTCGCCCGGAGAGTGCAAACACAGCTCCAGAATCCCGCAGGCGGCGATGCTCATGGCGGACGTATCCAGCGGAAGCCATTGATCGCGAGGTGCGGCAAAATCCCAGGGAGCATCGCCTTCAGCCAAAACGGCTTGCTTCCAATACTCCAGGCAGCGCCGCGATGCTTGGAGGAAGCCGGCATTTCCTGTATACCGGTATGCCAACGCAAAG
>JAQSYT010000105.1 GCA_029256065.1 Paenibacillaceae bacterium
TCGCTTTTGCGCTTTTATCCGGCATCTTTATCACCATCCCAAACAAGATTTAATTGCGTCCGCCGATGGACACAAGAGTTGCTTTCATTTAAGCATAAGAGGTGTCAAGCCGCAAGTTTTTCCAAAATGCCCCGGCATTCGCGAATATGCCTCTTACCATTACCATACCCGAATCCGCGGATTCCAACCGAGTCCGGTAAACCAGGCTCATGCCTCTAGCCGGATAAGATAGGTATAACCATTTTCACCCAGTTTTTGTTTCACATTATGGGCAGGAATATGGTTTAATGTAGATATTGCGATTGAAAATTAACTAGGCCGTGTCTGAAAACTCGTTGAGGGCAGCTTTCACCGTCTTTTTGTCCCGAGCTATCGTTACTTTCGCTTGACGTACCCCCGGTGAACTCACGCAAAAGTGCCTTGCCATGAACAAAAATTTGGCTATTAGCTGCTCCCCTCGGAGTTTCCAGACACGCCCTAAAGAAAGGTGTACATACGATGAAAATGCCATTGCCGCAAGTTTGGAATATGGACCGTATTTTTGCAGGGGGCAGCGCGTCCGGGGATTTTAATGTGTTTGTGGAGGAAACGGACAAGCTGGTTGCCGATTTGGCCCGCAAGCTGAAGGGCGGAGAGCCTCCTGCCAGCAAGGAGGGCGCGTGGGGGTTGATGGAAGCAGTCTCTCTGATGCAAACCATCCTGTTCCGGCTCCGGGAATCGGAGTCCTTCGTGGGCTGCCTGGCCGCCGCCAATACCTCCGATAAAAAAGCGCTGCAGCTGGATGGAAGGATTAAAACTCAATTGGCCGCCTACCAGTCCGCTTTGACCCAGCTGGACCGGATTCTGAAGGGGATTGAGGATGAGGTTTGGGCGGAGCTGAAGGGGATTCCGGAATGGGATCACATCGCCTTCAATCTTGATGAGCGGAGAACGGCTGCGCGGGAGAAGCTGCCGCCGGAGCAGGAGGCGCTGGCCGCCGATCTGGCCGTGGACGGTTATCATGGCTGGAGCAGCATGTATGATACAGTGGTCAGCCATTTCTCCATCCAGCATCAGGAGGACGGCAAGGACTTGAAGCTGTCCGCCGGGCAGGCGTTCAACAAGCTGCATACTGGTGACCGTAAGGTACGTGCGGAGCTCTTCCGCAAGTGGGAGGAGGCCTGGGGCGAGAAGGCGGATTTTTGCGCTGACGCTCTGAACCGCCTGGGGGGCTTCCGGCTGCAGCTGTACCGCCACCGGGGCTGGGATTCCATTCTGAAGGAGCCTCTTTCCATCTGCCGGATGAAGCCGGAAACACTGGATGCCATGTGGGATGCCGTCTCCCGGAGCAAGGGGCCGGTTACCCGCTATTTGGAGCGGAAGGCGCAGATTCTGGGCCTGGACCGCCTGTCGTGGCATGATGTCAGCGCTCCTCTGGGCGAAACTGCCAAGCATATCGCTTATGATGAAGGCGCCAAGCTGATTGTGGAGCAGTTCGAACGCTTCAGCCCGAAGATGGCGGAGTTTGCCAAAACAGCACTGGAGGAAGGCTGGATTGAAGGGGAGGACCGTACGGGCAAACGCCCCGGAGGCTTCTGCACCTCTTTCCCGTTGAAGCAGGAAACCCGGATTTTCATGACCTACAGCGGCACCATGGATAACGTCTCTACCCTTGCCCATGAGCTTGGCCATGCCTATCACCAGCACGTTATGAACGACATGCCTGCTCTGGCCCAGGAATATGCCATGAACGTGGCTGAAACGGCATCAACCTTTGCCGAGATGATCGTCAGCGACGCAGCGCTGAAGCTGGCCGAGGACAAGGAAGAGAAGATCGCCCTGCTGGAGCAAAAGATTCAGAACACAGTGGCGTTTATGATGAATATCCACTCCCGGTTTATATTCGAAACCCGCTTCTACGAGGAGCGGAAGAACGGCCTTGTGTCTGTGGAACGTTTAAACGAGCTGATGCTGGAGGCCCAACAGGAGGCTTATTGCGGAATGCTGTCCGAATATCATCCGCACTTCTGGGCGTCCAAGCTTCACTTCTATATTACCGATGTGCCCTTCTACAACTTCCCGTACACCTTCGGCTTCCTCTTCAGCTCCGGCATTTATGCCCGGGCGCAGCAGGAAGGAGAGGAATTCGGGGAGCGTTATGTGGATTTGCTGCGGGACACCGGCAGCATGAGCGTGGAGAATTTGGCGGCCAAGCATCTGGATGTGGATCTGAGCAAGCCGGATTTTTGGCTGGAGGCCATCGAATTGTCCCTGAAGGATATTGAGGAATTTTTGGAACTGACGGACCCCTCTGAATAACCTTGGTCCAGGCCGGAGGCCGGATAAGGTTATGAAGCCTCGAAACCGGCGAGGCCGGTTTGAGGGGCTGCGTTTTTTGCCGTTTTATCTGTTTTATTTTCCGCTCTTTCGGGTTAACTAGGCCTTTCCGTTAGTTCTTTCCACACTTCCGCACCTGTTGAATATGGGCTAACCTTGTAGTATCAAGGTTTTTCATGTTTGATGCATATTAGGATAGCGGGGTGAAAAGGGATGACACTTGCGAACTGCAAGCATTGCGGAATATTGTTCTTAAGAGGGAAAAGCGACTATTGCAGCGAGTGCCAAACTTCTCATGACCGGATGTACATGAAGCTGCGGGACTACGTAAGAAGCCATCCGCAGAGCACTGTTATGGATGCACACGCCAAGACGGGCATCCCCGTTTCCAAGCTGCTGGAGCTGGGCAGTGAGGAATTTACGCCGTTTTCCAGATAAGGCGTTTGACCAGTCACCCGTTGGAAGTAACTTCAGGATGGAACCGATAGCATGAGACCAAAGGCCCTGTTTTAATGTAAAGCTTTCATGGAAAAAAAGAGACCGTCCCCATCAGCCGTAAGCGGCTGGCAGGGACGGTCTCTTTTTTTTGCAACTACTCATTCCAGATGAGCACACGGACAGGAGTGGGGTTATAGGCATTGCAGGGATTGTTCAGCTGCGGGCAGTTGCTGATCAGCACCATGGAACGGCAGGCGGATTGGATTTCCACATAACAGCCCGGGCCCGATACCCCGTCCTCAAAGGTCAAACCGCCCTCGGGGGTAACCGGCACATTCATGAAGAAGTTAATGTTGGGGGACAGGTCGCGTTTGCCATACAGATGGCCTTCCGGATGTTTGGACAGCTCCAGCATGAAGGTATCCCGGCAGTTGTGCATATGCCCCTTCTCATGGGCATAGCGGACTGTGTTGCTCTGGGAGGAGCAAGCGCCGCCCAGCGTATCATGCCGGCCGCAGGTATCGGCTACGATCCTGCCCAGCTCCTTGCCGGATTCCGCCAGCAAAGGGGAGCCGGTGGTCAAATAGATATTCTGCTGGGCGGTAATGGTCCGCACGGCACTGTAATGATCCTCGGGATTATCCGCATCGTAAAGCAGCGTATCCGCGGCTTGGTTTCCCTCCAGATCCACAATGCGCAGCACCTGGCCCGGCTTGAGCTCATGCATCCAGCCCTGGCCGGCGGGGATTATCTTGTCATATACAGCTGCCTCGGCAAGGCGAGGACTTTCTACCCGATAAAATGCTTGCATGTTCAGAAGCCTCCTTCTTCAATTTAGGGACTGTCTTAAAAGACAGTCCCTAGCTTTGCAATGCGTAATAAGTCCATGTATTGTCGAATGCCCGGCGGTTTTCCGGGCGGTAATTGACGCAATAATCCTGAGAATCCACGGCAAGGGCAGGCAGGACCTCCACCTTGACCGGCACGGATGGGTACTCGTGGCGCGGATCCAACGGGTGGGGAGTATTGGACAGCACCACCAGCAGATCCATTTCCGTACGCAGAGTAACCATTTGTCCGGCTTTGCTGTGGCCGGCGTCGAACTGCAGATTTCCTTCCGGATCGCAGGCCACCTTGGAGAACAGGTTGATCACTGGTGAGAAATCCCGCCCGCTGAGGCCGTTGCGCGTAAGCTCCACGGCCAGATTCTCCTGCCCGCTTCTCAGCCAGCCGTTGCGGGCCTCCTGATACAGGCTTTGCCCGTACTTCGCATCTGTGGCTTCCCGGGTGGAGTAGCCCCCCAAGGGGTCATGCCAGCCCAGGTCATCCTGGACGATGCTGGCCATAGCCCGTCCGTTGTCGCTCATCAGCACATTGCCTTTTGTCAGATGCGCTGTGTGCTGAGCCTTCAAGGTATCCGGCATATTGTATCTTTCGGTCAGGTCGCGTGCGTGAAACAGCAGCATGGCCACATTTGCCCCATCCTCCATTGCCGAGAACCGGATCAGCTTTCCCTTTCCGATGATTCCGGACCATTTGCCTCCCGGATGCATGGTTTCTTTCCAGATTACGCTCATGTTCTCCGCTCCTTCTTCTGGTCTCTCATTTTTTATGTTAGATAACATAACAAAGAACGCTTAAAGGTGTCAATCGGCAAAAAATGAAATTGGGACCGCATCACAAAAGTGCGCCCTCTCTCTAAGGCTGATTTGTAAAGTGTTTATGAAAAATGAAATGCTTGTTTGTGGATTATTGACAGGCTTCGACAAGAGGATGATAATAGGGGACAAGATAACCGTGTCATAAAACATGACATTAAAACTTGGTTACCAACGAATAATCTGACGTTTCGTGTAAACTAAATTACTAAATGCAGCTACGCGGAAATGAGGAGGAGGGGTTAACGCTTGGACAAGCTGACCGTCGCAACATTAAAAGCCATGTACCGGAACAAGAAAACAACCCCTCAAGCATTGATTCAGGGGATCATTGAAAAGGCGGAGCGGGACAAGGCACTCAACATCTGGATTATTCCTCCGTCGCTAACCTTCATCCAGCCATACCTGGATGCATTGGCACATAAAGCGCCTGAGGATCATCCTCTATGGGGGATTCCCTTCGCCATTAAAGACAATATCGATCTGGCAGGTGTGCCGACAACAGCCGGATGCCCTGCCTTCGCGTATACCCCGGACCGGAACGCCGGGATTGTGGAGAAGCTTATTGAAGCGGGAGCCATTCCGCTGGGCAAAACCAACCTGGACCAGTTCGCCACCGGGCTGGTCGGCACCCGCAGCCCCTACGGGGAAACCGGGAATGCCCTGAAGCAGGAGCTCATCAGCGGAGGCTCCAGCTCCGGATCTGCGGTTTCTGTAGCCAGAGGGCAGGCGGTTTTCTCCCTTGGAACGGATACCGCCGGCTCCGGCAGGATCCCCGCTGCGCTGAACGATCTTGTCGGCTACAAGTCCTCCATCGGCGACTGGCCGGTAAGCGGAGTTGTACCTGCCTGCGCCAGTCTTGATTGTGTCACTGTGTTTGCCAACTCCCTGGATGACGCTTATCTGGTGGATTCCGTAGTCCGGGGGGAGTTGCGGAAGGAAGGCGGGCAGCATACCTGCGCCACCATCCCGCCAGTCAAACCGCGAAAGCTGCTGCTGCCCAAGGAACCGCTGTTGTTTTATGGGCCGTATGAGGAGGCTTACCGCAGCGCTTGGCACAAGGCGGCAAAACGGCTGGAGCAATGCGGAATCCCTGTGGAATACATCGACTGCAGCCTGTTCAGTGAAGTGTCTTCTATTCTGTACGACGGTCCGTGGATCGCGGAACGCTGGTCTGACTTGGGCGGGTTTGTGGAATCCCATCCGGGGGAGATTTTTCCGGTAACGGAGACCATCCTCCGCTCCTCCCAGGAGAAGGGCTATGATGCGGCTTCGGTCTTTACTGCGCAGCATCAGCTGCGTGAATACAAGAAGCAATCCGATGCTCTGCTGCATGGCGCGGTTCTCGTTATGCCTACCTGCGGCGGGACCTATACCCGGGAGGAGGTGGCGGCATCACCGGTGGCAACCAACAGCGATATGGGGATGTACACCAACCACTGCAACCTGCTGGATTTGTCGGCCATCGCCCTTCCCGCCGATTATGCGGATACGCTTCTTCCCTTCGGCATTACCATGTTCGCCCTGCGGGGGCAGGACAGCCTGCTGAAGGGGGCGGCCGTGCAGTTTATGCAGACGGATTCCATGGAGCTGGCCGTATGCGGCTTGCATATGCGGGGTTTCCCCCTGGAGCGCCAGCTTATTGATTGCGGGGCAGCCTTTGTCCGCCAGGATTGGACGCATCCTTCGTACCGGCTTCTGCGGCTGGATACAATTCCGCCTAAGCCGGGTCTGATCCGCTCCGGGCAAGGAGGCTCCATCGAGCTGGAGGTTTGGCGGATTCCGGTGCACCGGCTGGGCGAGTTTATCCGCAAGGTGCCTGCACCTTTGGGTCTTGGCAAAATCCGGCTGCGAAGCGGCGACGAAATTACCGGCTTCTTATGCGAGCCTTATGTGGAGCAGAGCAGCGAGGACATTACCCGCTATGGAGGCTGGGCAGCCGCTGAAGCGGCCAGGTCCGGCGGGGCGCCCATCACCGGCTGATGGTCCGGTTCAACCCGCATCAGGTTGTCGTGAGCGGATGAAAGAAGGGAGGGGAAGCCTTTGATCGCGGAATCGGCTGCAAAAGCTGCGCCGGAGCAGGACCCGTTGGCCTTCCGGTGCAAGGATTTGTTTCATATGCAATCCCTGCCTGACTTGAAGCTGTTAGCCGGCGGACGGAATCTCGGCAATGTCATCAGCCGGGTCAACATCATGGAGGTCCCCGATATTGAGAATTGGGCCCAGGCCAATGAGCTTCTGGTGACCACCGGCTACTCCCACCAGTACAATATGGACGCTTTTCTGGAGATTATCCCGAAGCTTGTGGAGCGGAAAGTGTCCGCGTTAGGGATCAAACCCAAACGGTTCATTGAAGACATCCCTCTGCGGATTATAGAGTGCGCCGAAGCCAATGGTCTGCCATTGTTCGAGCTTCCGGAATCGACGATTTTCTCCAATGTAGTGCGGGAGGTCATGGAGAAGGTCATTTCCCTGGAGACCCGCAACGTGCTTCTCCTGCAGCAGCGGCTGGAGCAGGTGTCGGAGCTGATGCTGCACGGCGGCAAGATGCCGCAGATTCTGGAGACCATCGAGGGTATGATCGGTAATCCGCTTTGTATTCTTGATGCCGGCGGACGCCTGATCACATCCCCGGCATATGGGGACTTCTTCCAGTCCATCCACCGGTTCATGACAGGCTTCGATTCCTGTTCCTCTCCCAGGCACAGCAAGCTGGCCATCCCTGCCGGGCCTCCCGGCGGCCAGGAGCTTCAGCTTCACCTTTTCAACCTGTGGGAGACGGAAAGGGATCCGATTTTTGTGGTTGTGGCGGAAAAGGACGGGGTTTGCACCGAAATTGACCTGTCTACGGTGTCCCGCATCCTGCCGCTTGTCAATATCAGGCTGAGTGGGGAAAACACCTACAAGCTTGTGAAGGCCAAATATTTCGATGATTTCTTGAAAGATTGGCTTACTAGTGTCATTCCCAGCACAGAGGATCTGGATATTAAGGGCCGGCTCTATGACTGCTGCAATTTATCCGGCCAGAATTACCGGGTGGCCATCGTGAAATTCCATGCCGCCTCCCCGCCTGTTCCGGATGGCGCCATGCTGGCGGATTTGAACCATATGGCCCAGAGCAGCGCCTTGTTCACGAGCATCGGGGGCAAGATCGTGGCGCTTTTGCCCCAAGCTCCTGGCACCGCTTTGGACCGGAATGCCTTTGAGCCGCTTTTGGGAAGTATTGCAGAAGCAAGCGCCACGGAAGATTTCTCCCTTTGTATCGGAGAGGAGAGCGGGCCGCTGGCCCTGCGGCAGGGATATATCGATGCGGAGAGCCTGTACACCGCCTCCTGCGTCAGCAACAAAAACGGCAGGATCATCACCTGGGAGGAACTGGGGATCTACGCCGTCCTGAGTCTTCTGCCCAAACACGCCATCGTGGACAAATTTCTCAACCGATATGTGATGCCCCTGGTCCGGTATGATGAAGCCCATCATTCCAGTCTGGTGCGGACAATGAAAATCTACTTCCAGACAGGCTGCAACATGAAGCTCACCGCCGGCGCTATGTACACCCATTACAACACCGTTGTTTACCGCATTGAAAAGGTGAAATCACTGCTTGGCATCTCGTTCGACGATCCGGAAGCGCGGCTTAAGCTTCAGCTCGGCCTGAAGATTTATGAGATGGGCGAGTAACGCAAAACGCAAGAGACTGCGACGGGATTTCCTCGCAGCTCCTAAGGGGGAGAATTGAATGAACCAACAAAATCCGCTGCGGATGCTGTTCCGGATACGCCGGGATGTTCCACCACGCTTGTATAACTCCATTATGGTGCTGACCTTCCTGATGCTGATTGCCCTTTGGTATGTAGGCAGCAACTTTTCCGGCATTAACCCGATCTTTCTGCCCACGCCGCAGGCCACCTTCAGCTATTTGTTCAAAATTATGAAAAGCGGCACCCTGTGGAATGATGTGGCCATCAGCTGCTACCGGGTTCTTATGGGATTTCTTATCGCCGTAGCGATTGGCGTTCCGCTGGGGCTCCTATCCGGCGCTTACAAGCTGATCAATGCGGTCCTGAAGCCGCTGATTGAATTTTTCCGCTATCTGCCTGTGTCCGCCCTTATTCCGCTCATTATGGTCTGGACCGGCGTCGGCGAAAAAGCCAAAATCACCATCATCGTCATCGGTGCCGTGTTCTCCATGACTGCCATGATTACGGATATTGTCAAGAACATCCAGATCGATCTGATCAACACTGCCTATACCCTGGGTGCTTCCCAAAGCCAGGTTATCCGCAGTGTCATAATTCCGGCTATTATGCCCAATGTAATGGATACCATGCGGATGGTAATGGGCTGGGCATGGACCTACCTCATTATGGCGGAAATGCTGGCCTCCAGCTCCGGCCTCGGCTACAGCATTATGATTGCCGAGCGCTTCATGAAAACCTACGTCATTTTCTCCGGCATCTTCGTAATTGGCCTGCTGGGCCTTATCTTCGACCGTTTGTTTGCCTACATCAACAAGCTTCTGTTCCACTGGGCGGAGGATGTTTAGTCCGATCTGATGATATGAAAGGGGGCGGCCATATGGAGCTGCAAGCATCTACAGCCAAAATTTCCTGCAAAAACCTGAACAAAATCTACCGGTCCAAAAGAATGGAAACCTTCGCGCTGCAGGATATCAACATGGACATTGCCGACAATGAATTCATCTGTGTGGTAGGGCCCTCGGGCTGCGGCAAATCCACCCTGCTGCGGATTTTTGCCGGACTGGACGAGGCCACCTCCGGCGATATCATGCTGGACAACCGGATTATGGCCGGACCGGGTGCGGACCGGGGAATGGTCTTCCAGGCATACACCCTGTTTCCCTGGCTGACGGTGGAGGAGAATATCCGCTTCGGACTCAAGCTGAAGAAGCTGCCCAAGGAGGAAGCGGACCGGATCGTGGACAAGTACCTGAACCTGGTGGGACTCACCGACTTCCGGAACCGGCTGCCCAAGGTGCTCTCCGGGGGAATGAAGCAGCGGGTGGCCATAGCCAGAGCCTTGGCCAACAGCCCCGAGGTGCTCCTGATGGACGAACCCTTCGGAGCCCTGGACCCGGACACCAAGGGAACCATGCAGCTTCAGCTGCGGGAGCTGTGGGAGAAGGAGAAGCATACGGTCATTTTTATCACCCATGATATTGAGGAAGCGGTGTTTCTGTCCCAGCGGGTGTATGTGATGAGCGCACGGCCCGGACGGATCGTCGCCGACATTCCCGTGGATCTTCCCGCCAAACGCGACCTGGAGCTGAAGGACACGCCGGAGTTTATCCGCATCCGCAAAAAAATCCACAGCCTGCTCCACTCCGGCGATTTCAGGAATGCCTCCTATGCGGAAGCCTGAGCTCTTCACCACCTTCCGCGAGGATACGCCCTTTCTCAAGAGCTTCCTTCTGTTGTCACTGCCTATCGGCCTCCAGAGTATGGTCACCAGCATCACCAATGCCATAAGCTCCCTTATGGTGGGCCAGCTGGGGGATTTGCAGGTATCCGCCACCAGTCTGGCGGGACAGGTATTCTTCATTCTAAGCCTCATTATTGTGGGAATTGTCAGCGGGGCTACCATTTTCCTGTCCCAGTTTTACGGCATGGGGGACAGGCGCCAGCTGAACCACGCATCGGCTTTGGGCTTTTCGTTTATCGTGGGCGTCAGCGCCCTGTTTACCGCCATCGGGCTGCTATTTCCCGAGCAGGTGCTTTACCAGTTCTCCAAAGAAGCGGCTGTGGTGGAGCCGGCAGCCCGTTATCTGAAAATTGCATGTCTGAGCTATTTGCCCACTGGCATCTCCCTGGCCTGTACCATGGTATTCCGCAACATCGGCCGCCCCGGCTTCCCCCTCCGGGTGACTCTTTTCACCATCGTTGTGAATGTAGCCTTGGGTTATGTGCTGATATTCGGCAAGCTGGGGCTGCCGGAGCTGGGGATCAACGGAGCCGCTTATGCCCTGGTTGTGGCGCGGATCGTGGAAATGCTCATTATGGCGGCTGTGCTTTACTTCCGCTTCAGGGAATTCGCCCCGAAGCTGTCCGATCTGCTGGCGATCCGCAAGCCTTTTTTCACCCTTATCTTCAAAACCTCCTTCCCGGTAATCCTGAACGAAACCATATGGAGCATCGGCTATGCCTTGTACAGTGTGGTCTTCTACCATATGGGCTATGAGGTGGGGGCGGCGGTGGGCATCGCCAAGGTGCTGGAGCAGCTCTTGATCGCCTTCTTTATCGGCACCGGCCATGCCTCCGCCATTCTGCTGGGGCAGACCATCGGGGAGGGCAAACGGGACAAGGCGCCGTATTACGCCAAACGGATGGAAGCCTACACGGCCATGTTCGGCATTCTCATCGGTCTTCTGCTGATCGGGCTGTCCCCTCTGATTCTCCTGCTGTACCAGGGGATTTCCGCCGAGGTGAAGGATTATGTGCTCTTACTTCTGTTTTATATGGCGCTGATCATGCCGGTCAAGGGAATGAACTTCGTCCACATTATGGGCACCCTGCGGGCCGGGGGAGATACGAAGATGTGCATGGTCATCGACAATGTAACCCTGTGGTGCTTGTCCCTGCCCCTTACGTTCCTGACCGGCTATGCCCTCGGCTTCGGAATCGAAATCGTGTTTCTCTTCGTCATCCTGGATGACATTTGCAAATATGTGCTCGTCCGGCTGCGCATCCGGAGTGACAAGTGGATTCGCAATCTGGTAAGTTGACTTGCCGGATTCTGATCAATCATACAAAAAAACTATATGGAGGCGAGTGAAATCATGATGGAACAGAAGAGAACGAAGTGGAAACAAAGAGGCACAGTGCTGCTGGCGGGCGCGGTCATGATGCTCGGCCTGGTCGGATGCGGCCAAAGCGAATCAGCCTCCGGAAACGTTTCTTCCGCAGCGGGCACCAAGACAAACGCCCCGGTGGAGGTCAAAACCGCGTACGCCCCCTTTATCGGCGGCATCGGCGTTTATGCGCTGGACCGCAAAAAATTAGACCTGGATCACAATGTCGATTTGAAAATCGGCGCCTTCGGGGCAACCTCTCCCTTGATGAGCATCATGACCGGAGACGTGGACATTGCTTTTACCACGCTGCAATCCTATCTGGTTTCCATTAACGCCTTGATTGAGGAAGGTTCGGATATTTCCACACTCCCCCGGATTGTCTACCTTCATAATGCCTCTACAGGTGCGGATGGCATTGTGGGCGATGGCAGCATCCAGTCGGTAGCGGGTCTGAAGGGCAAAAAGGTGACGGCGCAATACGGTGAGGTTACCCACTATATGCTGGCCAAGGCTTTGTCCACTGCCGGCCTTAGCATAAGCGATGTCAACCTGGTTGACATGAGCCCGGGCAAAGGCGGAGCCGCCTTCGTGGCAGGCAGTGTGGATGCCGCCACCACCTTCGAGCCGTATCTCTCCCAAGGCACCACCTCCCGCAAGGGCAAGATCATTATCTCCACGGCTGACGAAGCGATGAAGAACACCATTCTGGATGTGATTGTGGTGTCGGCCAAGAATGCCAAGGAGAAGCCGGAATGGCTTGCAAACACCCTGAAGGCGGTGGAGGATGCCACTCAATATGTGAATAAAGACCTGGACGACGCGGCCAAATTGACGGCGGATGACCTGAAGGTAAGCGCCCAGGAAATCAAGGATATGTATCCTACCGTCCACCTGTATACCTTGACGGACAACCATGAAGGAATGAAGGATGGCGGCTGGCTGTACAGCACCATGGATGATGTGGTGAAATTCTACAATTCCATCGGTATCATCAAAAAGCCTTTTGACGTAAAGCAGCTGGTATCCAAGGACTTCTTGTGGTAGGCGGCCTGACTCTCTAAAAAATCTGCATGTGTGGAGGCGACAACGGATGATTATTCCGCAAAACAGTGTTTATATTCTGATTGATGTGCAAAATTCCGACCCGGCCAAACATCCCCGGGGGTTAACGGAGCGGCGTCTGGCTTATCTGAAAAATGTGGAGCGGGTAACGGAGTATTTCCGTGACCGCGGCGACGTGCCCATTGTCCATATCCGGGAAATCCACCGCAAGGATCTGGTGGATTTCGGCCGGGAGCTGGACGGGGCGGAGAACATCCACTGTGTGGAGGGCAATCCCGAGGCGACGTATTATGAGCCTACGGCTCCCATCGAAGGGGAGTACACGGTGGACAAGCGGCGGTACAGCGCATTCTTCGGGACGGATCTGGAAATTCTGCTGCGCGGCCTGAAGGCGGAGCACCTGTTCCTGGTAGGAGGCATGACGGATATTTGTGTCCATTACACCGCGGTTGACGCCCATCAATACAACTATCACGTCCATGTGTTTAAGGAAGCCTGCGGCACACCCAGCAGCGAAGAGGTAGCTCAGGCTGCGCTGGACAATATCGAATATTTCCAGACGGGTTCGGTCATTTCTGTGGAAGATTTGTTCAATTAACTGATTATAGGGAGGAGAATGGAGCATGGCCAAGATTCCCGAGCACAGCGCATTGCTCGTTATCGATATTCAGAACGACGTGGAAAGCGACGCCATTCCGGTTATGGAAGGGGGAACCTGCATGCAGAATTCACCCAAGGTGATCGGGCATTTCCGCCAGCTGGGGCTGCCGGTTATCCAGATCAGGGAGCTGCACCGGGCGGACTTCAGCGACTTCGGCCGGGAGCTGGACGGGGTGGAGAAGGTCCACTGTCTGGAGGGGACACCTGCGGAGCAATTCCATCCCCTCACCGCACCCATCGAAGGGGAATACCTCATCACCAAACGCCGGTACAGTGCCTTCTTCGCAACGGAGCTGGATCTGCTGCTCCGCTGCCTGGGAGTAAAGCGGCTGTATCTGGTCGGCGGCATGACGGACATCTGCGTCCGCTTTACAGCCGTAGACGCCCACCAGCATGACTACCACTTCCATGTGGTCTCCGATGCGGTCATCGGCACCAGCCGGCAGGCCCACAATATGGCGCTGAAGAATATGGAATATTTGCAGACAGGGGCCAACATCACCACTGAGGATGTGCTGGCGCTGACCCGCTGAGCCGGATGGAGCCTATAATGGCAATGGCAGACAGGCGGAAGCTATGGCGGGATATAGAGGGAATGGCGGACATGATGCGGCCATCCATGGCCGCTTTGAGCGACAGGATTTGGGAGCTGGCGGAAACCAAGTTCGAGGAATTCGCCTCTGCGGAGCTGCTGGCCTCCCGGCTGGAGCAGGAGGGCTTCGCGGTGGAGCAGGGCATCGGCGGATTGCCGACGGCGTTTATGGCTTCGTATTCCAACAGCCCGGACGGCGGTCCGGTGATCGCCTTATTGGGAGAGTATGACGCGCTGCCAGGGCTCAGCCAGTGTGATGGCCTGACCGTCCGGCAGGCGGTGGAGCGGGGAGGAAACGGCCATGGCTGCGGCCACCATCTGCTGGGCACCGGCTCCCTTGCCGCCGCGGTTATCTTGAAGGCGGTTATGGAGAAAGAAGGGCTTGCCGGCACCATCCGTTATTACGGGTGCCCGGCGGAGGAAGGCGGCTCCGGCAAAACCTTCCTGGTCCGGGAGAAGGCATTCCAGGGAGTGGATGCGGCATTGACCTGGCATCCCGGTTATGGCAATGCCGTCGTCTCCCATACCTCCTCGGCCAACTATCAGGTCCGGTACCGATTCTCGGGCATCAGCTCCCATGCGGCAGCCAGCCCCCATACGGGAAGAAGCGCGCTGGATGCCGTGGAGCTGATGAATGTGGGGGCCAACTATTTGCGGGAGCATGTGGGGAAGGATGTCCAATTCCATTATGCGGTCACCGATACAGGCGGTTTTTCGCCTAATGTGGTGCAGGCAACGGCCGAGGTGGTGTACCTGATCCGCGCCCCGGACGTCCGGCAGGTGGAAGAGGTGTACACCCGCATCAACGATACCGCCAAAGGCGCCGCTTTGATGACCGGCACAGAGGTGGAGGTTGTGTGCCCGGAGCTATCAGCTCACGCTTGGGCTTGCCGCCGGAGCGTCAGGTACCGGCAGTGCCTCTGCACCGGCAGCATTGCCCGTTGTGCTTGATCCGTACCGTCCGGATGAGGGGCGGATGCTGGGCTCCACGGATGTGGCCGATGTGAGCTGGGTGGTGCCCACAGCCCAACTGGAGACGGTGTGCTTCGCCGGGGAAACACCGTTTCATTCCTGGCAGATGGTTGCCCAGGGGCGGTCAACGGCGGCCCATACCGGCATGATCCATGCGGCCAAGGTGCTGGCAGCCACAGGCGCCGGGCTTCTGGCCTGCCCCGGGATCATCCGGGAGGCCAAGGAGGAGCTGCGGAGGCGGGGTGGCATGGAGGGGTATGTTTGCCCCATTCCCGGGCATATCACCCCCCCGGCCAAGACGGGGCCAGCCTCCGGCGGAATGCCGTAAATTGCCGCAGAGAAGAACCATACAAAAAGAGAAGGACCGGGAGTGTTCCCGGCCCTTCTCTTCCCTTATGCGGCAGTCCGCTTAGCGGGCGTTGCCGGAGAGTTGCTGCTCGGCGATTTGCACGAGGCGGCGGGTAATATGTCCACCGATGGCGCCCGTGTCACGCGTTGCCATGAAGCCATAATATCCGTCCTGAGGAATTTGAATGCCCAGTTCTTGCGCTACCTCGTATTTGAGCTGATCCAAAGCCTTGCTGGCTTGCGGTACTACGAGTGTATTGCTGGAACGACTTTGTCCTGCACCCATTATTATCACCTCCGTTTACTGGTAGTATGGTCGCGGAGGGGGAAATCATGCATGCTTAATAATTTCCAATTTGTTCCTTGTGGCAAATTAACCGCATTAGAGAATCCACAGCTCCAGCATGCCAAAGGCCAGGGGCAGCAGGAAAATTCCGTATTTCAGCCAGGCTCCGATGCCTGACGAAGGTGTTTCCCCGCAGCCGCAGTCCTCATCCTGACCGCCGGAGGCGGCTTCCCAAGCGGCTTCCGCCAGGAGGAGCAGCTGACAGATGGCCAGGGCGTACAGTCCCATAGCAGACAGCTTGACAATGACAGCCATCCCCGGCTCCACCTTCTCCGCCAGCCCGCCTTTTCTGACAAGCAGCAGGATGTAAGTGGCGAAGCCGCCCAGGATGGCGGAACGGAGGCCGTAGTGGAAGACGCGGGCTATATCGGTTCTGTTCATGGATCCTCCTTTATTGGCGGCAGGGATGGTTTAAAAGACGGGACTGAGCAATCCCAGCAGCACTGATCCTCCGATAATCGCCGCTGCGGCAATCAGGGACAGAATCAGCACGAAGCGTATTTTGAACACGGAGAGGAGCATCAGCGTCCCCTTGAAGTCGACCATTGGCCCCAGCACCAGAAAGGTCAGAAGGGAGCTTTTGGAAAAGGCGGGCAAAAAGGAAGCGGCCACAAAGGCGTCCGACGAGGAGCACAGGGACAGGGCATACGCCAGTCCGGCCATAAACAAATGGGAGCTGATTCCTCCTTGGCCGATTGCGGACAGACTGCCCGGGCTAACCAGTGTCTGCACCAGAGCCGTGGCTCCGGCCCCCAGTATCAGAAATTTGCCCATTTCGAAAAATTCATCGGAGCCATGCCGCAATATGCCCTCCAGAAAGCTTCTGTGGGTGTGGACATGCTCTCCCCGCTGTCCGGCAAGGGAATGGCGGAGCGGCGGCCTAACCGCGAAACGGTACAGACAAAGACCTGTCAGGGATGCGGCGGCGAAGGCAAGCCCCATCCGGGCGTAGGCCATTTCGTGCAGGGGACCGAAGGCCATGAGAGTAGAGGCGAAGGCGACGGGATTCAGCACCGGTCCGGCCAGCAGGAAAACAGCGGCCATATAGACGGGCATCCCCTTGTTCATCAGCCTGCGGACAATGGGCACCATGCCGCATTCGCATACAGGAAACAGAAGTCCCAGAGAGCAGGCAAAGAGAATGCCGAGAACCGGGTTTTTCGGAATCATCCTCCGGATCACATGCTCAGGTACGGCCAGATGAAGAATGGAGGAAAGAATGACTCCCATTAGCATAAACGGCAGCGCATCCAGAATGATGCCGAGGAAGATATTGCTGAAGGGACCGGTAAGAACCGGCAGTAGGGCAGACCAGTCGGGCAGCGGCCGGGTGGCTGCAATAAGAAGCAGCAGAGCACAGCTGATAAGGCCCATGGCCGGCGGAGCCCAGCGCAGGAAAGCGGCTTGCATGTTGGTGTTCCTCCTTGGAGACAGGCTTGGGGCTTGTTTAAGCCTATGCGCGCGGTCATTGACTTTATGCGGCTCCGCGTTTAAAATAAGCTTCAATCAGAGGCATATTCAAACTGGATGCGATGAGAGGAAAAAGTAGGATGGCAGAAGCTTCATCAGAGAGCCGGTGGTTGCTGGAAACCGGCGGAGCGCGCCATGTGAATGGGTCCTTGAGCAAAGTTGCTTCTCCCGCAGCGGAGGAAGCGCCAGCCGGCTGTTCCCCGTTAGCGGAACTTAAAGGCTTGTTACGGTCCATAAGGAACGGACAAGCGAATTAGGGTGGCACCACGGTCTATCGTCCCTTGCGGCGGCAGGCTTTTTTTTGTTGAAAAAAATGAAAGAGGAGCGATTCCCATGAAAACTGTGCTTTCCGGCATTCAACCCAGCGGCAAGCTGACCATCGGCAATTATATTGGAGCCATCAAGAATTACGTGGCGCTGCAGGAGGATCATAACTGCTTTTTTATGGGCGTGGATCTGCATGCCGTTACCGTTCCCCAGGACCCCGCGGCGCTCCGTGAACAAACCGAGATGATCGTGGCTCTGTATGTGGCAGCAGGCATCGATCCCCAAAAAGCGGCCATCTTCATGCAGTCTCATGTGAAGGAGCATGCTGAGCTGGGCTGGTTGATGACGACGCTGACCTATATGGGCGAGCTGGAGCGGATGACCCAGTTTAAGGACAAGGCGGCAGGCAAGGATTCGGTGGGAGCGGGGCTGTTTGTGTATCCGTCGCTGATGGCTGCAGATATTCTTCTCTACAATGCCGATCTGGTGCCGGTGGGCGAGGATCAAAAGCAGCATTTGGAGCTGACCCGGGATCTGGCCCAGCGCTTTAACCAGCGCTATGGTCAAACCTTTACTGTGCCGGATCCGTACATTCCCCAGGTTGGCGCGCGGATCATGTCCTTGGACGATGCCTCGAAAAAAATGAGCAAAAGCAATCCTAACCCGGGCAGCTACATTGCCCTGCTGGATACACCGGATGAAATCCGTAAGAAGCTTTCCCGGGCAGTAACGGACTCCGGCCGTGAGGTCCGGTTTGATCCGGCGGAGAAGCCCGAGGTTTCCAACCTGATGAGCATCTACACGCAATGCTCGGATCTGAGTATAAAGGACGTGGAAGCGCGGTATGAGGGACAGGGCTACGGATCCTTTAAGAAGGATCTGGCCGAAGTGTTGGTAGCGGCGCTGGCCCCTATGCAGGAGCGCTACAAGGCTATCCGGGAGAGCGGCGAGATTCCTGCCATTCTCCGTTCCGGCGCAGAAAAGGCGGCAGCCAAGGCCGCGCCGATGGTCAATGAGGTCAAGGAAAAGATGGGCTTCCTGCTTCCTTAAGCGCGGCGCAGGAGCATGAAAAGGTAAAATAAAAGACCCGCAATAAGCCCTGATGGCTTATTGCGGGTCTTTCTTATGAACCGGACAGGCTCTCCAGATTATGTGTGCTGGCGGAGAGCCTCCTGCAGGCGTCTGGCTCTGGCCTTCATCCCAAAGCCGAAGCCGATCCACAAGAATGCCGCCACACCGCATAGGGCTGCTCCCCAGGGGCTGCGGAGACTGATGAAGAAGCTGACTCCCACCAGCAGCAAAATCCCGATACTCGCAAACAGCAAAGCCATCCACCGCGGCATCTCTTTTCCCCCTCTTATTGAAAGCGTGATGAACCTTTAATCCTGAATACACATATCAGAAAAAAATGTTGCGGTTCCATGAATATTGTTTCGCCATCGTGCCATAATAAGTTTGCAAGCTTGAAAGAGAGCTTGCTAATCCAACAAAGAAAAACAGATTGAAAGGAGTGCTTACGCAATGGGTACTGGACAATCTCGCAGCAGCAACACTCTGGTGGTTCCTCAAGCAAGCCAAGCTTTGGATCAGCTGAAATATGAGGTAGCCCAAGAGTTGGGCATCCAAATTCCTCAAGACGGCTACTATGGATTCATGGCTACGCGCGATACTGGCGCAATCGGCGGCCACATCACCCGTCGTTTGGTACAAATCGCTGAGCAATCTCTTGCAGGTAAGTTTTAATTAGGCGCCTTGCGCTTTGAAGATGCTCAAACCGGAATAAGCAGGCAGTCCTCCAATGGAGGGCTGCTTTTGCTTTTATTTTTATTTAGAATAATTATAACACAAAAAGCCCAAACCCGGCGAGCAAACGATACGCGCAGGATTTGGGCTTTAGCTGATTTATTCAGGGGGTATCCAGGCGAAGCTTCTTGTAAAGCCTGGATTCGGAAAGCCAGCCCACATAAGAATCAATGGGCTTCATATCCCGGTCCAACAGCAGGGCGGCGACAAACGGATACTGCTTCCGGTGCCGGTACCTGACATCGGCCCAACGGACCTCATAGCCCCACTCATGCTCCTTCAGCTCTGCACACGCAAAGGAGGAGAAATAAAGGAAGGCAGCTACATCGGGATGGGACTTGGAGGCGTCGACGGCAGGATGGCAATCGCATTTTACCTTATCCAGCCAGATCAGGCGTTTTTGTTTCAATTCTCCGATGGTATAGGAGCCGTCCGAATGCTGCTTCATCACATTCCAGGCGTACAGGTTAATGGTCGGAATGAGATAATACCGGTCGCCCGGAAGATAATCGTTGTCCTTCATATGCAAGCTGCGCTCCAGGAGGAAGTGGTGCAGGGTCCGCCAGCAATAATACAGGATGATGAGACTATACAAAACGGGAAAGATGGTTTGCGGCTCCGCCAGCTTGAAGGCCCACAGGAAAATAGCGGCCAGATGGGAGACGAAGATAAACGGGTCAAAGATATGAATAATGTTCCACGATATCCACCTTCGTGAGAACGGTTTGACGGCTTGGGTTCCATAGGTGTTAAACAGGTCGGTGCCCACATGCACCACAACGGCTAATAGGGTCCATAATCCAATGTGCAGAAGCGGCAGGCCAGGAATGACAAGGCCGATGGCTGCTGTAATCAGCAGGGCCCATAAGAGGAGCACCGGCAGGGAATGGGAGGTTCCGCGGTGCTGGCGGATATATATGGCATTTCCCTTCAAACGAAACAGGGTGTCCAGGTCAGGAGCCTGCTGCCCGAGTACGGTTCCCAACAAAACGGCGAATGCGACAGTGGAATCTTGGGCGACGACAGGATCAATATGGGCCAGACCGGCGAGGCCAAGACCGAAGACAAGATGTGTTCCGGTATCCATGAACTGGCATAACCTCCATTAGAATGATTCTTGATATGTTCTAGTGTAACAAATAATCGCTAAAAATAAATCGGCAGAAGTAACAAAATTGTGTGGGTATTATGATGAATTTGTTAACATAAATAATTTGAGATGTTTAATGATTATTTTGACTATAAAAAGCAGCTTTAATCATACACAAATAAAGGAATAAGTAAATAGCCTTTTTTGTCGGATTTTGGTTCTTATAGGCTATTGAAAACCCAGTTTTTGTAGATTATTGTTATGTTTGGACTATAGAAATATAAAGCAGTGAAGGGAGATTATTCATGCTAAGGACATCAAGGTTAGGACTTTCGACAGTTTGGCTTCTCATTCTTTGTTTGGTACTGGCGCCTGTAAATGCCGCGTTTGGTGCGGGGAGTTCCCCGGACTATAAGGGGCATTGGGCGGAGAAGCAGATCAGCCGTTGGGTGGAGCAAGGCTTCATCGACGGTTACGATGACGGTACCTTCAGACCCGATCAATCCGTGACACGGGGCGAATTTGTGAAGCTGGTGAATCATTCCTTCAATTTAAAGGAGGCTGCTGCAATCCACTTTACAGACCTGACCAGCGCACACTGGGCATATGAAGAGGTACGGATTGCGGTCAAGGCTGGATACATAAGCGGCTACGAGGACAACACAATCCGTCTGGATCGTAAGATCACAAGGCAGGAAGCAGCGGCAATCGTGTCCAGGCTGCTTCACCTGACAGCTTCACCAGAAGGGGCAAAAGGCTTCAGCGACAGCGGCAAGCTTGCTTCCTGGAGCATTGGAGCAGTGGGGGCGGCGGCTGCCAAGGGAATCATTGATGGATACGAAGATGGCACCTTCAAGCCGGAAGCGCCAATTATGCGTTCTGAAACTGTTACAATTCTGGATAAGGCGATGGGAGTCAAGGGCGGTGCTGCATACAGCAGTGCAGGCACTTATGGACCGGAAGAAGGAACAGTGGTGATTGCGGGAAATGCCGCGATATCTGTTAAGGACGTAACGCTGCGCAATACAATTATTGAAGGAGACCTTCTGCTTGCTGAGGGCATCGGAGAAGGCGATGTTAAACTGAAGAATGTCACCGTAAAGGGTGTTACTACTATTCAAGGCGGCGGGGCTCATTCTGTACACCTGATTGATTCTGTGTTCAGCAAGATCGTGGTAGATAAGAAAACTGGCAGCATCCGCATTGTACTGGAGGGAACAACTAACGCTCAGGAGTTGACTGTGGAAACGGAAACGCTGCTGGAGACAAGTGCAGGCTCTGTGATCAAAGAAGCTGTACTCCATGCTGTAACTACTGTCAAGGGACAAGGTTCCATTGAGCGCGCTACACTGGAAGCGGCAGCAAAGGGGACGACCTTTGAGAAGCAGCCGTCCAAGACAGCAGGAGCAGGGCTGCCGGCTTCCGGCACTACTGGCGGCTCGGACGTTACAGGCGGAGGCAGCAACGGAGGCGGCACTACTCCTGAGACTCCGACTGTAAGTGTGTCTGTATATGGTACTGTTATGAATGCGAATCAAGGACCTGTTAATCAGGCCAAGGTAACCGTTACCGGCACCACATATTCCGCACAGACTAACTCCAACGGTCAATATACACTGTCCGCTATTGCGGATGGAACTTATACTCTGACTATTACCAAAAGCGGCTTTGAAGCTTTGACCACGTCTTCCTTTGAAGTCAAGAAGGATGTACGGATCGAAGTGAATGCTCAACTGGTGTCCTTACCTGTGAGCCAGTATACCATTTCCGGTGAGGAGCATATCATTCTCGATGAAATGGACAGAGAACGGCCGACATTTTACCCGTATCAGGTCTTGGCAGCAGACGGACAAGCTTTGGAGGAAGGCCAGGTAGAATGGAGCCTGGAATTCCCGTTTGAGGTTACGCTGCCGGAATGGGAAATGACGTATATGGACCCTGCTTCGCCAGGTTATGGACTGGCCATCCAACCGGATACCGGTGTGCTTCATACAGGATGGTACAGCTGGATCGGAGATTTTGGAGTGGTGGCAAAGTCCAAGGCAGACGGCTCTGTACTTGCCTCCAAAACGGTACGACACAGCTACAATAATGTAGACCGTGTTGTCAGCACCAATGGCACTATTACACTTTATTTCCTGGAAGAGCCTGAGTGGAGATATTATACGCAAAACGGTGAGAAAGTAAGGTATTATCAAAATATTGACTTGGTAGAAGCGGACATCCGAAATTCACAATCTGGCGGGAAGTACGTAAATTTTCCGTTCACCAATAAACAATATGATGAGGCAACGAACTCGGTTACCTTCCAATTTGCTCCTTTTGGGGTAAAAGCGACTGAGCAGC
>JAQSYT010000106.1 GCA_029256065.1 Paenibacillaceae bacterium
GGGTACTTTTGGGGGAGCCCCCTTAAACCAGAACAGAATAATACGTAAGTATGTTTACAAATATAAAGGACGTGCAAATATGGAAGAGTTGAGAAAGCTGACGGAGGAATTATGCGGGGAGGGCAAGCTGCTCCACGCCGTTCTCAGTAATCCCCGGAACAAGGCGGAGGGGCTGCCCTCCAAGCTGAAGGCAAAGCCGGTGCTCCTGAAGGGCGAGCGGATGGTACAGATGGAGAAAACCATCGGGCCTAAGGCCTATCACGAAAATGTGACACCGGAGGAAGCCGCAGTCAAGCTGGCGGAATGGCTGGAAGGCCATTTTAAGCAGGGGCTCCTGCAAACAGCGGAGGCAGACTACCAGGTGCTGGTGGACAAGCGGGGGAAGGCAGCCATTCTGCGGAAGGCCGCGACCAAGCAGCAGGCGGAGCTGGGGCATAACCGCAAGAAGCAATATTTGCTGGAGGAGGGCATTCCGGTGCCCTTCCTGGTGAAGCTGGGCGTGATGAACCGGGAGGGCAAGGTGCTTGCCCCCAAGTACGATAAGTTTCGGCAGATCAACCGCTATCTGGAGATGATTGAGGATGTGGTGCAATATTTGCCCCGGGACCGGGTGGTCCGGATTGTGGATTTTGGCTGCGGCAAGTCCTATCTGACCTTTGCCCTGTACCATTATCTGGTTGCGGTCCGCGGTCTGAAGGCGGAGATTGTGGGCCTTGACTTGAAGGCGGATGTCATCGCCCATTGCGCCGCGCTGGCGGAGGAGTTCGGCTATGGCGGGCTCAGGTTCCAGACGGGAGATATCAGCCAATATGAGGGGGCCGAGCAGGCGGATATGGTGGTTACTCTCCATGCCTGCGACACGGCAACCGATGCGGCCTTGGAAAAAGCGGTGCGCTGGAATGCCAGCGTCATCCTGTCCGTGCCCTGCTGCCAGCATGAGCTGAACCGGCAGATCAAGAATGAACTGCTTTCCCCAATGCTGGAGCATGGGCTCATCAAGGAGCGCTTCTCCGCACTGGCCACAGATTCCATGCGGGCCAGTCTGTTGGAGCTGGCCGGCTACAAGACCCAGCTACTGGAGTTCATCGACATGGAGCATACACCCAAGAATATTCTGATCCGAGCCGTGCGCCAGCCGTCCACGGACCGCAAGAAGCTGGCGGCCCAGGCCCGGTCCTACCTGGCCTTCCGGGATATGCTGCATGCCGAGCCCTATCTGGAGCAAGCCTTGGGGGATATTCTCAAGCCGCTGTTGGATGAGGCTTAAACCATTCCTTCGTCCTGGGCTTTTTTGGCCGCTTGAATCCGGTCGCGCACATCCATTTTGGAATAAATGCTGGAAATATAATTTTTTACTGTTCCTTCGGACAAATAAAGCCGTTCCGCAATTTCACGGTTGTTCAGCCCGTCAGCGATGCATTCCAGCACCTGCTGCTCCCGGTCGCTGAGCCCGTAGGAGGTGCCGGAGCGGCTTTGCTCCTCATGGGCGGAGGCAGCAGAGGAGGAGCCCGGAGCGGCTCCGCGGTTCTCCGGGGAAGATGCGCCCTGGAGATGTGCTACCATCATCTTGGCAATATCCTGGGGAATCAGGGTCCCGCCCTTGTGGACCCACTTGATGCCGGAGATCAGATCCCGGGGATGGATCGCCTTCAGCAGATAACCCTCGGCGCCTGCTCCCAAAGCATCCACCACATACTGGATTTCCTGAAACGTGGTCAGAATAATCACCCGGATGTCCGGGAATTGGGCTTTGATCAGCCGGGTAGCCTCTACACCGTTCATTTCCGGCATATGGATGTCCATCAGGACTACATGGGGGGACACCGTCCCGCAAAGCTCCACAGCCTTGCTTCCGTTCTCGGCTAATCCCACCACTTCAATTTCAGGATCCATATCCAGCACAATGTGCAGACTCTCCCGGATCAGGTCTTGGTCATCCGCAAGCAGCAATTTGATCTCATTCAATGCTATGCGCCTCCTTATAAAAAGCTGAAGAATCCGTACATTGCTCTGTCTGCTCCAGCCGGCAATCCGCTCGCTCTATCCGCCTAAGCCGACGCTGCGCAGAACGGGAATGCTGCATACAACTGTAATCCCCTTTTGGGCGGAGGGCAGCACCTGCAGCCGTCCCTGCAGTGCAGCCAGACGGTCCTCCATGGCATTAAGTCCGAAGCCGGGCTGAATATCCTCCCCGCTGCCTATACCGACGCCGTCATCGGAGATAGTCAGGGTATAGCGGCTGGCAGCATACTCCGCATGAATGCGGATTGACGAAGCCTGGCCATGGCGTTTGGAATTGGTCAATGCCTCCTGGAGACAGCGGATCATGGTCAGCTGCGCCTGCCGGGGCAGCTCGTACATCTCGCCTGAGGTGGTCAGATGGATGTCCGTACCGGTATTGACGCCGAAGTCCTTGGCCATCTGGTCCAGTTGGGCGGTAAAGCTGCCCTCCTCCTCCGGCGGAGCCATCTGGTGGATGTTGCGGCGGACCTCCTCCAGGCCATTCCGGGCCACCTGGCGGAGCACGTCCAGCTTTTCCTGGGCCATAGCAGGATTGGTTTCCAGCAGGTACGACACGGCATCCATACCCATAATGACACTGGTGAAGGTATGTCCGACTGTATCATGCAGCTCCCGCGACATCCGGTTGCGCTCCTCCGCCACAGTGAGCTTCTCCACTTGGCTGGAGTATTGCTCCAGCACCCGGTTCTGCTCCTGGACCAGCCGGTAGACCCGGAGATTCTCTTCATACAGCTGCTTCACGCTGTAGTGGGAGTACCAAATTTTATGTATCCCTAAGCCCAGGCCCAGCATAATGGCAGAATTGATGGAGAAGGTAATGGTCGCCGCCACATCGAAGGCCTGGGGGGTGGCCAGCCAGACCTGCATCATGGGAATCGCCAGCACAAACACGGCAATGTTGAACAGCAATATATAACAGCCCCGGGAATGAAAGCCCAGCAGCAGCAGGGCCACTGTAACCAAATTGGTCACTTCCCCGTAATGATACGTGATAAACAGGCTGAACAGTCCGCTGGTGGCCAGTACGCTAAAGGGCAGTGCCCACAGATGGGTGTAGCCGGGGTGCCAGAACAGCAGCGGGGCAAAATAGCAGATCAGCAGCGCCAGCATAAATCCGGCCCGTTCAGTAATCCCCACCAGCTGCGGAACCGTCATTACATATAAGAGACCGATGGCAAGGCCGGAGGTGAGCACACCCAGCATCACCCAGTCCAGCCATTGCCAGGCCCGTCTTTCGATTACCATATAAGCATTCTCCCGTATCGGTGAAAACACCGGACTTTCTCCTATTGTACTAAATTCCGGAGGGAACCTGAAGTGAGCACGGTCATGTGACCGTCCGGCAGCCGGCTGAAGACACACCCGAGGGCGTGTTTGCAAACTCCGAGGGGAGCAGATTTTACCGAAATTTCGTCCATGGCAAGAAACTTTCGCGAAGGCGTACCGGGGGTACGTCAAGCGGAAGTGACGAAGCAAGGGGCGAAAAGGCGGTGAAAGATGCCCTCAAGCGGGTTTGCAAACACGCCCTAAGAAAGGATACTATGCAAAAAAGGCAGAACGCGCTATGATAGATGACAGCAATTGGTAAAACCGTTCCACAGCGTGAATTTTGCCTTCGGAGATGGATTTGTGATTGCTTGACACAGGAGGTATTCATGAACGAACCCATTGTTTCGCTGCAGAATGTCACCAAAAGAATCGGCAGCAAGACCATCATTGATAAATTGAGCTTCCAGGTTCCCAAGGGAGAGGTATTCGGCTTTCTTGGCCCCAACGGAGCGGGCAAAACCACCACCATCCGGATGATGGTGGGGCTGATGTCTTTGACCGAAGGGGATATCCTGATTGACGGACACAGTATCCGTACAGATTTTGAGAAAGCCATCAAGCAGGTGGGGGCTATTGTGGAAAATCCGGAAATGTATAAGTTCCTGTCCGGATGGAACAATCTGGTCCATTACGCCCGTATGGTGCCCGGCATCACCCATCACCGGATTGCCGAGGTGGTGAAGCTGATCGGGCTTGAGAACCGCATTCACGACAAGGTCAAAACCTACTCGCTGGGTATGCGTCAGCGGCTTGGGGTGGCTCAGGCGGTGCTGCACAAGCCGCAGCTTTTGATTCTTGACGAGCCTACCAACGGTCTGGACCCTGCCGGAATCCGCGAGCTGCGGGATTACCTGCGCCAGCTGTCCCGGGAGGAAGGGGTCTCGGTTATTGTGTCCAGCCATCTGCTCTCAGAGATGGAGCTGATGTGCGACCGGGTGGCCATTATCCAGAACGGCAGATTGGTGGATGTCCGGTCCACCAAGGAGCTGGTCCAAGTCGGAGGCCGCAGTACCGTAGTCTTCGAGGTGTCGGATTCCAAGCTGGCGCATCAGGTGCTGGCCCAGAATGACGGGGCCTATCCCGCCGAGCTTCAGCAGGAAGGCATTGTGCTGCAGCTGGACCGGGAGGAAATTGCCGATGTCACTGCGCTTCTGGTCCATGCCGGAGTGAGAATCTTCGGAATCCATCCGGTTACCACATCTCTGGAGGACAAATTCCTGGAAATGACGGGAAGTGATCAAATTGCTTAGCCTGCTTCAAAATGAAAATATGAAAATCTACCGGCGGCTGCGGACCTGGATTTTAATCGGTATCCTCATCGCCATTACCTGTTCCTTCTCCATCATCAGCAAGCTGACGGATTCGGGAACCAATGCAGGCTGGGAGAGCAGGGCTCAAATCCGGCTGGAGGCCAACCAGGCTTATCTGGCGGAGAGCACCCGGCTTCCTGTGCTGGCCCAGGAGGAAATCCGGCGCTCCATTCTGTTGGATCAATACCGGCTTGAGCATGACATTCCACCTTCGGAGAACACAGTATGGGGAATGGTGATGTCCATGTCCGTCCTGATCCAACTGGTGACCATCTTCACAGTAGTTATTGCGGCAGATATTGTGGCAGGCGAATTCGCTGCAGGCACCATCAAGCTGCTGTTGATCCGTCCTGCCGGACGGTCCAAAATTCTGTTGTCCAAATACATATCCGTGAGTTTGTTTTCCCTGCTTCTCTTGGTGATGCTCTTCGCCTCATCCTTCCTGGTAAACGGCATCCTGTATCAATTTTCCGAAATCGGCTCTCCTTATCTCCACGTGGGCAAGGACATGATCGTGGAGGAGAGCAGCATGGTGCTTCATGTGATGAATACCTACGGGCTCAAATGCATCGAGCTGATTATGATCGTCACCCTGGCCTTTATGATTTCTACCGTTTTCCGCAGCAGCTCTCTTGCCATCAGCATGTCTCTGCTGTTCTTATTTCTCGGGCAGGCGACCACCAATTTTTTAAGCTATTGGAGCTGGGGCCGGTTCTGGCTGTTCGCCAATACAGACCTTACCCAGTATATTGAGGGCAAGCCACTAATGGAGGGCATGAACATGACCTTTTCCATTATCGTGCTGGTCGCCTACTTCCTGCTGTTCAACTTCCTCTCCTGGACCATCTTCCAAAAGAGGGACGTAGCTGCCTAAAGCCCCACCGTACCGCCTTCCTTTGCCGGAGGCGGTTTTTTGCTGCCTTTTCTGCTGCAAAATATAGCGCCTGCAGCGCTGCAGGCGGGTTAACCCCCCATCTGTCAGGGGAATAATAGAAGGACGGATTCTTTGGGGAGGGGATGCTTTGTACTGGCTGCTTTTCTTTTTGTGTTTGTACATTTTCCAGACAGTCATTCTCCTGATCATGGAATACCGCCATCCTGCCAAGGCGTTGGCATGGCTGGCCATTCTGCTTGTGCTGCCTGTGGCGGGGTTGGCCCTGTATTATTTCCTGGCCCGGCAGTACCGGCATAAGCGGCGGATCAAGCGGCTTCCGGAGGGAATCTGGGAGGGGCTGCGCCGGGAGATGGACGGGCTGTCCGACCTGTATCGGCCTGGTGGTGAAGAGACTTTGGAGATCGGGAAAGCGCCGCGGCTGCTGGGGCTGCTGTGCAATCTCCCGGGAGCGCCTATTACCCGGGGCAATACGGTGGAATTTTATCATGAGGGGAAAGAGTTTTTTCCTGCGCTTCTCGAGGCTATGGACCGGGCAGAGGACCATATCCATATGGAATATTACATTATCCGGGATGACCAGATCGGTCGGTCCTTCCGGGATATGATGATCAAAAAAGCCCGTGAAGGCGTAGAGGTGCGCCTGCTTTATGACGGTCTTGGAAGTGTGGGTCTGCCGGAAGGGTATCTGGAGAGGCTTGCGGAAGCGGGCGTGGAGACGGGATGCTTCCTTCCGCCTGTGGTGGCACTGTTGGATAAACGGCTGAACTACCGCAATCACCGGAAAATTACGGTGATCGACGGCAGAACCGGCTTTATCGGCGGCTTTAATATCGGTGACGAATATCTGGGGAAGGACCCCAAGCTGGGCTTCTGGCGGGATACCCATATGCAGGTGGATGGGGATGCGGCGTACCGGCTGCAATATACCTTTTTGCGGGACTGGTTTCTGGCGAAGGGCTGTCTGGTGGATGGGGCACGTTTTTTTCCTGAGCAGGAGGGGAAGGGAAGGGAGCTGGTCCAGATTATTAACAGCGGGCCGGACAGCAAGTGGGATGCCATCCTGGAGCTGTACTTCTCAGCGATTGCCGCTGGGGAACGGAGGATCTGGCTGGCCACACCTTACTTTATCCCCGAAGAGGGGATTCTCCTGGCTCTGAAGACAGCAGCTGTAAGCGGAGCGGATGTGCGGATCATCCTGCCGGCAGTGCCGGATTCCCGGATGGTGTATTGGGCCTCCTTGTCTTATCTGGAGGAGCTTTTGCAGGTGGGGGTAAAGGTTTTTTTGTACCAGGGCGGGTTTATTCACGCCAAGGTGCTGATTGTGGATGACAAGCTGGCGACGGTGGGCACCGCCAATATGGATATGCGCAGCTTCTACAGTAATTTCGAGCAGAATGCGGTGTTGTTCGACCGCCATCTGGTGGCAAGGCTGGCAGGGCAGTTCCAGTTGGATCTGCGGAAATGCCGGGAAATGCAGGCATCCGAGTTTGAGGACAGATCCGGCTGGGTCAGGGCAAGGGAAATGGTTGCCAGAATCCTGGCGCCATTGTTCTGACGGGAGCCGGAACATGCATCAGAGCTTATTCAGGAACCGCAGCACCTGATCCAGGGACTGGGGCGGCAGCTGCTGGATCAGATCCCCCATCCGCTCCAGCCGCGGCCCGATGGTCAGCAGATTGAAGTCCTTGGGACGGCAATTGGCCTCCACTTCGCTCCATAAGAGAGGGGTGGAGACAGTTGCATGGGCTTTAGCCCGCGGAGTGTAGGGGGCAGACAGAGTTTTCCCGTACCAATGTTGCAGGTAATCCACGTATATGCGGTCGCCGCGGTTCTTCTTCAGCCGTTCGATGGTAAACAGGGCGGGGTGGCTCTCCACCAGATACTTCCCGAGAAAATGACCCGCCTCCCGTAATTGGGTAAAGGTATACTGTCCGGGTGGGATCGGAATATACAGCTGAACCCCTGTTGCGCCGGAGGTCTTGGGGACAGAGCGGATTCCCATACGCTCCAAGGCCTGGCCCGCCAGATAGGCTGCTTCCATGATCCGGGGCTCCTCCTCCAGGCTGGGATCGATATCAATCATCCATTCCGCCGGAAGCTCCGAGCCGATCACGTGCAGGGAAGGGTGAAATTCCAGACAAGCAAGATTCCCCAGCCAGACTAGTGTGGGGATAGAGTCCAGCACCACATAACGGATGCCCTGCAACTGGGCTGTGGGAACAAAGGCGGGCAGGGGCTCCGGCGCATTTTTTTGGTAGAAAAAATCCGGGTCACCCGCACCGTGGGGATATCTGATGGTGGTTAAATAACGGTTGGTAGTATACCTCAGGAGGTATGGAGCAAGCTCGATAAGCTTTTGCAAATAGATCAGCTTGGTCACACCGTCCTCCGGGTAGAGAGGCTTGTCCGGATTGGTAATGGTCAGCTCGTGACCCTCAATGGTGACAGTTCCGGTTACGGTCTTATGCGGCTTGGACCGCGCTGACGAAGGTGGCATAAGAACTCCTCCTGATGGGCGTAGGGTTAGCGGATATCTGCTGATTCGGAAAGTTCTAAAAGCCGCTCAAACTGCTAGCTACGGGATAGGCAGGTTGACCAGCTTCGAGTGTCTTAGAAGTCCGGCATCGGTGACCTCCAGACCTGTGACCTGACAGCGGAACGGCTGCGTGAGCCATGCCAGGCTGATCCGCTTGAGATCGGCAGGCAGCACCGGAAAAGGCCCCGGCTGCCCCGACGGAGGAGGTACCTGAACAGGCAGGCTGGACAGCCTGCGTTTCTGCTGCTCGTCCAGACCCAGGGACACCCTGCCGAAATAAGCTCCGTCCAAGGACATAATCAGACTGGCCAACCGCCCTTCATTGTACGTAAAGCCCACAATGTCAACCTCCTCTTGAAGGGAGGTTTTCTTCTTCAGCCAGTCCCGGTGCTTCTTCCCTTCCTTGTAGACACTGTCCAGCCGTTTGGAAACAATACCCTCCCAGCCGTGGGCTTCTACCCAGCTCCATAGACCGGCGCCGTCCGTGAACAGATCCGTCACGAACAGCCGCTCCTGCTTGACGGGAAGAAGCCGCAGCAGCTCCTCATGGCGCTCCCGGTATGGGCGCTCCCGCCAGTCCTTTCCCTGTGAATACAGCACATCAAAAACCGCATAGCGTACCGGCTCATTGCTTCCCGCCTTGGCAATTGCCGCGGGATTGCGCAGGCGTTCCCGCTCCAGCACTCTGCGGAAGACGGGCCGCTGTCTGCCCTGGTCGAAAACAAAAGCCTCCCCATCCAGCAGACAAGGTTCCGTTATGGAGGAGAGCAGCCCGGCCAGCTCCGGGTATGCGCTGTTTTTGGAGAGCAGCTTCCGGGAAAACAGCTCCACATGGTTTCCAGGCCGGATGCGCGCCAAAAGCCGCACCCCGTCCCATTTCAGCTGATAGCCCCATTCTCCGCCCTGGGGAATGACCTCCTCCGTGACCGGAATCATCGGCACTCCGGGCAGGAGGATAGGACTGTCCATATCCGTTTCAGCGTCTGTAGCCATGCTACACAGTCTCCTTCGAAGCATCCTTGGCCTTACGCGGACGGCCACGTTTCGGCTTGGCATCCTCGGTGCCGGTCATACCGCCTGCTTCCGGTGAAGGAGGGGCTGCCTGAAATGCGGCGGAGGTTGACTCGCTTTTTTTGGCAGATGAGGCGGCGGTGCTTGCAGCTTTTGCATTGCCTGCAGTTTTGCCGCTTTTGGCAGCCTCCAGACTGGCCTCCAGCGCCGACATGAGATCAATGACATTGGTCCGCTGCTGCTCAGGTGCCACTTGAATCTCCTCTCCTGCCACCTTGCGGGAAATCGCCTCGAAGACGGCGCTGCGGTATTCGTCAGAATACTTCTCCGGCTCAAAGGGGGTGGAGAGCTGCTCAATCAGCATTTTGGCCATCGTGAGCTCCTTGTCATTCACATTGGCCTGCTCGGGCAGGTTAGGCACCTGGCTGATTGGCCGGATCTCGTCGGGGTAGAAGATGGTCTCCAGGGCCAGACAACGGTCCACCACGCGGATAGCGGCCAAACTGCTTTTGGAGCGGATGGATACCTTGGCGATGCCGATTTTGCCTGTTTCCGTGAGGGAGCGGAGCAGGAGGTTGTAGGCGTTGGAGCCTGTATCCGCCGGGGCCAGGTAGTAGGTCTTCTGGAAGTAGACCGGATCAATTTCCCCCAGCTGGACGAAGTCCAGGATCTTAATCTCCTTGCTTTTCTCGCCGCTCAGCTGCTCCAGCTCCTCCTTGTCGAAAATGACAAAACGGCCGGGCTCATGCTCGTAACCCTTGACGATCTCCTCCCAGGGGACCTCGGTTTCGCAGGTTTGGCATTTCCGCACATACGACAGAGGCGTGGAGCAGGGCTTGTGGATCATGCGCATGGAAATATCTTTGTCCTCGGTAGCCGAGAACATCTTCACGGGAACATGGACAAGGCCGAAGCTGATGGCCCCTTTCCAGACTGTATGCATGGGAATCCCTCCTGTGGCGTAAAGGCTTGCTGTACGGATGTAATGATGTCTGGCGGCGGGGGTTCACGGATGGTGTAATTGCCGCGGCGCTCCGCGCAATCACGGTCTTAGTCTTTGCTTTAAGGGGACCGGGAATGCAAGGGGAATGGGATGACAGCTGGAGAGGGGGATGACATTTTCCTCCTGCTCCGTGGAGGAGCGGAGGGGTGCTATAGGAATGGGAATCAAAGGGGATCAAATGTAACAAGTGGAGACAGTGGGAGTGTGGCGGAAGAGCAGACAGAGTGAGGGTGGCGTAAGGTGGAGACAATAGGAGGCGGCGGAAGAGGCAGACAGTGGGAGTGCGGCGGAAGGTGGAGACAGTAGGAGGCGGCGGAAGAGGCAGACAGTGGGAGTGGTGCGGCGGAAGAGGCAGAAGGGGGCGGGAAAGCTACCTTTCTAGAAGGCATATCGAGCAGTAATCGCATAAGCTAAGGTGCTGTCAGACCAGAAGACGGTGTTACGTGTACGTAAATGGGGAGAGGCAATTGTTACAATAATTGGCGGTGCTAAACGTTTGCGATAGTCTGCGCCACCTCGTAAGCATAGGAGGTGACAGCCTCTAAAATGCAAAAGTGCATCTATTTTCTTGCTGGGAGTGGCTGGCGGATGGCAAAATGCAAAAATACATCTAATTGGGGCGGATGAGCGATTTTATCTGGTTTTTCCGGGAAATAACTGCACTTTTGCAGGATAGACCGCCTGAATGGGGGAAAACGCCGAAAATAGATGTATTTTTGCATTTTAGGCCACCCACCCAGCCACCCGATCAGCCGCCCACCCGCCCATCGACCCGCCCATCGACCCGCCCAACCACCCGCCTAACCACCGGCCCAACCACCCAGCCGCCCGCCAATTTGCCAATTAACCAACTATCCGCTTAACCAGTTACCCAACTTCCCAGCCTTCCACCACACGGTTTGCTCATCCAACCCAGTGCCTTCCGGCTTAGGAGCTGCGAGGAAATTAGTACCCGCTTTTGCTGATAAAATCTCCACGGTCAGCTGATGCTTACGATGCCGGCTTTCCTTTGGGAAAGCCCTCAGGGAGTTTTGTCAGCCAATTAGCGGTACTTTATTTCGTCGCAGTCTCTTAGCTGTCCTTTTGCAGCCGGAAAGCGCTGGGTAGCTGGCCCGTGTGGGCCTTGAACAGCTTGGTGAAATATTTGCTGCTGGCCTTGATGTCGTTCAGCTTCTTGGTGGTGGTCTGGATGGTTTTCTCCAGATCCTGCTTGCCGGTCAGATACAGCTCCACCTGGCTCAGCAGCTCTTTTTCCTGCTGGAGGGAGAAGGTGGGGGGAACAATGAGCTTGGTAGCTTTATTCACCTTAAGTGTAGCCAAGAGGGAGTCCTTGTCGATAAACTTGGTCAGCTCCGGCTTGCCGCTTTTCAGAATGGCCTCCACGTTTTTGTTCAGGTCGGCCTTCTTCCAGCCGGAGAAGAACATACCTTGCTCGAGCATACCCTCAGTGGTATACCATTTTACGAATTCATATGCAGCCTGCTTGTTCTTTGAGGATGCCGCCACACCTACAAAGTCCGCGTTGATGGAGGTATAGCCGTTAGGGTCTTTGGCGTCATACTTGGGATACGGGGCAAATACAGTGTTGAACTTGCCGTTCAGGGCAAGCTCTCCCACCATCCAGTTGCCGGTAAGCAGCATGGCGGTTTTGCCGGCGTAGAACACATCCCGGTAGCCCATCTTTTGGGAGACCACATCGTAATAGGGAACGGAGGACTTATCCACATTCTCCATTTTGTTGCGCAGCTCCAGAGAGAAGCGGTACTTGGGGTTATCCACATTGGGGGTACCGTCCTCCTTCACGAAGAAGGGCAGCTGTGGATCATTGGACAGGGCCAATTGGGCGTAGTCCTTCCAGGTGTGGAAATAGGAGCCGTATACCTTGTTGGCGCCTTCGCCGCTGGTCAGCTTTTTGGCATATTCGGCATAGTCATTCCAGGTCCACTCAGTGGGAACCGGCAGCTTGGTCTGCTCCAGCTTTTCCTTGTTCAGCAGGACCAGCCATTCGATCATCTTGCCGGGCAGAGCGTAATACTTGCCGTTGACGCTGGTATCGATCTTGAATTCCGCCTTGGGATCGAAGCCGTCCTTCTTCATGTACTCATCCAGGGGCTCCAGCATGCCGGCGCCCACCCGTTGGGCATAGTCCGGGGCGGCAGAGTACATGATGACGTCCATCTGGTCTCCCGATGCGGCCAGCAAGTCCAGCTTCTTCATGCCCTCCTGGGAATCGCCCTTTTCGGACATGCTCTCATAGACCACCTTAATATTGGGGTGAGTCTTGTTGAAGGCAGCCACAGTGGCATTCCAGTTGCCCTGGGCTTCGGTGTACCAGGCCTGAACCTTGATAGTCACCGGCGCAGCGGAGGCTCCCGGTGCCGCAGAGGCTCCTGCCGCAGGCGTTTTGGAATCGCCGCTGCCGCAGCCTGCCAGCGCAGCTGTTGCCGCCAGCGTGCCGGTAAGCACCAGCAGGCTTCTTTTGACGAAAGGTGTATTTCTCATGTGTGACCCCTCCAATAATGGATAATGGCGTTTGTAGTGCCGAAGGCTCCTGCACGTCTCTGAAAGCCCTTGCATCAGCCTGCAATCCGATGGTACCAAACCGTACTGCCGGTGATGAGTCAATTTATTAACCGGTTGCGTTCAATTTATAACCTGTGGGGAAGGAAGATGGACCGCCGCATCAGCCCTTTACGCCGCCTAGAGCAATGCCTTCAATCACATGCTTTTGCCCGATGATAAAGATGATGAGCAAGGGCAGGATGGCGGATACGGCTCCGGCCATAACCAGGGAGTACAGCTCGCCGTTCAGGGTGGCGAAGGAGCGGATGCCCAGCTGGATGGTGAAGAGGCTCTTGGTTTTCAGGAAGATCAGCGGTCCCTGGTAATCGTTCCAGGTCCAGATAAACCGCAGGATGGCATAGGTGGCAATGGCCGGACGAACCAGCGGCGTACAGATGGACAGGAAGATGCGGATATGTCCGGCGCCGTCAATTTTGGCGGATTCCATATATTCGTCGTGGATGCTCATGTAGAACTGCCGCAGCATGAAGGTGCCCAGGACGCTGAAGGCGCCCAGCATAACCAAACCCAGGTGGGTATCGAACAGGCCCATCCAGCGGAACAGGAGGAACTGCGGCACCAGGATCGCCTGCTGCGGAACCATATAGATGGCCAGCACCAGGATAAACACCGCTTCCCTGCCGCGGAACTTCACCTTGGCGAAGGCGTAGGCGGACATGGCCGCGAACAGCACCGAGGAGAAGGTGGTCAACACCGTAACCTTGATGGAGTTCCAATAGTACAGCGGAAATTTGGTGGTTGTCCAGACCTCCCTGTAGTTTTCCACGGCGTTCCAGTTTTTCGGAATCCATTCAATGGGATATTTGAACACATCCGCCTCCGGCTTCATGGATGTGGAGATCATCCAGAAGAAGGGGGTCATAAACAGGATGCCCAACACGGTCATGATGAGAGTCAGCAGAATTTTTTTGGCCAAATCGGATTTGTAGCGCATGGGGGCATTGGCTCCTTTCCTTGCAAATCGCATCAGTAGTTCACCCATTTCTTCTGCCCGTACCATTGGATCAGTGTCACCAGGAGCACGCAGAACAGGAGTACAATGGCCATGGATGAGGCGTAGCCGGACTGGAGATTGACGAAGGCCGTTTCGTAAAGCCGGTAGACCACCACGGTGGTGGAGTTGGCCGGTCCGCCGTTGGTGAGCACGGCAATTACGTCGAAGACCTTGAAGGACCCGATAATGCCCGTGACCAGCAGGAAAAAGGTGGTGGGCGACAGGAGCGGCAGGGTGATCCGGAAAAACTGGCGGAGCTTGCTGGCGCCGTCGATTTCCGCGGCTTCATACAGGTCCTTGGGGATGGATTGCAGGCCCGCCATGAAGATAATCATGTTGTAGCCGATGTTCACCCAGATCATCAGGCCCATGACGCAGTACAGGGCGTAATCCGTATCCCCCAGCCACTTGGGCGGGTCCTCCATACCCAGCGACATGAGCATCTGGTTGATGGGGCCGTAGGAGGGATGGAGCAGCACCTGGAACACGATGGCGACAGCTACGATGCTGGAGATGTACGGGACAAAATAAATCACCTTGAACAGGTCCTTGAAGAAGATCTTCTGGTCGATGAGCACCGCCAGCACCAGGGACACGGCCAGGGTGATGGGCACCACCAGCATCAGGATCAGGTTGTTCTCCAGGGATTTCAGGAAGATGTCGTCCTTGAACAGCCGCAGGAAGTTGTCCAGTCCG
>JAQSYT010000473.1 GCA_029256065.1 Paenibacillaceae bacterium
TATGTGCAGCTGATCACCGCCCTGCGGGGGCTGAGCTCCGCTTACGAAAGCAGGGAGGCAGGGGCTGCTCTGGAAAAAATGCTCTCTATAGCACCTGCAGCCACAGATTCGGAACCGCGGCTGCAGCTGGACCTGAGCGTATTGCGGGAGGGCTTTGAGGCAGGGGACCGTCTGGCAGCCCTGGATGAAGCCATCCGCAGCGGAAGGGCTGTCCAGTTTGACTATACGGATGCGCAGCTGTCCAGCACCCGGCGTCTGGTGGAGCCTGTGCAGCTCATTTACAAATGGCATGCCTGGTATCTCTTGGGCTATTGCTGCGAAAAGCAAGCCTACCGCTTGTTCCGCCTGTCCCGCATCCGCAAGCTGGCTGTCACCGGACAATCCGCCGGGCGGGATCACAAACAGGCGGAGGAAGAGTGGGCCGGAGCGGAAAGGGAACGCCCGTATGTGCGGATCAGGCTGGCATTTGCGCCGGAGGTCCGGATTTGGATTGAAGAGGCCTTTCCTTACGCCCGCATCGGCGGGTCTGGTGAAGGAAGCACGCTGGTGGCGGAATTTTCCCTTCCGGAAAAGGAGCGGGGGTGGCTCGGGGTGCTGCTGGAGCTGGGCAATAAGATTACCATTCTGGAGCCGGAGGCTGTAAAGCAGGATCTCCTGTCCCGGGCTAGAGACATTATGTCCTTATATAATTCTTGAATAACGACATACAGCTGTCCGGATTCCTCTCCTATAATAAGCTCATCCCAATGGAAAAGGAGCTGGGCAATATGGAGAATAGGGCAGCAGGCATTGTAAGAAGCAATGTAAATGAGGATTATGCGTACTCAGAAATCGTCGAGGCAGGAGGCTTCGTATTTCTGAGCTTTTGTGTGGGCAATGTGGGTGGTACCGTCGAGCAGCAGGTGGAGGGCGCCCTTAACGATATGAGCGGCAGGCTTGGACAAGTAAAGCTGACTCTTCAGGATGTGGTCAAAATCGATGTGCTGCTGCGGGATGTCTGGGATATTCCCGTGATGGAGGCGGTGTTCAAGCGCAGATTCCAGGGTATGTACCCGGCGCGGAAAACCATCTCCACAGAATTTGCCCATCATGGAGGGCCGGACGGCTTAAAGGTCCAGATTGACGCCATCGCATATGCCGGAGCCAAAGCATAACAGAACCGGCTCGACTCTTGTCACATGGACCGGCTCCCAAAGACGTCGGCAGGCGTTATTCTCGCAAAAGGTTTTGCGTAGCGGCAGATTCGGGGTAAAATGGAATCAAAGTTGGATCGGCTTTGAAACCAAGCTATCCAGAATGCGGTTGAAAGGGTGTCGATCACCACGTGAAAATTACTGCCATGAGCTTCAACCTGCGGGTTTGCCGTTTCCTGGACTTCCACCGGTCCTGGGTGTTCCGCAGAGAAAGCGCCGCCCTGGCGGTGTCCGCCCAGAAGCCTTGTCTGGTGGGCTTCCAGGAGCTGACCGGGCGGATGCTGGCGGAGCTGTCCCCCCTCTTGCCGGACTACGGCTATGTGGGGGCGGGCCGCAACAAGGATGGCAGCGGCGAGCACAATGCCATCTTCTATCACCGGAAACGGCTGGCTCCCGCAGAATGGGGCCAGCTGTGGCTGTCTGAGCAGCCCCAGACCCCGGGCAGCATCGGCTGGGATGCGCGTTTTCCCCGTATTTGCACCTGGGCCAGACTGAAGCTTTTGAAGGACCCGTCCGCCTCCATCCTGATGTACAACACGCATCTGGACCATATCGGAGGCACGGCTAAGCGCCAAGGCGCCCTGCTGATCTGGAAAACCATCCGGGAGCATCAGGAGCGCTTCGGGCCTACGCCTGTGTTATTGGCGGGGGACTTCAATGCCGGGCCGGAGCATCCGGTGATCCGCTTCCTCTCGGGAGAGGATGAGCTGGAGGGGGAGCGGAGCCCTTTAGCCAATGCCTTCGCCGATCCTCTCCATGCGGGCAAAACCCACCATGGCTTCCTGGGCGGCAAGCTGGGCAAGCCCATTGATTATTTGTTCGGCGGGTTCGGGCTTCTGCCCCTGCACGGCGACGTAATCCGCTCCAGGTACAACGGCCGATATCCGTCCGATCATTATCCGGTCAGCGGCGTATTCAGGCTGCAGCGGCTTACACCGAAGACAGCACAAACACTTTGACATTCCGCTTGACCCCAAAGGTGCGGGCTTCGCTTACATCATTCATGAACACGTCAATTTTGGAGCCTTTGATGGCAGACCCGGTATCCTCTGCCTTGCGGATGCCCACACCCTCAATATAAACGGTGGAGCCGAGGGGAATGATCTTGGGATCCACCGCTACCGTCCGTCCCTCCTCCGCCCGCACACCGCTGAAGGTGATTCCGTATTCGGGATGGGACGGGGTTTTTCCGGTAGATTCCGCTCCGGCGGTATAAGCGGTAAGTGTTGTGGAGAGGACCCGCTCAATCACCGGCTCCTTGCCTTCCAGGAGGGGCATAGGCAGCTCCGGAATTTTAAGCTTTTGTCCCACATGGATAAAATTGGGGTTGGACAGTCCGTTGTAGCTCTGAAGCGTTGCTACCGTAGTGCCGAAGCTGCCGGCGATCTTGGAGAGGGTGTCTCCTGAGCTGACAACATAGGTTAATGCCTCAGCTGCAGGCGCCGGAGCAGCCGTGTCGAGAGCAACAGCTGCCTGGCCCAAGGCCGCAATATCTGCCGCGGCGGATGGAGAAATATAGACATCCCATTCCTCATCGCTGAGCAATTGGCGGGCAGAAGCGCTTCCGCAGGGGGTAACAAGACTCAGGAGAAGCATCAGCAAAAAAATATAACGCAAGTGGCGTTTCATAAGCATCCATCATCCTCCATCAATAGTTTCCGGCCGGATTTCCGCCGGGATAAGGCAATCTATGAATCTGGCAATTGGTGGCTGTATGATTACTAGCATGGCCTGATTTTGCGTTTCTATACCTTGTCTACCAAAATAATCCCCCAAAAGTGACGGGGTGCTTCGAAGCAAATTCCGGGTACTTTTGGGGGAGCCCCCGAATGAAAATGCT
>JAQSYT010000107.1 GCA_029256065.1 Paenibacillaceae bacterium
AAAATGCCCTGGCGGGACGTACGTTTTTTTGCCGTCTTTATGGGCATGCTGGCCTTTATTCCCGCGGGGGCGGGCGGCATTATCAACGCGTCCAACCAGATGAATGCGGTGGTCCATAATACCCTGTGGGTCACCGGGCATCTGCATCTGACAGTGGCCACTACGGTTGCGCTGACCTTTTTCGGCATTACCTATTGGCTGATTCCCTCGGTTCTCGGAAAAGAGCTGACGCCCGGTATGCACAGGCTGGGCATTATCCAGACTGTGATCTGGCTGGTGGGGATGGTGTTTATGTCCGGCTCCATGCATACGGTTGGGCTGCTGGGTTCACCCCGCCGTACCGCATACACCACGTATGGGGATCATCCGGACAGTGTGCTGTGGATGCCGTATTATGTGGCGATGGCGGTGGGCGGCACAATTTTGTTTGTTGCTGTGCTGCTGATGATATTCAATGTGGTCCGGCTGCTGGCTGCGCCAACCGGGAGCACGGAATTTCCCGTAGCCGAGCCGCCGGTTGGAGCCGCGCCAACTCCCAGACTCTTTGAGCGGTGGGGCCTGTGGATGGCGGTTGTGGTGCTGCTGATCCTGGTGGCCTATGCGGTCCCTGTGATGGATATGGTCGTGAATCCGGTGCCAGGTTCACCGCCGGTGGTAACCTGGTAAAGTCTATTTGGTTGAAGCTTTCGGTTAGTCCCCCGTATGCCTGCTAGAGGAGGCAGCGGGGGCTTTTGCTTTCTAAGAGGGTAAAACTGATGTCGAAGATTGTCTGCGGCAGGGACCGGTATTGGTTGAGGGTACGGAGTCACTCCCCTGAGTGAAGGGGATAATGGACAATAAGGGATGAAAAGATGAAAAAGGAGGTCTGTAACATCTAAAAAGCCATCAGCTAGTCCAATTTCCAGGATATAGAATTTGCTTGATCACATCGGTGTTAGGAGCATAAATTAGACATAAATACGCTGAAATACCGAACATTCGGAGCTATAGCAACAGAATAATAAAGAATTGACCCTTCATGTCACATTCTGGACAAAGTTTCACGTGAAAACGAAAGATGAAAACGCAATCAATTGTCAAAATAAAATCTTTTTAATGTAAGCGTTTGTACACTCTTTACGAATCGAAAAAGATTAGCTATAATCAGAATCATTAAAGGGTTGTGAAATTATTCACGTAAAAGTTGTGAAATTATTCACGTAAAATCGTAACAAACTTCACACTAGTTATTACCAAGACAATATGATACTGTGATAAGTATCATACTAACGTGAAGGATTGACATAACCCGGATTATAGCTCTAGGAGGCGGAGATTAACATGGCAGTTAAAGAAACCAAGTTAAAAGAGCAGATGTCAGTTCAAGAACAAGTGGATCTTTTGGTTTCCCGCGCAAAGCAAGCCTATCAGGAGTACATGAAGCTGGATCAGACTCAAATCGACAAGATTGTTCAGGAAATGGCGCTTGCAGGTCTTGACAAGCATATGTACTTGGCCAAGCTGGCCGTTGAAGAAACAGGCCGCGGCGTGTATGAAGACAAGATCACCAAGAACATCTTTGCAACGGAATATATCTATCATAGCATCAAGTACGAAAAGACCGTCGGCGTGATTGAAGAGAACCCGTACGAGAACTTCAAGAAGGTTGCTGAGCCTGTAGGTGTTATCGCAGGTGTTACTCCCGTAACCAACCCGACTTCGACTGCCATGTTCAAATCTATTATCTCTGCCAAAACCCGTAACCCGATCATCTTTGCCTTCCATCCTTCCGCTCAAAAATGTTCCTCCGCAGCGGCTAAGGTGCTTCTGGACGCAGCAGTCGCAAACGGCGCACCGCAGCATGCCATTCAATGGATTGAAGCTCCTTCTATTGAAGCTACAAACCTGCTGATGAACCATCCTGGTGTATCCCTGATTCTGGCTACCGGCGGCCCTGGCATGGTTAAGGCTGCTTACAGCACAGGCAAACCGGCTCTGGGCGTAGGTGCAGGCAACGTGCCCGCATTCATCGAAAAAACAGCTAACATTGCGCAAGCAGTGAATGATATTATCCTCTCCAAATCCTTCGACAACGGCATGATTTGTGCTTCCGAGCAAGCTGTTATTATCGAAGAGCCGATCTATGAAGTTACCAAGAAGTGCTTCGCAGACCAAGGCTGTTACTTCCTGAACCCGCAAGAAATCGAGCAGCTGACCAAGCTGGCCATCAATCTTGAGAAGTGTGCCGTTAACCCGGTCATCGTCGGCCAATCCGCTGTGAAGATCGCCGAAATGGCAGGCCTGACTGTTCCGGCCAACACCAAGATCCTGATCGCAGAAATCTCCGGCGTAGGCACCAAGTTCCCGCTGTCCGCCGAGAAGCTGTCCCCGATCCTGGCTTGCTACAAGGTGAAGACTGCAGAGCAAGGCATCGAGCGCGCGGCTGAAGTGGTTGCATTCGGCGGCATGGGCCACAGCTCCGCGATCCATTCCAACGATCAAGACGTGATCAGTGCTTTCTCAAACCGTCTGCAAACCGGACGCATTATTGTTAACTCTCCTTCCACACATGGCGCTATCGGCGACCTTTACAACACCAACCTGCCTTCCTTGACTCTTGGCTGCGGCTCCTACGGCGGAAACTCCACTTCCTCCAACGTAACTGCAGTAAACCTGATCAACGTGAAAAGGGTGGCATACCGTACCGTGAATATGCAATGGTTTAAAGTACCGCCGAAGATCTACTTCGAAAAAGGCGCAACCCAATACCTGTCCAAGATGCCGGACATTTCCCGCATCGCGATTGTTACCGACCCCATGATGGTGAAATTCGGTTATGTAGAAAAGATCGAGTACTACCTGCGCAAGCGTCAAAACCCGGTATATGTTGAAGTGTTCTCCGAAGTTGAGCCGGATCCTTCCGTTGAAACGGTAGAACGCGGCCGCGCTATGATGGAACGCTTCCAGCCGGACTGCATTATCGCACTGGGCGGCGGCTCCGCAATGGATGCTGCTAAGGCAATGTGGCTGTTCTTCGAATATCCGGACACAGATTTCTCTGCCATCAAGCAAAAGTTCATGGATATCCGCAAGCGGATCTACAAGTACCCCCGTCTGGGCAAAAAAGCCAAGTTTGTGGCTATCCCGACAACTTCGGGTACTGGCTCCGAGGTAACCTCCTTTGCGGTTATCACCGACAAGAACGCAGGCAACACCAAGTATCCGCTGGCTGACTATGAGCTGACTCCGGACGTTGCTATCATCGACCCGGAATATGTACTGACACTGCCGAAGGGTCTGGTTGCAGACACCGGTATGGACGTACTGACTCACGCCATCGAAGCATATGTATCCATCATGGCTAACGACTACACCGACGGTTTGGCTATGAAGGCCATCCAGCTGGTATTCGAAAACATCGAGAAATCCTATGCCGGCGATCCGGTTGCCCGCGAAAGAATGCATAATGCATCCACTATCGCAGGTATGGCCTTCTCCAATGCCTTCCTGGGCATTAACCACAGCTTGGCTCACAAATGGGGCGCTGAATTCCATACACCGCACGGACGGACTAACGCCATCCTGATGCCGTATGTCATCCGCTACAATGCAACCAAGCCGACCAAGTTTGCTTCGTTCCCGAAATATGACCACTTCATCGCCGATCAACGTTATGCCGAGATCGCTCGTGTGCTGGGTCTGCCTGCCAAGACTACCGAAGAAGCTATCGATAGCCTGATCAAGGCAATCCAAGGTCTGAACAAGAAGCTGAACCTGCCTGCAACCTTCCTGGAAGCCGGTATTGATGCCAAGGAATTCGAAGCCAAGGTTGACTACCTGGCCGACCGCGCCTTCGAAGACCAATGCACCACAGCTAACCCGAGAATGCCGCTGGTAACCGAGTTGGCCGATATCTACCGCAACGCTTTCTACGGTAAATAATAAGGGTTAAGACTTGAATTCAAAGGGACAGGGAAACCTGTCCCTTTGTTTTTTGTTTTAACGGACCTCAATGTCCAGCTTCAGCTGCTGCTCTTTGGTGCCTATCTCCCAGGGAAGCTCATATCTGATCAAGGCGGTTATGATGTATTTCCCCGCGGGAAGACGGTTAACTCTTCCAGTTTCAATCAGAATCTCTTTGAAGCTATCAAACCCGAGATCACTGCCGCTTTTGATGTACTGGTAGGAGTTGATGGATTTCGATAAATCCCAAACAACCGGTTTGTTTTTCTTTAGTGTTAGAGGCCCTGCAATGTCATCAAAACCGAAGGGAATGTTGAAGCCTGCCTCATCCGTTATATTGGCATGTAAGATTCTTAAACCGGATAAGGTAGGATTGCAGATAACTTCAAATGAATCTCCTTCCCCGATATATTCCGCTGATCCCCAGATCGGAATGGTCTCCGATTCGGAATAAAGCTTTTTGGCCGTATGGATGGTAAACAGGATATCGTCATAGACAGCGGAAGCATGCTCATCGGCATTCCGGGACAGCTCAATGGTATTGGTGGTATCGTTGAAGCCAACACTAATACCGGCAAGCTCGCTGAAATACCGGAGGGGCACATAAGCTTTTTCGTTGTAAAGCAGCATTGGCTGGTCATCCGGCAAGGCCAGCGCCTCACCGTTCAGCATGATGCGGGCGGGATACAGCACAGCCTGGAGAAGCTGGGAAGCCGCTGCCGATTGGGAAAATACTGCAATAGCCAACAAGATCGAAGAAACGATGAAAACCCTTTTCATATTCATTTAAGGACACCTTTCTATGATTATTTGGAACTTACATTCCAATTATAGTATGTGAATACCATATAATCACCCCTTACAAGCTATTACATACAGAAAAGCCGCAAGAATGAAACCGGATTGGTTTCACCTTGCGGCTTTTGTATGGGCGGGAATTATTTCCGGCGCCGGGCGAGATAGTCCTTCAGCCCTTGCCGCCAGGGAGGCAGCGGGGCAAAGCCGTTGGTGCGGATAGCCATGGCATCCAGCACGGAATATCCCGGCCGCGGGGCAGGGCGGGGGAATTCCTCTGTGGTGCAGGGGCGTATTTCTGTGGAGAGCCCTGCCTCCTCCATAATGGCTATGGCAAACTCAAACCAGCTGCAGGACCCGGAATTGGCCGCATGATACAGGCCATAAAACTCGGTTTGGATCAGCTCCGCCAAAAAATGAGACAGATCCGCCGTATGGGTGGGACTGCCGAACTGGTCATTGACGACAGTGATGGAATCCCGCTCTCCCGCCAGCTTCAGCATGGTCTCCACAAAATTGGAGCCGCCCGGTCCGTAGAGCCATGCGGTTCTTACGATAAACCAGCGGCTGGATAGGCTCATCGCCAGCTGCTCGCCTGCCAGCTTGGTACGGCCGTACATGGTCTGCGGGTTAGGCAAGTCGAACTCCCGGTAGGGTGTGGAGGCAGTGCCGTCGAAGACATAATCCGTGCTGACGACGCAGCACTTGGCGTCCACAAGGGCAGAAGCCGCCGCCACATTCCTGGTTCCCACGGCATTCACCCGGTAAGCCTCGTCTGGCTCTGCCTCCGCACGGTCCACGGCAGTGTATGCCGCTGCATGAATGACTGCCTCTGGCCGGTACAGCAGGAAGAACTGCCGGCATTGCTCCCAGTCGGTTATGTCCATCACGTCCCGGTCTGTGGGAATGATCTCCATGCCTTTGGCGGGAAGCAGCTCCATCAAGGACTGGCCCAGCTGGCCGTTGGCGCCAGTAATCAGTACCTTCACTTGTTCCCGCCTCCCCCATGGCGGCGGAGGATATTCTCCAGCCACTCCCCATGCTCCAGATACCATTTGATAGTCATAACAATCCCTTCATCGAAGGTGTAGGACGGTGTCCAGCCCAGCTCCCGGGTAATTTTGGCAGCATCAATGGCATACCGCCGGTCGTGGCCCAGCCGGTCCGGAACATGGCGGATCAGCGTCTCTGGTTTGCCCAGCATCCGCAGCACTGTCCGGACAATGTCGATGTTGCGGTGCTCGTTATTGCCGCCGATATTATATACCTCTCCTGCGGCTCCCCGCTCCAGCACCAGGTCCACTGCAGCGCAATGATCCTCCACATGGAGCCAATCGCGGATATTGAGACCGTCACCGTAAACAGGCACCGGATCATCCCGGAGTGCATTGGAGATCATCAAGGGAATCAGCTTTTCGGGAAACTGGTAGGGCCCATAATTATTGGAGCAGCGGGTAATGGAGGCATTAAGCCCGAAGGTTTCACAATAGGCGCGGACCAGAAGATCCGCCCCAGCCTTGCTGGCGGAATAGGGACTGTTAGGGGCAAGTGGAGTCTCCTCTGTGAACAGACCCTGCGCCCCAAGCGAGCCGTACACCTCATCGGTGGAAACCTGGACAAACCGTTTGATGCCGGTTCGGCGGGCGGCCTCCAGCAGGGTCTGGGTGCCGGCCACATTGGTCCGGATGAATATTCCCGGATCCGCAATACTCCGGTCCACATGGGACTCCGCGGCGAAGTTGACCACGGCATCGAAGCCTTCTTTTGCGAACAGCTCCATGATGAAGGGGGAGTCGGCAATATCTCCCTGGACAAAGGAGTAGCGCTGGTCTGCCTCCAGCTCTTGGACATTCTCGGGATTGCCTGCGTAAGTCAAGGCATCCAGGTTGACAACCTTGGCGCCGGGATGCTTCTTCAGCCGGTACCGGATATAGTTGCTGCCGATAAATCCAGCTCCGCCGGTGACAAGAATTTTCATGACATATGCTCCTTCCATTCAAAATCATTCTCTGCCGTAAGCAGCGGGGGATGTTTGCCGTCCTTATCCGACAGCATCGGCTCCGTCACGGGCCAATCAATGGAAAGCGCAGGGTCATTCCAGAGTATACCCCTGTCATGCGCAGGGGAATAATAGTCATCCACCTTGTACAGGATTTCCGTATCCGGCACCAGTGTACAGAAGCCGTGGGCGAAGCCCTTGGGGACCAGAAGCTGTCTGGCATTGGCAGCCGTCAGAATAAAGCCGTACCACTTGCCGAAGGATGGGGATCCTTGGCGGATGTCCACAATCACATCATACACCGCACCTGCCACCACCCGGACCAGCTTGGTCTGTGCCGCCGGGCCCAACTGGTAGTGAAGACCGCGGATGGTACCGGCTTCTCTCGACAAAGAGTGATTGTCCTGCTTCCATTCCGAATGAACACCAAGCTCCCGCCACCGTTCATGGTGGAAGGTTTCTGCGAAGGAGCCGCGGGAATCCTTGCGGAGCACAGGCTCAACCAGGATAAAGCCGGCAGGGGATTGAGTAAGAATTCGCATGACGCACCTCGTCCGAAGAAATGTTTTGCATCTCTATCACCATATGTGCCAGAGCTCCTTCTGATGTGGACGCCAGACCTGAAAATGCAAAAAAACCGGAGTGCTCAGAAGCTGCATCGCAGTCTCTTAGGGCGCATCCGGTAGGGGTTAAGAAGAAGGAAGGATTAAATCCGGCAAATTTCCGGAGGGCAATTAGGGCAATTAACAATGCTCTTCAAGTATAGCAGGTCATGAATGATTATCTGACCCTGCTCGTAGCTGATGACGCCTTCTTCCTTATAGGTGCTGAGAAGCCGGTTGACGCTTTCGCGGGTAGTACCGATCATGTTGGCCAAATCCGTATTGGTCAGCTTGATGGCCAGCTTAATGCTGCCGTCCTCGTTCTTCTCACCGCAGGTATTCGTCAGTCTGATCAAGGTGGAGGCAAGGGCGCCGGTTTTGCCGAATAGCATTAAATCCCGGAATTTGGACTGGGTGGTGCGTTGCATGAGTCCCATCCACTTCATGAATTCAACCGCAAAGTCGCCGTGCTGGTAGACCAGGATTTCCAGGTCCTTCTGCTGGACGACGCCAATGACACTGTCCTTGATGGCTTCGCCGTTATAGCCGTAATGCATATCTCCGTAGCCGCCGAATTCGCCAAAAAAATCTCCTTTTTGAAGGATGTTAAGGATCAGTTCCTTGCCGTCTTCAGTGGATTTGGTAATCTTCACCTGGCCCTTACGGATATAAAACAGCTTCTCCGCCTTATCGCCTTCCCAAAAGACATGGGAGCCTTCGGGCGCATTCTGGGGGTACATAATATTTTCCAGCCGGGACACATTCTCCGCGGTGAGAAAATGTCCGATTTGATAGCTGCTTGGGGTGAATTCCGGACGGGTATCCAATGAGCTCATAGATCTGTCCTCCTTCCAAATAAATTTTTGGCGATAGTGACATTTTTCATATCTTTATTGTACACGAAATTTTTTTGCCTTCCAATGAATTTATTATGGCGTTTTGTAACCGTCTTTCAGAAAACGGGCATAACCCATGGGATTCCGGTAAACCGCCTTCCACACCTCACGCATACCGGCCTCGCCGAAGCTGTAGCGCTGGTCTCTCCCGTTGGCCTCAATAAAAATCAGATGGCCGTCCTCCATAATGCCCATATCCAGCCCCAAATCCGCCAGGCCCGTCAGCCGGGCATCCATAAATTCAGCAATTTGCACAGACAACCGGCTGATCCGTTCCTGGATTTCCGTACCGTTCCAGCCGGGATGATCGGCAAAAACCTGGTCCATGGTAGCTACTTTCCCGCCCTGAGCCACATTGGTCAGAAACGCTCCGGTGCGGGCCACCTTGGCTACCATCCCGGTGGTCTGCCACAAGCCCGATTCATTCTTCTGCACCGATACCCGGATATCGAAAGGGCATCGCTGGAATTTAGCCAGCGGCAAAAAATATTGCACCAAAAAGCTGCGCTTCCTGAGTCTGCGAATCAGCTCACCCGGCAATTGTGCACCAGTGAGATGCTGTGTGCGCCATGCGCCGGTTTTGGCAGAGCGGTACTTCCATCGCCATTTTCCCTGCTCCGTTATACTGAGCAGCATAATGCCTTGTCCCACACTGCCATTGGAGGGCTTCACGATAAGCGCAGGATATTCCCGCATCAGCCGCTGCAGTACCTCAGGCCGGGCCGGCTCGGTCAGGGGCAGGTGCGGGCGGATATCAGGACTTTGCTCCAGAATCCGGTGCAGCATCAGCTTGTCGTAACGGGTATGCAAATTAAAAATCTCCGTTCCTTCTCTGGACAGAGCCTCCAGTCTGATGCGGGAGCGGGAATCCAAATGGATGGAGCGGTTATGGATGACTGCGGGTGTTTCCACCACTCTCCGGGCATACCGTCCGCCCTGGCGCACCAGCGCAGGCACAGGAAGCTTCGGACGACCCGGCTTCAGGTTCGACAGCTTCAGGTAGCACAGTGTGAGACCATGAGCTGCAGCAGCTTCCTCATAAAAGGCTATCTGTTCATGGCCGGTACTTCTGCCCCGGCTCAAACGATCGTAAACGGATGCATTCAACAGAATGCCGACATACCGGTTATGGGTCATGATCCTACCTCCTCCCATCAGAATATGACTTCCGGGCGAATCCGCATGGATGTTTGTCTAAGCCGCCTCTCATTTTCTGCATAAGCTTGTAGGAGAAGCAATGCATAAAGGGGGGCCGAAAGTGTTGATTAAACCGAAGGTAGCCTTGATCTCCCCCGGTTCCTTCATTATTCCCTCCGGGGTCAGCAGCTCGGTGGAGCAGGTGATAGAGGAGCTGGCCAGCCGGATCGGACTGTATACGGATTGCACCGTTTACGGCATCCGCGCGCCGGGAATGCCCCTGCAGGAAATCCGGGGAGCTGTCCGGTATCTCCGGCCGTCGGGCAGGAAGAACTATCTGCCTGCGGTCATCAAAAGCCTGAGGCGGGAAAGCTATGATCTTATCCAGGTGGACAACCGGCCGAGAATGGCCAGAGCGGTCAAAAAAGCCTTACCCGGAAAAAGGGTATGGCTGGCGCTGCATTCCCTGACCTTTGTTTCCCGGCAGCATATAGGAAGGAGAGAGCTGGCCGACTGCTTCCGTTATGTGGAACGGATTTTGGTGAACAGCCGGTATCTGGAGGAAGAAATTGCCCGTCTTGTGCCTGAGGCGGCGTTTAAATTACAGGTGCTGTATCCCGGCGTAAATTCCGGCTTCCTTTTGCCAAGATGGGAGGGGGAAGGCGCACGTCTGCGGGAGGAGAAGCTCCGTGTGATGGGGTATGGAGGAAAAAAAATCATTCTGTACGCGGGCAGACTCCGGGAAATTAAGGGTGTTCACCACTTGCTGGAGGCCATGCCCCGGCTGGCCGCACAGTTTCCCGATGCGGTTTTGCTTGTGGTTGGCGGTGCCTTCTACGGCTCCAAACGCACTACCGGCTATGTTCGGAAGCTTCACCGTATGGCCCGGTCCTTGCCCCGGAATGTGCGTTTTGTGCCCTATGTTCCCCACGAGCAGATGCCGGAATGGTTCCGGCTGGCGGATGTGGCAGTGATGCCCTCTCCCAGAAGAGAAGCCTTCGGGCTGGTCAACGTGGAGGCGATGGCCTCCGCTGTTCCGGTGGTGGCCGCGGATTCAGGAGGAATGCGGGAAATTATTCTGCATGAGCAAACCGGGTATCTGGTTCCTGTGGGGTTTTTAAGCGGAGGCATCGCAGATGCGGTTGGGCGGCTTTTGGCCGATCAGGAGCTGGCCAGACAGATGGGGGAGCGGGCTGCCCTGCGCGTGCGGGAGCAGTTCACCTGGGAGGGGGCGGCAATCCGCTGGCTGATGCTGGCCGGCTTCGGCTTATAGAGGTTAGGGGTGTTTTTATCATGGGTATCCGCCTATTTCCATTGGTTCATGGAACCAGAATCTGGGTGTTTGGCATATGTTACAGATGACTAGTTCTGTAACCATTCGCCCATAGCAAAAATGGAAGGGAAGAGACCCATGAAACCTAAAAAACTGTCATCGGACAGGGAACGCAAGGATGCGGGTAAAGGCACCATTGTCAACGCCCGCCAGTCTGAGTTGCGGTGGCTGGATGAACAGCCTGCCGACACCATAATAAACAGAGACAGGCGGCAGCCGGACCGGGCTCCCGGAAGTGATGCGGGAGCCGAAAAGGCGCCGGCATCCTGGGTAGCCCCCGAAGCAGCTAAGCCTGCCGTGCCTGAAGGAACTGTGCCTGCCGCACCTGCTGCACCTGCCGTCCCTGCTGTGCCTGTAGCCCCGGAATCCCGGGAGCAGCCGCCTGCCGCACCTGCGGCCCCGCCTGTGCAAGCCCCGCCCGTTAAGGACACGGTGACCATTCACAAGGCCATTGCCGAACGTCCTGCCCCTGCCCGGTCTGCCAAGGGAGCCGTAATCCGGAATGTGGCAGGCTCCCCGTCTAAAACGGAGCAATCTGCAAGCAAGCTCTTGGAGCGCAAAGCTGAATTGCCCCAAGCCCCGGTGATTTATACTGATGATATTACGGATCAGGCTGTAACCGGAAGCAAGCTGGCGGATAACTCCGTCACTTCAAATAAGATTGTCCCGGGTTCAGTCGGAACCCAGGAGCTGGAGGATTACGCTGTAACGGAAGGCAAGCTTTCTATCGGGGCGGTTACCTCGGATAAGCTGGCAGATGAATCGGTTGGCGCGGACCATCTCCGCGACGGGGCGGTAACGGCCAACAAAATCGGATTGTACAGCATTACAGCAGATAAGCTCGTTGATGGCTGCGTAACCCGGGATAAGCTGGCTGACAAAATTATCGGCAGGATGCAGGTGGAGGACGGGGTAATCGAGGGCAAGCATCTGGCCGAGGGGATTATCGGTCCGGAGCATCTGCGCAGCCAATCCATCGGTCCGGGCCATATTGCAGTGGCTTCCATCGGCGCCAGCCTGCTGATGAATAATGCGGTGAACTCCGCCAAGCTGGGCAACCATGCTGTTCTGGAGGAGAAGCTGGCAGACGGGGCTGTCACCTCGGAGAAGCTGCGCGCTGACAGTGTGGAAGCGCGGCATCTCAAGGCGGAGTCGGTGCTGGGCGAGCATTTGCGGCCGGCTTCCGTCACTTCCCGGCATTTGGCAGACGGGGTGGTTACAGAAAGCAAGATCGGCAAAGGCGAGGTGGGTCCGGCCCAACTGCGCCAGGGAGTGATAAGGCAGGAGCATCTGGATGACCATTCCATCTCCACCCGCGCCCTTCAGAGGGAGGCGGTCACCAGCGACAAGCTGGCTTCCGAAGCAGTCCAAGGTCTTCATATTGCGGCGGATGAAATCCGCACCGCCCATTTGCAGGCTGGGTCGGTGACAGCGGAGAAGCTGGCGGACGGCAGTGTGGGCACCTCTGCGATCCGCAAGCGGGCCGTCAACTTCGGCCAGCTGGCCATCGGCTCCGTAGGCGCCGAGGAGATTCTGCCCGGCTCTGTAGGAGCGGCCGCCTTGGCCAACGAAGCGGTAACCCGGGAGAAGCTGGCGGCGGATGCCGTTACAGGCTCCCACATTGCAGCGGATGAAATTCATACGGTGCATCTGGCCAACGGAGCGGTGACAGCCGACAAGCTGGCTCCGGACAGTGTGCGAGGGTCGTCTTTGGTGAAGGGCTCCGTAACCGCCGATAAGCTGGCGGGGGATTCCGTGGGCGCAGAGCAGATCCAGGCCGGGTCTGTGGGCGAGCAGGCGCTGGCGGCCAATTCCGTAACCGGCCATAAGCTGGTGAACGGCAGTGTGACGGAAGAGAAGCTTGCTGTGGATATTATCAGCAGCGAGCATCTGAAGCAGGAAACGGTGAGGGGCTACCATATTACCAAAGGCGCCGTACACGGCTACCACCTGGAGCAGGATGCTGTCACCAACGACAAGCTGGCCGACGACTCTGTACATGGTACGAAGCTCCGTGCAGCTTCTGTAACACCCTGGCATCTGGCGGACGGTGCAGTAGGCTTCCGTCACCTGGCCCCCTCCTCGGTAGGCGGGGAGCATGTGATCCAGGGCAGTCTGCAAGGGGCGAATTTGGCCGATGGCGCCGTTGGCCCCAACCAGATTGCGCCGGATTCCATCGGGGAAGCCCATCTGCACAACCGGGCCGTAACTACTGATAAGCTGGCCTCCGGCGCTGTTACCGGCGACAAGCTGGCTGTGGAGGCAGTAGCCAGCAAGCATATGAAGCCTGGCTCGGTGCACGGCTTCCATCTTCAGCCCGGCTCCATCGGCGCCAGTCATCTGGAGAAGGGGATTCTCAAGCAGGAGCATTTCGGAGCGGGATTCATTGATGCTGCCATTCTGGCTCCTTCCACTGTCCAAGGACTGCATCTGGCGGACGGTACGGTCACCGACGTCAAGCTGGCCTCCAATTCGGTGGAGGGGCGGCATCTCAGTGACGGCACTGTGGCAGCAAGGCATCTTACCCCCGGAAGTGTGAGCGGGGTCAATATTATGCCCGGCAGCATTACCACCTCTCATCTGGGAGCGGTGGAGGTGGACGCAAGCAGTATCCTCAACCTCCAAGTAGGTGCAGATCAGCTGGTTAACAGCAGTGTCACCTCGGAGAAGCTTCAGCTTCATTCCGTGCATAGCGGCCATATCCGGGAAAAATCCATTCTCTCGGAGCATATCGGCATTCAATCCGTGCTTCCGGAGCATCTCCAGGACGGTGCAGTCACCGGGGCGAAGCTGGCTGAGAAAACAATAGCCGCAGGGCATTTGACCGAAGGCGCTGTTGGCAGCACCCATCTGGGGGAAAGCTCGGTCAGCGGCCGTCATATCCGGGACGGCTCGATCGCTTCCCGGCATCTCCTGCCGGGCAGTGTGGGCGGCGAGCATCTGAAGCCTGCCAGCATCACCACAGCCCATCTGGGGAATGTGCAGCTGGATGCCACAAGCATTGTTAATCTTGTCGTAGGTACGGAGCAGCTGGGCAACAGCAGTGTGAAAGCGGAGAAGCTGGCTGCCGATTCGGTTCATAGCGGCCATATCCGGGCGGGCACCATCGTTCCGGAGCATATCGGCGCCCAAGTCATCCGGGAGGAGCATCTCCGGGACGGAGTGGTGGATGCCGCGAAGCTGGCAGCGGGAGCAGTGGGCGGTATCCATCTGGGTGACGGTGTTATAGCCTCCAGACATCTGCTGCCCGGAAGCGTGAACGGCCAGCATCTTCAGCCTGGCAGCATCACCACAGCCCATTTGGGTACGGTTGAGCTGGAAGCAGCGAGCATCGTCAATCTTCAGGTGGGAACCGACCATCTGGGCAATGAATGTGTCACTTCGGAGAAGGTGGCTCTGGCTTCCATCCGCAGCGAGCATATCGACAATGACTCCATCTATTCGGAGCATATCAGCTCCCAGGCTGTGCAGGAGGAGCATCTGCAGGACGGCTCCATCACCTCGGCGAAGCTGTCGGAGGGGGCTGTTTGCGGGGTACACCTGGCCGAGGAAAACATCGGCAGCCGGCATCTGCGGGACGGCATCATCGGCATGCGGCATTTGTCCGCAGAGGTTTCGGGCATGCTGAAGCAGGCTCACGCATTGGTGGAGGAGGCAGGGAATGTCCTCCA
>JAQSYT010000108.1 GCA_029256065.1 Paenibacillaceae bacterium
CAGAGGAAGCATCCGCTGGTCATGGGTGACCAAAACCCCGCTTTTGCCTGCGGATTTCACCTGCTTCGCCATCAGGCTGACGACCTCGAAGCCTCTTTCGGCATCCAGACTGGCTGTGGGCTCATCTGCCAGCAGAACAGACGGATCATTCATCAATGCCCGCGCACTGGCAGCCCGCTGGCGTTCGCCGCCGGAGAGCTTCTCCGGGTAAGCCTGGCTCCGGTGAGATAGGCCAAGGGTTTCCAATAGCTTGTCGGCCCGCTTCGCCGCCAGGTCCTTGCTCAAGCCTGCCAGCCTGGCCACCAGCAGAAGCTGCTCCTTTACCTTCAAATAGGGAACAAGGTGGGCGCTTTGGAAGATAAAACCCAGCTTGTGCAGCCGTAAAGCGGCAAGCTCCTGCTCCGTTTTGTTCTGGAGGGATTGGCCGTCCACCAGCACCTGGCCGCTGGTTGGAGCAAGCAGGGCGCCGGCGATGGACAGGAAGGTGCTTTTGCCGGAGCCGGAGGGACCCGTTACCGCCACCAGCTCGCCTTCTGCCACCTGAAGATTCAGCTGCTGCAAAATGCTCCGTTCTGTACCGCCATCCTGAAAGGAGCGGGTTACTTGAACCAGTTCCAGTTTGTTTGTCATGCCGCAGCCCTCCCAATGGCGTCCAATGCGTCAATTTTGGCAACCTTCCATACGGAAACCAGCGAGCCTGCCATGGAAATGGCCATAAAGGCCAAGCAGGTCAGCACCAGTGTGGAGGTGCCCAGCTGGAAGGGCATGGAGCCGGGAAGAGCCGCTTGCAACAGCTTCACAAGCAGCACACTGGCCGCCAGGCTTCCTGCGGACAAGACCAGCACCTGAAGAGCTACGCTTTGGGCCAAATAACGGGTCCGGGCTCCGACAGCCTTCAAAATGCCGAATTGAACGGTTTTTTGAATGGTGATGACATAGAAGAATACGGCCAGAACAAATGCCGAGATGATATACAGGAAGGCGATCATCATCAGCAGGGAGCCTTGCTCCTCCTTATAACCCGGAATGGCGGATACAGCTTCGGCTTTGGTGATAATCTCCGCATGGGGCAGCGCTTTAACCAGTTGATCAACCGTTTCTCCTGGTGCTTGTACCGCAACGGCATTGTACTGCCCGCCTGCTTGTGGGGTTCCCCTGGCAGACAGGGCATTCAGCTCCGTCCAGGACTGCGGGGGCAGGAATACAACCGGCGTATGGCTGAAGGATTCATTCCTCACAAAGCCCCGTACCGTCCACATCAGACCGGAGGCCTGGTCCTTCAAAACCGAACCCAGCTTCACACCTGATTCCTGCAGGCTGTCATCAGCCAGTATTTCCCCCTTGGCCAATGCAGAAGGGGAGAGCCCCTCCGTGGCAGCGGGAGCCAGCCACATGCTCGGATCCACAGCCAGCAGGGTAACATCCAGCTTGGTTGACCCTCCTTCAGGAACTACAGTCGTCATTTTCAGACTTAATGGAGTAACATTCCCGGCTCCGGCAATCTGCCGCGCCGTCTCTAACGCCTCATCCCCAATCTGGGATCGGGTGAAGCGCTTGTCGGAATGCTCCTCCAGAATAAAATGCGTCGCCTTCATATTCTTGACGGCCGCTGCGCTGTCATAGGCCAGCCCCTGGGCCAGTCCGGTGACAAACAGAACTAGAAAAGCCACCAGCTCCATAATTACTGCGATCAGGGCATAGCGGGCTTTGGCATGCCGCAGCTCGCGAATAGCTAGAAACATCTCGCTTCCCTCCTCGTCATGATCCTTGTCATGAACCCAGTATAGGAAGCCAAAATGAACACCGTGTGAACACCAGATTACAAGTTGGGCAGCGTTACAGTAAAAAGCGTTCCCGCAGGAGAGCTTGATGCTTCAATGGTCCCGTTGTGGAGCTGGACAACTTTGGCGGCAATGGACAGCCCCAGGCCCGTTCCACCGGAGGTGCGCTCACGTGCGGGATCTGCTTTATAGAAACGGTCAAACAGGAAGGGAAGATGCTCCGGGGCAATGCCTTCCCCAGTATCCCGAATCAGCACTTTGCAGCCCCCGTCCGCTAATTCCGCGCGGATGTCAATGGTTCTTCCTGCGGGAATATGCTTGACCGCATTGCCGATCAGATTGGTCCATACCTGCATAAGAAGCACTTCATCTCCCTGCAGCCGGATCGCCTCCGGCACGGACAGCTTAACAAGCAGCTCCTTTTCTTCAATCTGCCATTGGAACACCTGGACAGCTTGCCGGATTTGAGTTTTCAGGGAAAAGAGATTCCGCTTCAGCGCTTCCCGTCCCTGCTCCAGCGTGGAGAGCAGCAGCAGCTGCTTGCCTAGGGCAGATAAACGGCGGCTTTCATCCCCGATAATTCCGGCATAGTGGGTCCGTTCCTCTGAAGAAAGCTCCTGCTCAGCCAATATTTTGGCGAAGCCCTGTATCAGAGTGAGAGGGGACTGGAATTCATGGGATACATTGGCCACAAACTGGCGCCGTCCTTCATCCACACGCTCCAGCTCCTTGCCCATGAGCCTGAAATTACGCGAAAGCTCCCCGATCTCATCCCGCCGGGAAACCGGAAGCTCCACCTGATAATGCCCCTGGGCGATCCGCCTTGTAGCCGCAGACAGCCGGGTAATGGGCTTTACTACGAAACGGGTGCTGACCAGAAAGAGCAGAATACTCACCGCCACAGCCATCACACCCATCAGGCCGAAAAAAATGCGGAGCTCCCCAAACTGCAGGATCACATCCGGGCGCAGGAATAGGGCATAGCTGTGCTCTTGAAACCGGACGGGCACACCCACCGAGTTGCCAAGCGCATTTTCAAAAAAACCGGAGATAAACGCCTGATTGGGATAATCTGCAACCCCGTGATAGGGATTTCCCTGAAGGACCATTTCCTTAATTCCGCTGCTTAGCTCCTGTTCCCTGAACTCCCGGCCGTAATAACGGTCATCCCCGCGGTTATCCGTCAGATAAATCTGATACCCGAGAGAGGCGGCATTGTGCAGATAGCTGTCCACATCCGTGCCTTCCCGCTCCGCAAACGACTGGATTTGTTTTGCTATACCGATCAGTTTCTCGTCATTGTAAGGCTTCAGCTTCGCATGGTAATAGATATTGGATCCAAGAAAGCCCAGAATGCAGCTCACCAGGATCACCCCAAGCGCAACCAGGCACACCCGTGAATACAAGGATTTCATCCGTTGTCCCCCAGCTCCAGCTTGTAGCCGATTCCGCGGACCGTTTTGATGGCGAAGTCCCCGGCATAATCCGCAAACCGCTGCCGGAGCCGTTTGATATGCACATCCACTGTGCGGTCATCCCCCTGGTAATCTGCTCCCCATACCAACTGAATCAACTCCTCCCGGGAAAAAAGCCGTCCTGGGTACTGGGCCAGCTGGGACAAAAGCTCGAATTCCTTCAAGGGCAGAAAAAACACCGTTTCCCCGTCGGTAATCTCCATGTTTTGCCGGTCGATGATAATCCGGTTCAGCTTAATCCGGTCGCTGGCCGGACGATTGTAACGTCTGAACAGTGCCTTTACCCGGAAGACCAGCTCCGCAGGCTCGAAGGGTTTGGTTAAATAGTCATCGGTGCCCCGGTCATACCCCTTTTCCTTATCCTGCAGCTGATCCCGGGCTGTCAGCATAATGACGGGAATATCCGCATTCTGTCTGATCCAGCCGCACAGCTCATAGCCGTCCGTCCCAGGCATCATAATATCAATAACGGCCAGATCCATGGCTATCTCCTCCATGAGCCTGATGGCCTCAGTCCCGTCCCGGGCTTCGTGAACCCGGTAGCCTTCCTTGGTCAGCACATAACGGAGCAGCGTCCGGATATTGGCGTCGTCATCCGCCACAAGCAGATTTTTCATGATGGTTCCCTCCGTTTGGAATGGGTATAATGTCAGCCTTGCCGCAGCCTTGTGGGCGGGCTTCCATGGAATTGCCGGAATACCCGGTTGAAGGTCCGCACATTGCTGAAGCCGCATTCCAGGGCAATGTCCAGCATAGTCCGGTTAGTGCTGCGGATCAATTCCTCCGCCCGGCTGATGCGGATGGAATTCAGATAAGCGGGAAAGCTCATGCCGGTCATCCCGCGGAAAAACCGGGAGAAGTAGAAGGGGCTCATCTGTGCCGCCTGGGCCGCCTGCTCCATGGTAATGTCCCCGGCATAGGCCTCCTCCAGAAAATCCAGCACCCGCTGCATCACCTTCATATTCGCCATACGCCGTTTGGCGTTGCCCTCGTCAGCCGGCTCCAGCTCCATATGGCGCACGGCATAACCGCACATTTCGTGCAGGATGCCCGTGATGATTTGTTCGTGGCAGGAGCCTGCCTGCTGCCATTCCTCCTGGGCGCGCTCCATAAGCCCGGACATGGCACCAGCCAGAATTGTATAATCCTTGGCGGAACGCGCTCCGGAGGTCTTCGTCAAGAAAGGGGAGAGCAGCCGCACATCCTGGGGCCAGCCGCCCGGCAAGCCGATCAGACTGGGATGAAAAATCTGGATCAACAGAGCGGAGGGCTCCTCCTTGCTGTCATAAAAATGGATATCCCCGCTGGCGCAAAAGGCAAAATCCCCCTGTTCCAGCCTCCGGACTTCCCTGTTTACTCCCATCCAGATTACGCCTTCCTTTACATAAACCAGCTCCACCTCTTGATGCCAGTGGGCCAGGAAATGGATATTACGCGTCAAAAAGGATTGGAAGCGGAGATTGGTCCGGTACTGCCTGTTCTCATGAAAGGCTCTCATCCTCATCCCCCCTTTGTGGAGTATTTGCAATCACGACCCCAGTGCCATAAATATAGCAAAAAATGTCCATATCCTCAATGAATTTGGCGAGAACCAGTCCAACTCAAGGCGTACAATAAAAGCGAATCAACTGATCTGCGCAATGCAGAAAGGATGGCGAAGCCAAGATGGCACAAACAAAGCAGGCTTTGATAGTCAAAGGGGGCTGGGACGGTCACGAGCCCACCCAGGTATCCCGGGTATTCGCGGATATTCTTGAGCAAGAAGGCTTTCAAGTGGAGATTTCCGATACATTGGACAGCTTCCTTGACCAGGAGAAATTATTGGGCTTAGACCTGATCGTCCCCGTGTGGACCATGGGCGAGATAACGAAGGAGCAGATCCAGCCCGTGCTGAAGGCTGTGGAGGCGGGAGTAGGGCTGGCAGGCTGCCACGGGGGGATGTGCGATGCCTTCCGGAACAGCACCGAATGGCAATTTATGACCGGGTCCCAATGGGTTGCCCATCCCTTGAACGACGGCGTGGAATACCGGGTGAACATGGTGGCTTCCTCATCCAGTCCGATTGTGGAGGGCATCAAGGATTTCACCGTGGTATCCGAGCAGTATTACCTGCATGTGGATCCCGCTGTCCAGGTGCTGGCTACCACCACCTTTCCCGTTACGGACGGGGCGCATTCCGCCAACGGCAGCATCGTCATGCCAGTGGTGTACACCAAACGCTGGGGCAAAGGCAAGGTATTCTACAACGCATTGGGCCATCATGCCGATGTCTTTGATATTCCCGAAGCCAAGGAATTGATGCGCCGGGGCTTTCTGTGGGCTGCCGGTCGTGGGGAGGGAGAGTAATCATGGACAAAATAAATATAGGCATTATCGGCTGCGGCAATATCAGCGGGATCTATCTGACCAATCTGACGCAAACCTTTGCCAATACCCGGGTGGCCGCCTGTGCCGACCTGGATTTGGACAGGGCGGCGGCCGCGGCGGAACAGCATGGTATTCCCCATGCACTCTCCACCACAGAGCTGCTGGAGCGGGACGATATCCACATTGTCGTTAACCTTACTACCCCCAAGCACCACTATGAGGTATCCAGGCAGGCGCTTCTGGCGGGCAAGCATGTTTACGTGGAAAAGCCGCTTACTCTGTCCCTGGAGGAAGGGACAGCTCTGGTGCAGCTGGCCCGGGAGAAAGGGCTGATGCTGGGCTGCGCGCCTGACACCTTCTTGGGCGCAGGCCTCCAGCTGTGCCGCAAGCTGATTGATGACGGCTACATCGGCAAGCCGGTGGCGGCAACGGCGTTTATGGCCTGCCACGGCCATGAGGGCTGGCATCCCGCACCGGAATTTTATTACCAGGCCGGCGGCGGGCCTATGTTCGATATGGGACCGTATTATCTTACGGCGCTTGCGTCGCTGCTGGGGCCAGCAAAGACTGTATGCGGCATGACATCCTCCGCCTATGCGGAACGGACCATCACCAGCGCCCCCAAGTTCGGGCAAAAGATTCCGGTGGAGGTTCCCACCCATGTGGCCGGCACGCTTCTTTACCAAAGCGGCGTAGTCGCCACCATGATCACCAGCTTTGATGTTTGGAGCAGCAAGCTGCCGCGGATCGAGATCTACGGAACAGGGGGAACCTTGTCCGTGCCGGATCCCAACACCTTCGGCGGACCTGTTCTGCTCCAGCCCGCCGGGCGCAAGGAAGCGCTGGAGATTCCCCTTGTCCATACCTACGACGAGAACAGCAGGGGCATCGGCGTGGCGGATATGGCCCGTTCTCTTGTAACCGGGGAGACTCACCGGGCTAACGGAGAGATGGCGCTGCATGTTCTGGAGATCATGCATGCTTTCCATACCAGCTCCGACAGCGCACAATATGTGCAGTTGAAAACCTCCTGCGAATGCCCGGCGCCGCTTCAGCCGGGATTGGTCAAGGGATATCTGGACCCGGCATAATTGGAGCGAAGGGCAATTCGATTAGAATCTTCATGGGCATCCGTGCCGAACCGTGCCGTTGCTCTCCGTCTTTGTTTGAAGGAGACCGCCCATACTTTGGGTGGGGAAGAGCAGATGTCAAAGTGCAAAAATGCATTTATTTTCTCGGACAGCCGTTAAAACGGGTAGCCAAAATGCATAAGTGCATCTAATTCCTGCGAAATACGCCCACTCGGCGGTTTCAGCGAAAAATAGATGCACTTTTGCAGGATAGGAGCGCCAAACGGGATCACGGCCAAAAATAACTGTACTTTTGCAGGATAGGCGGTCCCCTGAGTTTCTTAAGACGGTTTGTTCCGAAAAATGCCAGCGTGGCCAGGAGGTATGCCTCTTGACTTTTGGCACAGCGCGCTGTTAATATGAGTTCAATTCATATTGCAATGCGCTGACCAAAGACATGACCGCCATTAACGGGCCGTTCAGAGAGAGAAGCCACCGGCTGAAAGCTTCTCCGTCAAACCCGATGCACGGTTACCCCTTTGGAGCAGTACCGGTGAACCCTGGGCCTCCGTGGCCGCGGCAGTATCCGGTACCGGCCGGTCTTCCGTTAACGGACTCCTTCAAGGACCTGAATCCCGCTCCGCCTTCCCCGTATGGAAGAGGACCCGGCCAGGTTGAACAAGGGTGGAACCACGAGCTGAACGCACTCGTCCCTTTTTTGGGGACTGTGCGTTTTTTTGTTTTTCAACCACCTAAATTCAGCATATATGGAGGAGTACAACATGGAAAATATGAACAACAACCCGATTTTGAATCCATCTCCCGGAGACAGGGAATTAAGCCTGCAGCAGGCTATCCGCCAATCTGCCGCTTATGTGCTGGCCCAGGCCGTAAAGCAGCTGTACGGAGCCGAACAGGTTAAATTAGGCGCAAGCTCTGTCATTGAGGACGGCTTTTATTATGATTTTGAGGTGGAGAAGCCCTTCACTTCGGAGGATTTAGCTGCCATTGAGAAGGTGATGGAGCAAATCATCAGAGAGGACCGTTCCATCGAATGCCGCTCTGTGAGCAGGGAGGACGCGGCATTGCTGCTTCGCCGGGAGCCGTATAAGCTGGAGCTGCTGTCCGGGCTGCCTTTGCCAGCTGACGGCAAAATAACAATTTATGTCCAAGGGGATTTTCTGGACCTGCAGGAAGGGCGTCCGCTCCAATCCACTGGCGGAATCAAAGCGATGAAGCTGCTCCATGCGGCCGGCGCCTATTGGCAGGGGGATGCATCCAAGCGGATGCTGCAGCGTGTGTACGGGACAGCCTTCGCCAAAAAAGCACAGCTTAAGGAGCATCTGCACCTGCTGGAGGAAGCGCAGAAGCGGGACCACCGGAAGCTGGGCAAGGAGCTGGGGCTGTTTATGTTCTCCGAGGAAGCGCCGGGTATGCCCTTTTATTTGCCTAATGGCATGGTAGTCCGGTCAGAGCTGGAAAACTTTCTGCGGGAGGTACAGAACCGGCAGGGCTACCAGGAGGTCCGCTCCCCTCTGATGATGAACAGGCGGTTATGGGAGCATTCCGGCCACTGGGATCATTACAAGGATAATATGTACTTCACTCAGGTGGATGAGGATGCGTTTGCGTTGAAGCCCATGAACTGTCCCGGCCACATGCTTGTCTTTAAGAATAGCCTGCATTCCTACCGGGAGCTGCCCGTCCGGCTGGCGGAGTTCGGCCAGGTGCACCGCCATGAGTTCTCCGGCGCGTTGAACGGCATGATGCGGGTCCGCACCTTCTGTCAGGATGATGCCCATATATTTGTGCGCCCGGAGCAGATCGAGGAGGAAATCGGGCACGTGATTGCCTTGATTAACCAGGTATATGACGTGTTTGGCTTCTCCTATAAGGTGGAGCTGTCCACAAGGCCGGAGGATTCCATGGGGTCTGCGGAGCTGTGGGAGGAGGCCGAGAATGCTCTTCGGAACGTGTTAGACAAGATGGGGATGCCCTACCGGGTCAATGAAGGGGACGGGGCGTTTTACGGGCCAAAAATCGACTTCCATATCCGCGATGCCCTGAAACGGAGCTGGCAGTGCGGGACTATCCAATTGGATTTCCAAATGCCGCAGAAATTTGGTTTATCCTATGTGGGGGAGGACGGGGGCAAGCATTGTCCTGTGGTCATTCACAGGGCGGTATACGGCTCTATTGACCGGTTTATGGGCATTCTCACTGAGCATTATGCGGGAGCTTTCCCGGTTTGGCTGGCTCCGGTGCAGGTTAAGGTAGTGGCGGTTTCAGAAGCCCATGCGGACTATGCTTTGTCGGTGCGGAATACCCTGCAGCAGGAAGGAATCCGGGTGGAGGCGGACCTGCGCCGGGAGAAGCTGGGCTACAAAATCCGCCAGGCCCAAATGGAAAAAATCCCGTACATGCTGGTGGTGGGGGATGCCGAAGCGGAAGGAGCTTATGTATCGGTGCGCAAGCGGGAGGCCGGGGATTTGGGCAGTATGAGCCCTGATGAGGTGATCCAACTGGTCCGGCAGGATCTCGCCAGCCGCAGATAGATAAGTGGATGGACCCGGGAAGCCAACTAAAATGCAAATACTCATAAACATCACAACAGCAGTCCCTTCCGCCTGGTAGCGGTGGGACTGCTTTTATTTGTGTCGGCATTATGCTCTGCCGGATTATTTAATCGCCTTTTCGGTCAAGCTTTTGTACTGCTCATCTGTCAATGGCTTGCTGTGATAGAACAGGGTGTAGAAGCGGCTGACCTCTTTCTTCATATCATATTGGAAGGAATCCGGATACAGGAGCTGGGAGAGCCAGATCATGCCCATATACCGGTTGATGGAAGGAGGCGAGCCCAGCCAGTTGAAGGGGTTGGCGGGTACCTCGTAATATTTGTTGCCGGAAATGGCCTTCATGGTTTTCCAGGCAGAATCTGCGGAGGCTTTGCCATAAATGCTGCCGGGTGCAAACAAAATCACATCGGGCTTCCATTGGACAATCTGCTCCAGGGAGACCTCATTGCCCGTGCCTTTGCTGGACGGGTTATCCACCACAGCCACATTGTCTGTCATCAGATCCAGCACCTCGGCATGGAAGGAGCCCTTGGCAATGACATTGGTTCCGGTATCTCCAAGACTGTACAGCACCTTGACCTTTTTGTCCCCCATTTTCTTCATGGTATCCGTGGTGGTCGTGTAAATTTCCTTGGTGTAATCAGAAAGGACCTTGGCTTCCTTGGGCATCCCCAGAATTTGCCCCAGGGTATCATAGGCAGTGGACATGGAGGACAATGTCGCCTCTACGAAAATGGTGGGTATGCCCAATTGCTTCTGAACACCGTCCATATCCTCCACAATGCTGCTTTTCTTTTCGCCGATGTCAATAATCAGCTGGGGTTTGGCGGCGGCAAGAGCTTCCTTATTCAGATTGGCGGAGCCGTAAAACTGGCCGAATACCGGCAGCTTCAGGTACTTATCATCCATGAAGGCTCCTGCATCGCCGCTCCATTTGTTGGACAGGCCCACCAGCTTGTCCGGCGCCAGGGCAAACAGAACCATTTGGGCCAATTGCCCGGAGGGGGCGATCCGGTCAATCCCGGTGGGGATTTCCACCTTGCGTCCTGCCGAATCGGTGAAGGTTACGGAAGCCGGAGCGGAAGGGGAGGGGGAAGGCGAGGTGCTGGCGGCAGCCGAAGCGGCAGCAGGGGAAGCTGTTGCTGCGGTTCCTGAGGTATCCTTGCCGGAAGAGCCGCAGGCGGGGAGTATTGCAATCAGCAGCACAGCTGCAAGTCCAAATTTCGCAAAGCGCAATTTCAATTGTTTCATCTTATTCACTCTCCATTATATGAAATTAGATTAATGCCTCAGCCGGAACTGCAAACTTGGGGATGCAGACGGAAACCGCTCCCCCGTACAGCCTTTCCAAGGAAATATCCACGCCGTACAGCTCCTTAAGCAGGCTTTCATCAATAACCCTGCCGGGAGAGCCCCATGCGAACACCCGCCCTTCCTTCATGGCCAGCACCTGGTCGGCAAACAGCAGGGCTTGATCCGGGTTATGGGTGGATTGAATCACCGTATAACCGGAACAGGTCAGTTCCTTCACACGCTGAAGCACCCTTAGCTGGTTGCCGTAGTCCAGATTGGCTGTTGGTTCATCCATGAGGAGAATCTTCGCCTGTTGGGCCAGTGCCCGGGCGATCAGCACCAGTTGGCGTTCACCGCCGCTTAATTCCAGGAAGCTGCGCTCCCGCAAGGGGAGGATTCCCAGCCGGTCCATGGCTTCATCTGCCAGCTGGCGCTCTTTCCGGCCGGGGGACGCCATTAGAGAAAAATGAGAGGCGGTGCCCATGAGCACCATATCCTGCACCGAATAGCTGAAGGCGGGGGAGTGGGATTGGGGCACATACGCCACCAACTGGGCCAGCTGTGCGGGATTCAGCTTGCGGATATCCCGCCCCGCTGCCTTAATCTCTCCGGTGTATCCGGTAAGTAAACCCAGCAGACAACGGAACAGGGTGCTTTTGCCTACACCGTTTGGTCCCAGAAGGCACAGCAGCGACGGCTGCTCCAGGCTAAATGTGATGTCATGCAGCACTTGCTTGCTGCGGTAAGAGAATTGGAGCCGGTTCACCTGAATGCTCATCCGCTGCTGCCCCCATTTTTCATAATCAGGCCCAGAAAGAAAGGTGCACCGATAAACGCCGTCAGGATACCGATAGGAATTTCGCTGGTCCATACATTCCGGGAGACATTGTCCACAATCAGGAGAAAAATCGCACCAGTCAGCATGGAAGCCGGAAGAAGCTGACTGTAATTTGGTCCGGCAAATTTCCGGGCCAGATGGGGGATTACCAGGCCCACCCAGCCGATCATGCCGCTGACTGCTACGCTTGAGGCGGTAATCAGGGTGGCGGAGAATATCACCGCCATCCGGATGGCACTGGTATGTATCCCCATAGCCCGGGCTTCCTCCTCGCCCAAGGTCAGCACATTGATCCGCCACCGGAGCAGATAGAGTGGAATGATCCCCACAGCCATAGGAATCAGAATAAACCGCACATCCGCGGGCTGTGCTCCGGCCAGACTGCCCATCAGCCAATAGGTAATGGCAGGCAGCTGGTCGTTGGGGTCCGCCACCAGCTTCACAAATGAGGTGCAGGCGGAGAAGAGGGAGCCGATCATGATGCCTGAGAGAATCAGGGTGAGGATCTGTCTGCCTTTGCCCCGCCGGCCTATGAACAGCACAAGACCGACTGACGCCAGACTGAACAGGAATGCGCTGGCGGTAATATCCCGCTTCGATCCCTCCAGAAGAATGGCCAGGGCAGCGCCGAAGGCCGCACCCGCCGATGCTCCAAGCACATCCGGGGCTGCCATGGGATTATGGAAGATTCCCTGGTAAGCCGCACCGGCAGCAGACAAGCAGCAGCCCACCAGACAGGCCAGAAAGATCCGGGGCAGGCGCACCTGAAAGAAAATCGCCTTCATTTGCTCATCCGCTTCGGGTAAACCCCAGCCATTGCCGATGCCTGGCGCAAGCATGTGAAGCACCTGGCCGGGAGAGATGGGATAACGTCCCAGATTTAGCGAAATGACGACCATGGCGAGGAGAAGCAATATAAGTCCGGACAAAAGCGGAATAGCTCTGCGGCCGTACAATGGCATCTCTCCCTATTTTTTCGACAATTGTAGCAGTACCGGGAAAACTCTGTCAATGATTAAGTTATAAATAAATATAACAAGACATATTTAATTATTACAAAATTCAAAATACTGTTGATTTTTCCGGAAAATCTATGTAGATTATGTCTAATTAATATATTTGGTTATATTTAGATCTGATCATAAGGAGTGGGAGTATGAAGCTTGTCACGGTAGCCGGCCCTCCGTCATCCGGCAAAACCTCAGTAATCCTGCAGCTGGCCGAATCCCTGAAGGAGAACAACTGGAGGCTTGGAGTGGTCAAATTCGACTGTCTCACCTCCTTCGACCAGCACCGGTACCGGGAAGCGGGTATCGAGGTGCAAGTAGGGTATTCAGGGAAGGTATGCCCCGATCATTTCTATGTGAGCAATATAGAGGATGCGGTAGAGTGGGGCCGCAGAATAGGACTGGACCTTTTGATTACCGAAAGTGCGGGGCTCTGCAACCGCTGCTCCCCCCATATCCGCGGCATTCTGGCCATCTGTGTCATTGACAGTCTGTCCGGCATCCATACCCCCCGAAAAATCGGGCCGATGCTCAAGCTGGCGGATCTGGCGGTGATCACGAAGGGGGATATCGTCTCTCAGGCGGAGCGGGAGGTGTTCCGGTTCAATGTCAGGCAGGTGAACAGCCGGGCGTCCATCCTGCAGGTCAACGGCATAACCGGTCAAGGGGCTTTTATGCTGGGCAAGCACGTGGTTGCAGCACCCGACACCTTCACTCTGCGGGATATGCGGCTGCGGTTCACCACACCGGCCTCCGTATGCTCCTACTGCACGGGAGAAACCCGGATCGGAGAGAGTTATCAGATGGGGATGCTGAAAAAAATGGATTTCGGGTGTGCGCCATGACCTATGTAGAGACGATCCATACCCGCACCATTGCAGAGCTGGAGCAGCTATACCCCATCACCCGGGATTTCTTCCTGAATTTGAATCTGGACTCATTGCCAAGGCAGCTTCCGCTACCGGAGGCTATGGGTTATGCGAATGCGGAACGCCTGGCGGAATTCGGATGCACCCCAGAGGAGGTGCTGGCCCAGTTGGCGGAGTTCATGGATTCGGTTCTGGCTAATCCCTCTTCCTTGCAGGAGATCAGAACCCTGACTATCCTGGGAGGCCGGGACAAAAACGGCCAGCCGGAGGATGTGCAGCTTACCATCCGCAAAGGGGAGATTATCAGCATCGTCGGTCCCACCGGCTCCGGCAAAAGCAGGCTCCTGGGGGATATTGAGTGTATTGCCCAGGGAGATACGCCAACCAGGCGGCGCATACTCATCAACGGTGCTGAGGTGGATGACGATTTCCGATTTTCTATGGAGGGAAGGCTGGTGGCCCAGCTGTCGCAAAACATGAATTTTGTGGTGGACCTGAGTGTGGCGGAGTTTCTTGAGATGCACGCGCGGAGCAGGCTCTGCGGGGATGCGGAGGGTGTTATCCGGCAATGCTTCGCCTGTGCCAATGAGCTGGCCGGTGAGAAATTCACCATGAATACTAAGGTAACACAGCTGTCGGGAGGCCAATCCCGAGCCTTAATGATCGCAGATACGGCCTATATGAGCGCATCGCCCATTGTGCTTATCGACGAAATCGAAAATGCAGGCATCGACCGCAGGGAGGCTGTCAGTCTTTTGGCCGGGCAGGACAAAATGGTGCTGATGTCCACTCATGATCCGGTACTGGCCTTGAGTGCAGGGAAGCGGATTGTGATCAAAAACGGGGGCATTGCCGGTGTGTTGGAATCTTCGGATGAAGAACGGGAGAGCCTTGCTATTATTGAAGCCTTGGACAGGCAGGTGATGGAGGTGCGCCACAGGCTGCGCCGGGGGGAGCGGATCAGTCCCGGCACGGTAAGGGGCGGGGAATGAAGGGGAGCCGCACGATCGGCGCAAGAGTCAGGCTGGAAGAAGCGCGACAAGGAGGGAGAGTGCAGCATGTGGGACTTGTATGATGCGA